>CAXAGT010000077.1:0-3039 GCA_963968885.1 uncultured Candidatus Poseidoniales archaeon | reverse complement strand
AAAGAGCATATTTTGAATAACGATGTAGATGAAGATGAACTTGCTGCATTTTTTTATGTAATCAATCGCTCTTCTTTTTCTGGCTCAACCATGAGTGGTGGAATGTCACCAGGTCACAAACGATTTACTCCATCTTCCATACAACGTCTAAGAGAATTTCATGCACCTAACATCGAGGTTGCCCATGCTGATGCTTTCGAGGTTCTAGAAGCACTGATTGAAGAATCTCCCGAAGGTAAAATGATATATCTTGATCCACCATATTGGCTTTCAAATCAAGCCTCAAGCTTGTATGGAACTAAAGGAGATATGCACAAGGGTTTCGACCATGTTAGATTAGCTGAATTATGTGAATCACTCAACAAAAAGGGATGGAAAATCTTGATTTCTTACAATAATGACCAACAAGTGATTGATGCATTCCCTAATTTTGGTGTAGACGAAGTCGATTGGACTTATGGAATGAAAAACGTAAGCGATGATGAAATGCAGGAAGCATCTGAGATTCTTCTTTTCTCAGAATCATTTTCATACCGGAATCAACATAAAACTCATCCTACACAATCAAGACTAATTCCGGGTGGAGCCCAGGTTAAGAATGGCGATAAGTGGGAAGTTGCCTGTTATTTTGCAGCAATTGAACAAGGGTTAACAAAAATAAATCCAAGAGGACCAAGGAATCAGAGATTCTCAGAAATTGCCCAGAAGCATAAACATAGTCAAGAATACAAACAAATGTACAAGCAGGCGACTAAAATCATGGAAAAAGTCATTTCTTTGGAAAAAGAAAGTGTTGGAATAACTGGTTTAGGGCAAACTAGAGGTAATCCCTCTGACTTGGAAATTACAAGAACTAAAAAAGATAAATTTGGGATTTCATGTAAGCATGCTACGGGATTAAGTCATCCTGAGACAAGAGGTTTCAGGTTTAGTAAAGGTATGCTTAAGGAATTTGGTGGCATAAAAGTTACAAAAAAATTCTCAAATGAGTTGAAACGTATGCATGATTTCTTAGAGAACCTAAAACATCAATATAGTAAGTTTTCAGATTTACCTGATGGGATGAAAGAAAAAAAGGTCATAAGTCCAATCAGAGATGCTTTCATTGATATGATCAACGATTTACATAATTCCGACCCAACTGGAATCATCAAGGCACTGCATGAAAAAGCATTGGGCTCCCACCCACTTTATTTTGCAAGAGGAGGAGGACACTGTAGTTTACATGCTATCGATTTTCAAGGAAGATTGAATGTCAAGAAAACGGCAATTCCGAAGAAAATAATTTCCATCAGAAAAACTGGTGGAGTTAGCAATGAAATTGAAATCGACTTTGGAAAATACAAGATGAAAATACGACTTAAGAACAAAGATTCACGTATTTCAAGAGGCTCGGTTGCGACTTCAGTCACTCTCAATGATGAATTTTGGAAAAATTATGAAATTAATCTGCCATGATATATTTCATGACTTAAAATCCATGTTTTCCTTATTCCGAATAACCGGGTTTTCAACTAAGTCAAATCATGTTCCGGATGTGTAATCTTTGTGGTATATGATTTGCTCTTCAGTCAATTCATCGATGCTGATTCCTAGGGTTGCTAATTTCTTCAATGCAAGACCTTGGTCTTGTTCTTGGGTGATATCGTAGACATTGTTACCCATGTCCTTAGCCTCTGCAGCAAGTCTGCAAAGTGAAAGGTATTGATTTGCAAATGACATGTCCATAACTTCCGAAGGATGTCCTTCTGCTGCTGCAAGGTTGACTAGCCTTCCATCTGCAAGAAGATATATCTTGTTTCCATTGCTTAGAGTGTATTCATCATTGTCTGCTCTAATTGTTCTAACTGATGTGGACAGAGACTTCAACTGCTCGATGTTTATCTCACAATCATAGTGTCCTGTGTTGGAAATAATCGCTCCATCTTTCATGGATTCAAAGTGCCTGTCAACTAGGACGTCTTTCATACCAGTAGCAGTACAGAAAATGTCTCCTATCTTGGCTGCATCATCCATCTTCATTACTCTGTATCCATCCATTACAGCTCTCAAAGCAGGAAGGGGATCTACTTCGGTAACAACTACGTTAGCACCCATTCCTTCTGCTCTCATTGCAAGTCCACGGCTACAGTGTCCATATCCTGCAACTACGAATGTCTTACCAGCAATCAATACACTTGTTGCTCTTAGAATTCCATCGATTGTGGATTGTCCGGTTCCGTATACATTGTCAAAGTCCCACTTTGTTACTGCATCATTTACAGCCATCACTGGATACTTCAAGTCTCCAGCATCGCCCATTGCTCTTAGTCTATGAACACCAGTTGTTGTCTCTTCAGTTCCACCGATTACATCAGCAAGGTATTCTGATTTGTCACCATGGACTCTGACAATGAGGTCAGCACCATCATCCAAAGTTAGTGTTGGCTTGAATTCAAGTGTTTTATCGATGCACCAGTAGAAGTCATCAACACTTTGTCCATGCCATGCATAGATACTGTATCCTTCACTAGCTAACCAGGCTGCAACGTCATCTTGAGTGCTTAATGGGTTACATCCTGACCAGGAAATTTCAGCACCAGCAGCGACGATTGTCTCGATCAAGACCGCTGTTTCTTTAGTAACGTGTAGGCAACCTGCAACTCTCATCCCCGCAAGTGGTTTTGTTACTAGTGCCTCTTCTCTCAATGCTCCAAGAACCGGCATTCTTGATCTCGCCCAGTCTACCCTCAAAGCTCCTGTTTCAGCAAGGGAAATGTCCCTGACCGTGTAGTTGTCTCCATGCACAAGATTTTCATCCATGAGCAACCCCTATACCAGTGGCTTTTAAGCCCTTGCAGGCTTTATCCTACAACTGAAACCTAGGCTTCTGAGGCTATTGTTGCTGTAGTGCCTGTTGGGCATACTGCGCAGCATACTGCTGGGCTGTAGCCGCATCATATCCTTGAGCAACGAATTGCTGGTAATATTGGGCATAATACTGATCATACATCGCATTACCACTACCGGCAGGTGCTGCTGCTTGTGCAGGCGCTGCCG
>CAXAGT010000076.1:0-3154 GCA_963968885.1 uncultured Candidatus Poseidoniales archaeon | reverse complement strand
GGATTGTCATTTTTTGTCCAAAGAATTTCTGACATTTCCATATTCAACTGATGATTGTCAAGATCATTTAAATCGAAGGATATTTCAACATTTTCTGTAGTATACAATTGTTGTTGGATATTCAATCCCACTGCTACTGGATTGGTATTCAAGACGATTACCTCGCCTGACCAGAACCAATCCGACCAGGCTTGGCCATCACTTACTCTCAGTCTTGCTTTCCATGCATCTTCTGCAGTTGTTTGGTCTGAGGGTACGGTTGTCAAATCGTTCAAAAACGGCACTAGATTTTCATTCTTATACCACATAATTTCGGTAAATTGTACGGGATCTGAATCGGGATCAATACTGGTATAACTTAGTGAAATCTCGCTAATTGTTGTAGGTGAAGATGGACTCAAAGAAGCAGATTGAATTACCGGTGCTTCATTTTGATTTCCGATGATGACTGAATTTGTTCTTTCCCATGATGTAATTGCTTCGCCATCGGACACTCTAACCTCAGCAAACCACTCATCTCCCGGCCTTGTTGCATACGCAGGTAATGATTCAAGGTCATCAAGAGAGTTGACAACAGAATCATCCAAAAACCATCTTGTTTCGGTAGATAATTCGTCATCATCAGCATCGGAATTTGTTTGTACAACAGTGATTGTAGAGTCAGTATCTGGGTTTCCTGGCGTCAGTGAAGGTGTTCCTGCTTGGGGTGCGGTGTTTTGGATGGTAACAGTATTGCTGAGAATTTCATCTCCCTGATCTGTGCCATCGCTTGGAATTACACTTACTTGCCATTGCTCACCTTTTGATGTGAATGATGGAGAAAGAGAATTCAAGCCGTTTTGTGATGCCACTACATTGCCATCTCTGTACCAAGTAATCACAGATCCAGATTCCTGATCTCCTTCTGGGTCATTGAAAATGTACGTCAGAGATAATTGATCTGCAGTTTTAGCGGTTGTAGGACCAAGTAACGCATTACTAGCTGAAGGCGGTTGATTGCCCTGGGGGGTTTCAGGTACAGTCACAGAAGTAGTAGTCCAACTATCTCCGCCAGTTCCTCCATTTCCATTCGCAGCCATACAAGCCAAACCGAAAGTAACGCTTCCGCTTCCGGTTGTTGGGGCAGTCCAGGCTAGAGTCCACGCTCTATTATTCGAAGTTGTATGAGTGGCGCTGCTTCCAGCGGAATTAATTTTGACAGCACCAATTCCAACTCCTGGAGAAGATAAAGTTCCTTTGTTTACTTCTAAACTGAAACCTCCTTTTTGACCGGTTGAGCTACTTACTGAGATATTCAACGTGTATTGCTGACCTGCATCATAAGCAGTCGGAATATTATGAGTTATTGTGGGAGAAGATCCTGAGTAATGACAGGAGCACCCAGAGGCTGAATTGTATTTCCCACCCGAGTTAGCATCGATTACAGGAGTTGCAAAAACAAGTATCAGCAAAGAAACAAGTGTCAGTGCTATCGTACGATTCATGGTTGTAAATATACGGATTACCTATGAATGTTAATGTTGAAAAAAATAACAAAAACCACTTTAGAAATCAAATAATGTTTGGCGGTTTGTGTTATTTTCATCGTCTGAACTATTAGTTTCATGATTCAACTTCGTGGGAATTTCGCCTGTATTTGAAGAGATTTGATTGAGTAATTCCTCCTCATTCCAAACAGTTACCCCAAAGCCCTCTGCTTTGGTTAACTTGGAGCCTGCCTTTTCTCCAGCAACGAGTATGTCCAAAGATTTACTAACGCTACCAACGACTTTACCTCCCGCAGATTTTATCAATTCCTGAATCTCTTTTCGTGGTTTACTCAATGAACCAGTAACACAAAAAGTCATTCCAATCAAATTTCCTTTTGCCTCAGCTACTACTTGATTTTTGATTTCTAGGTAATCCTTAACGTCCTCAATTATGTTTAGTTTAGAGGTCAAACCTTCATACAGCAAAACAGCAAGTTTTTCTCCAACTCCGTCCAATTCTACAATAGAATGGAGGATTTCAGTGTTCATTCCATCTACGCCTTCACAGCCTGTGCGCCATTGTAAAACTGATTCAAGACTAATGAAATGGTTTGCAAGTAAAGTTGCTAATTCAGGACCGATCGCATTCATACCAAGTGCATGAATGAATTTAGAAAGACTCATTTCTTTACTTGCTTCGAGTTCAGAAAGGACATTTTCCGCTGATTTTTCACCCATCCTCTCTAGAGAACAAATATCTTCTTTATCCAGTCTGTAAAGATCTGCAATATTGGTGACTAAGGATGATTCAAGCAATTGGTCTACTAATTTTTCACCAATTCCGTCCAATTCTAATGCCCTGCACCAATAGAGAATGCTTCTGCTAGTTTTTGCTTCACAATTTGGACTCTGACATCTTAGGTATGCACCCTCCATCGCAATAGTTCCTAAACATGTAGGGCATTGTGTCGGAATTGTAATTGGTGATTTTTCGGGTAAATTAGCCACATACTTTGTCCCATCGGCATGGAAGCGATTTTGTAAATCACTAGATGTTGCCGAGCCCAAAGATTTCTCTATCTTTGGAATAACGTCGCCTCTTCGAGTGATCAATACTTTGTCAGAAATAGATAATTGCAGTCTATCCAACTCCCCGATGTTGTGTAATGTCGTTTTCTCGACAGTAACTCCAGCAACGGTTTGTGGAGCAATGTTAGCAACCGGGGTAATAGTCCCAGTTCTTCCTGTCTGCCATTCGACATTCATCAATACCGATACTGCCTCTTCAGGAGGGAACTTCCATGCTAATGCCCAACGTGGATGATGGGCTGTCATTCCCAATGCCTCTCTTTGAGCAAGGTCATCAACTTTGAACACAACTCCATCGATTTCATACTCATATTCTGCTCTCTTAGCAGTCCAATCATGAGTTATTTGAATTAATTTTTCAGAGGCTTCGCTTGGTGATGTTGCTTCTATGTATGTCCAAGGTGCAGGCTCGATTCCGATAACATCACGCAACCATGCTGACATCTCATCATCCTTCTCAAAATTTGGAGGAGTTATTGAATCCGGATGTTTTTCTTCAGAAGGAATAATCTTTGCATCATAGGCCTGGAAAACGAGATCAGAAGGGTCTGCTTTCCCAACTGCTACCTTTTGCCGCATCGCTCCAGCAGCAAGAT
>CAXAGT010000075.1:0-3381 GCA_963968885.1 uncultured Candidatus Poseidoniales archaeon | reverse complement strand
AAACTGTACATACCATTTATTGTCGCAATGCAAATAATTGTCTTGATTGTATTCATGATAGCATCCACAGCCGATCTTTCAGATACAAGATATTGGATTGAAGGAGTCAATATTCATGTGATTCCATTTGGTTGGAGTATTCATTCAACTGTTGGATCGATCGTTGTTTCTGCAACAATTGCTTGGGTTGGAAGCATAATTGCATTCCCAAACAAGGTGCCACAAGATTTGCCTGTTGAATGAAATTCACGGTAATTTCCAAGAAACTTGCTTCCATCCATTTTCCTCTGAATGCTTCTTCAGGGGACCTTCAGGATTGACTGATATTGGATTACCGCACAAACGCATGAACCAAGAATCTGCATGGGTATTTCCATATCCGTAACATTGAGAAAGGTCATGACCATTTTTCTTGGCATCCTCTTCTACAATCGGTGCTTTACCCTTTCTTCTCGGAACTGACCAGCCCTTTTCTGAACCCGAAAGTCTTCCTTGTCTTACTTCTGGCCCACATCCATAGATTGTATCCATCTGTAATGCTCTGCCCATTTGCTCAGCCATCGGTGCAACTGTTGCAGTTACAAGCACCAACCTATGTCCTTGTTCTCTATGCCAATCCAGACAAGCTTGAGCATCCTTGGGAATGCATTGAATCAATTTATTGTGGACTAGATCATTGGACATCTGTTCAAGCACTTCCCACTTAACTCCGGTAAAGTGACCTCGGTTTCTTGCAGCATCATAAACAGATTTCCCGCTTAACAGTCCAACCAAATAACGGGTTGTCCAAGATACCAGGCCAACCGGTATTCTCCAAGGCCTTTTTTTGGTAAGGTATGCTGTTAGGGTTTTTTCTGAACTAGCATCTAGAAGGGTCCCATCAAGGTCGAAGTAAGCAGCTACTTCGGTCCCTTCCATGACTTTGCTAGGATATTACCGACTTGAAATCATTGGTCTTCAGGAGCTACTTTACAGCCTATTTCTCCATAAACACGCCTACCAGCCTTGTGATCTTGCCACCAAGTAACTCTTGATTTTAGGTATCTTGGGATGAAGAACCCAACTTTCCTTGGAGTTAAGCCATGATTTTTCATTTGTTTGTCATTAGTCAAATTTCCTACAATAGATTGGGCTGAACAGCCTGGGTTAGCGAGTATGAAATCTAATACTTCCATTTTCAATCTTTCAAGTCTTGCTAGTTTCTGAGCTCCGGGACCTACTCTCCTTGGTGGCATAAAGAGCAAAAATATCCTCTAAGAATATGAAACAATTGGTCTGCTCAAAAGCTTTCAATCACAGCAAGTCTTCTGTAGTGCATCTTGAGCACAGAAACAGGTCTTTGCAGGAACAATATCGGCTCTAGCACTTCTTTGCTCGAACAATTTAGTTACCGCAGCAAGTTCTTCAGGAGCATCTCCTCTTGCTTCAAGACATAGTTTGAGACCAAGAAGACCCCACATGTTGTCTTTCCAAAGTTCGATGTCCGCACGATATACTTCTTCTGCTTCTTCGATGTGTCCTTGTTCGAATAACAAAGCACCAAGGATGTGGCGAACTGGTTGCATTTGACCCCACGGCTCATTGTATGCAAGGTTTAGAGAGAGATTTACTCCTCTTCGCAACTCATCAAATGCTGCTGAAAAGTCATGTGGCTCGCCTGCTTGCTTAGCTAGGAATTGTCTTCTGTACTCGATTTCAGCCTCAAGAATCGATGCGTTCACGTTCAAGATAGATGGTCCGTCATTAGGATCCTGATACATGAAATTGTTATGCATCATTCTGCCAGCTAGAGCAGGGTTTTGCAATGCTTCATTGAATAGTACTTGTTCTGCTTCTGCTTCTGGAACCATACCTTTTGAAGCATACGCAACACCACGAGCATAATGTTGAGTTGCAATTGTGGCAGGGAATACTTCTTTGTCAGTATACATTGGCTCTGAAAGAATCTCATCCCACTTACCGAATCTAATCATAACATGCCATGGCATTGTCACATAAGATTCAAGGAAAATTGCACCCATTGGGATGATACCAGCAAGCATGAATTGAGCTCCATGGTTTGCATCTCCTGCAGGTAATGTGTCAACAGCCTTACGAGCATATTTCAAAGCAGTTTCATACTGACCGTCAAACATAGCACACCAAACTACAAAGTGGTGATTGTGCATTCGATAGAACTTGTAAAATTGTGACTCATTTCCAGTTATCTCGACGTAGTGGTCGTCTGCTTCTACTGCAGCAATATTGCATTCTATCGCTTCCTTCCATTGACCGACCCAAGCATCGATGTGCGATGGCATGTGAACCAAATGTCCTAGACCTGGCATTCTTGTTCTAAGGACATCTGCTGCAAAGAGTGCTTTTTCTGGGAACGGAGATAGTTCCAAAGCGTGGCAGTACAAGTGACACAGAGCTGGATCAACTCTCGCTTCTGGATTGGATTCAAATGCATCTTCCATGATTTTTACCAATAGAAGTGTATTATCGTCAGCAGGTGTTATTTCACCAGTTTCAGTATTCTTATCCCAAAGTTGCCATGCCTTCAAGTTCATCAAAGCCTCTACGTAAAGAGCAGTTACTGCTAGATTTCCTGCATATTTCTCGTAAAGTGGAGCCATTGCTTGCGCAAAAGCAGCGTTGAGTTCAGGCGTATTTCCCATGTTTAGAACTGTTGGATCGGCTGCATCTCTTGCTTCTGCAGTATGGCGCTTAGACAATGCCATGATGAGGTCTTTCTCAATCTCTGTGCAGTGGTCCATTACAGATATTGCCTGCTGAATAGCATCGTATCCTGACCCCAATCCAGGAGCCCAGTTGTAGTTGGATGACAAGCAGTATGCAATTCCCCAGTAAGCCATTGCGCAATTTGGGTCCATTTCAGTACAAGCACTGAAACACGCTATTGCCTGTTCGTGATTGTAGTTGAGATAGTGGCCATATGCTTCTACAAACTTTTTCTTAACTTCATCATTAGCGCAGGTTACAGTTGTTGCAAAGGCGTAATTGGATTCTAAACCAAAATCATAATCTTGTGGAGCGTACATCATTTTGTTGCCAAATTTTCTTCCATATAAGTTCTTGTCCGATATTATATTGGATTTATAAAATAGCACAAAAAGCAGAAATTATGTCCCAAGGAGAAAGGCGAAGAAGATCCTTCAAAGCCAATTCACCTGCCATGAAAGAATGGTATGAGAATCATCAAAAAAGGCAAGGAGTTGATGAAAACAATGAATTTTACGACATTGCGAGTGGTTTTTTCGGGCCCATTTTAGCTGGATTTTGCTATTTTATGGTTGGCGGAGCAGTAAATGGAGAAGGCTCTTGGGGAATGGTGGTAGTTGTCTTCGTGGCATATGTCATCTGGCTAATTACATCGCT
>CAXAGT010000074.1:0-3704 GCA_963968885.1 uncultured Candidatus Poseidoniales archaeon | reverse complement strand
ACTCACCTGCTTTCTCCAGCGCTACTTGGTGAAAATAAACCACTTAATCCTGAACAGGTAACTGGTACAATTATCATCATCCCTGTAGTCAATACGCCGGGATACCAAAGAAAAATGAGATACTTCCCTGATGGCAGAGACCTAAACCGTCAATTCCCCGGAAATCCAAAAGGGAGCACAACAAGAAGAGTTGCAAATAGACTTTGGAACCACATCTTTTCCCAAGTTGACGGCATCATCGATTTGCATTCCGCAGCCAAAGGCAGGACAAATATGCCTCAAATTCGAGCCGATCTAGCACATCCCGAATCTAATTTGTTAGCTAAAACCTTTGGAATCGAGGTGATTCTAGACTCTACACCACCAAAAGGGTCACTTAGAAGAAATTGTGTAGAGTTAGACATACCTTGCATAACCTTTGAAGGCGGTGGTGCGGATACGATAGATCACGAGTGTGTTCAGATAGCGATAAATGGAATTATCAATAGTCTTCGCTCATTAAAAATGATCACAGGAAAACCTAGGCGTCCTAAATTCCGTTTGCTTGCCAGCGGTACGACTTGGATTAGAACTGATCATGGTGGGTTGTTGGACATGCACGTTAGATGTGGCTCCATAATGAGGGAGGGAGACATCATTGCAACTCTAGCGGATCCAGCTCATCCTGGACAATTGGTAGAAATATTAGCTCCAGAGGATGGATTAATGATTTCTAGTGCAATTAATCCATTCGTCACTGCAGGCATGCCTGTTGCGCATTTCCTACCAATTTCAAAACATCTTGGTTTGTTTGAAGATAAGATTGACTCTGATGGAAGGTTCATAATTTCAGGATCCCAAGATGAAATCATTTGGCGTGAAGAAGTTGACGTTGATGAGGTAGAAGTCATCGGTGCAGGTCATATCTCTGACGATGGTGGCTGGGTGAATGAATGGCTTGGAGAACAAACTGCCGACGAATTAGTTGATTTCGAGGAAGAAAATTAAATTCAATTAAATGCATTGATGGCACTGACTACTTCCTCATCATCCATTAATCGTCTTTGGCTCTTAGCGACCTCAAAAAGGTGATTCACTAATTCATCTGAGGCTTCATACCCTCTTTGCTCTAACCACCAGATGATGTTAGAGCGTCCTGCCATATGACCAATTCTAATTTTTTGTTGCATACCAAAGTCTCCAGCCGGTACGCCAGAATAGACTCTATCTGCAAGCCAGTGATCTCCTTTCTTCATCGCTTTGATTACTGCACTAGCATGTACTCCAGTACCAGTTTCAAATGCATCTTCACCAAAAACCGGATAATTTCGTGGTAGTGGAACTTCTGTGAATTCATGTGCTTTTTGCATATATTCGTTCAATAATGTCAAGTCATTATCGATTGCTCCCATCAATTTTAGGTTAACAAGGGTTTGATCTAATGGCGCATTTCCTGCTCTTTCACCTAAACCAAGGGCAGTTCCATGAATACAATCAGCACCGGCTTCGTATGCAGCAAGATTGTTGATTACACCAAGTCCTCTATCTTGATGTCCATGCCAATTTATCTCAATTTTATTCCTTTGATAGCCGCCGTCTTTGATCACTTCTTCATCTACGAAATTGAGTAATTTCTTCACTCCGTTTGGTGCGACATGCCCACATGTATCACAAATTGCAAGTCTATCAGCACCCAAGTCAAGAGCACGTTGGTAAATTGTGATAATATCCTTAGGATTTGACCTTGTAGTATCCTCAGTTACAAACATTACAGGTATTCCATTATCAACTGCAAAAGAAACTGCTTTTTCCATTGTTGAGAGTAACTTCTCAAGCGTCCAGCCTTCGGAATATTGCCTTATTGGGCTAGTTCCCAAGAAAGCACTCGCCTGAATTTCAATCTCATGTTTTGCCATTAAATCTACGATTGGTTCAATATCACCAACCAGCGTTCTAACCGCGCATCCCGGTCTAATTTTGTAATCATTAGAAGTAATGTGTTCAAGCATAGCATCAATGTGTTCAATGTGAAATGGACCTGCTCCAGGAAGTCCTAAGTCGACTTTCTGAATTCCTAATTTCTCCATGTAGTCTAGTAACTCTAATTTTTGTTCAATGGTTGGATTTCTTGCACTTGGGCTTTGTAATCCATCACGTAAAGTTTCATCATCAAACCAGATATCATGAGGATGATTTGCAGGGTTCCTAGTTAGTTCGTAATCTATCGTATTCCAATCATAGATTAACTCTGTTTCTTTCATAACATCACCTACGACTCAAGTGCGAGTGAATTGGGATGGTAAGCCATTGAGTTTTAACTCATCGACTAAATAAAATGACAATCATTCTTCCTCAAGTGAATTAGATTGTTGAGCAGCCTCAAATTCTTCTCTAGTTATTACACCATCTCCATCTGTATCCATGGCATCAAATTGGTCGTCCTCAAGTAATTCCGCTGGCAAGCGAGCAGCAAAAATTATCCTGTCTTCAATTGAAGATTTATCTCTACTTCTTAGCTCCATAAGACGAGTTCCTCTAGTGACTCTACCAGATGTTAATTTACTACTTTCAGCCTCTACTCTTATCATCATACCTTTCTCAGTTAAGAGGAAAATATTGTCTTGCTCGTTGGGTATTTGCCTAACGCTGACAATGGAATCACCAGCATCGATCTTCATAGTCTTAACTCCGACTCCACCAGGAGAGGTTCTTCGATATCCATCCGTCTCTGATTTTTGCTCTCCAGCATCATCTAAAACTGGGTTTCCATTTTCGTCTTCAATCATTACCTTAGAACCTGACCCAAGTTTTGAACGCTTAGCCATTCCGTTTTGTGTTATAGTTAGGATTTGATTGTCAAATTCTGAAGTTACGATAAGCCCTACTACCGTGCCTCCTTCCTTCTCATATCTTTCACCACATCTAACACCCCAAATTCCGGATGATACTCTTCCAGTGCTTCGAATTCTATCTGCTGAAAATCTATTTGCTCTTCCTACGGAAGTAATCAAAACAACGTCACTTTGTTCATCACTGAGCCTAACACCTACCAAAGAATCGTTTTCAATCTTGAATTTGATTGCATACTTTCCATTCCTGTTAATCCTAACATACTCCGAAAGTTTTGTTCTCTTTACTAATCCCTTTTCTGTCGCAAATACAAGACAAAAACCTTCGGGTTCCTCAATTCTCGACTTTGAAATTGGCAGTATGCTGACGATTTTTTCATCTTCTCTCATTCCCTCAAGCAAATTCTTGATGTGCGTACCCTTTGAAATTCTGGAAGCCATAGGTGTTTCCCAAGCCTTCAAACCATACACTCTTCCTTGGTCTGTGAAAATGAATAATCTGTCCTTACTGAAACACGTAATAATTAGCAATGGATTATCTTCTTCCTTGGTGGTAACTCCTTTCATGCCTTTACCTCCACGGTTTTGGACTCTGAAAGTATCAACTGGCATGTGCCTGATGTAGTTATTTTCTGACAATGTAATTACAATAGGTCTTTCTTCGACTAAATCTTCTCTATCCATGTTCAATGGGTTAGGATCAATAGATGTTCTTCTCTCATCACCATGCTTTGCTACTAACTCATTCAACTCATCTAGCAATATGTTTAGCCTTCTAGTCCTTGAACCGATTATGTCATTCAAGTCAGCGATTTCTATCTTGAGTTTGTCAAGTTCGTCAGTTACTTCCTTGACATTTAACTTGGATAATTGGAA
>CAXAGT010000073.1:0-4020 GCA_963968885.1 uncultured Candidatus Poseidoniales archaeon | reverse complement strand
CACAGGTCAACATCGTTCATTACAGAGTCGCCGTCATCATCCAATTGATTATCAGCACAGCCATCAGAGTCAACGGTGAGCCCAGAGTCTGTATCTGGGCACAAATCTTCAACATCCGGAATAGTATCGTCATCCGAATCAACTAGAGTTACATCTTCAACGCAACCAGCAAGAGACATCGTAGTCATCATTAGGGCAAAAAAAAGCGTTTGCAATCTTTTCATGATTGTCTGCTAATCCATCTTGTAAATATACATAAGGGATGATAAGACAAAAATTTGTCAATAAATCAGTGCGAGTCCAAATTTGTGTTATCAGAGGAAGTACATCAATAGCGGAACTCCGGTAATTGCAATCATGCATAGAGATGGAAGAAGAGCTGCAATACCACTTTCCATTTCCTGTAAGGCCAGTAATTCAGTACCTCTGTGAACTGTTACTGCATGACCTATTGAGTTTCCTTTCTTACCCAATTCAAGCAATGCATAGCCTTGAGTTCTGTCAACATTCTCTGACTCCAAACTTGCATTATCACGAGGTGATGCGTATCCTGACAAAAATAACGGGTCTCCCATTGACCATCCGGTACCATACCACACGTGTTTTGCTTGACAATTCCTAACATTTCCACTGGGATAACTTCTCCACAATGAATTATCAAGCCTATCCCATTCTCTTACCTTTCTGCCACCTGATAATACGCCAGCTTGAATTGCCATCCCACCAGTTCCATCATGGACTAGCATCGGCCACTCGCCTGAATTTCTTCTTTGTCTATCATAAGATGAGCGAGATTCCCATTGACCTCCGGTTACATTGCCTTCCTCATCCTTTGTTTCTACATATTCTTCCCAACTAAATGCGTGCCCATATTCCCAATACCATGCACCCATTCCAAACAATTGCTTTGAAGGGTCATTATCTACGTTAATAGTTGGGGGCCATGATTTTCTTGGTCGAATTTGTCCAAATACCTCTAATTTTCCAACGGCAGCCGAGCGTATCTTAGATGTGGGTAAATCTGTTATTGCTCGCCATTTCCTTACCTTGCTATACCTAAAAATGAAAGCGATAAGCCCTACTGCTAAAATGAATACCAGTACGTCTGTGTCTTGTGTTACCTGGAAAGCCAAAACTCCACCTATGGCAAGAAGAAGGCTCTTTGTTAGATTGATCAATGCTCTAACCGTGAATGTTGCTGGTACAGCTGTCCCTGTTTTTGTGGGATGGTCAAGCAATAACCCACTATCATCCTCTTTGTAAGGCTCCTCCATGTGCCATTGTTTTATTTTGGGTGGACTTATCAGCCATCCTTCGTCAACTGTTCCCTTCGATGATTCTGTCTTCTCACCATTTGGTCCAGCACTAAAAGATACTGTTTTTGCTTTCAATGTTGTTTCCCTTAGTTTTCTAATTGCCATTTCGATTCCTGTTGGAAAGCAAACAGAAATTAGGGCTCCAAAACAATAAAAGGGGTAACTGAATGCAATTAATCCTGAAATCAATGATTCTATGGTGCCAGTATAAAATGCGAATATCGTAAAGAAAGAGGCTACTACGCTTAATCCAATCCCAACTACAATTCCAGCCCAATCTTTGCCTTTGGGCATTACAAAATGAAAGAATCGAGGCTGACTCACGGGAGCGAGAGCCTCCCGAATTATTTCCATCTCAGCCGCTGCCTTACCTGCCATTAAACAATAGAAGGTAGGGGCGTGGATAACAGTTCCTACGAAACTTGTGATTTAGTGAATGGTTGATGGAAAAATCACTATTCCCTAACCAATCATAACAACGACTGAAGAAGTGGAATTAAGCCAGTGAAGCCTCAAAGAAGCCAACCATCCTCTGCTCATACTCATCTGTATGAGTCAACATTAGTGTAATGTGGTTCAAATTGAAATCCTCACCATCTCCTCCACGCGGGAATGTAATGCTGGAATCTTCGATCCAACAACCTGTATTTTCTGCTCCTGATGATTGGTTTAAAGCATCACAGAATTCTTCACCATGATGAACTTGTATTCTTGTATCTTGAGCCCCGTGTACAACGTAAATGCTCTTGCCTTCGATATTTTCAACTGCATCAATTGGATCATACTTTACCAAATTCTCACCCGAGTTGATGATTCCTGCAATTATCCCAGCCTGTTTCAAGAATGCCGGATAACCAAGATTCTCAAGTTCTTCAGAGATGATGTCACCCATATTCGAGAAAGGAGAGTCTAGCCATGCTGCTTGAATCCCGTGTTGGGAGAATGCTATACCCGATGTCCCCGCTCCCATTGAGGCACCAAAGATACCTATTTTCTCTGCCTCAACTCCTTTCTCATTGACTAGATAGTCATGAACGCCAACCATATCTCGCCATTCCTTCTGTCCAGCCGATACCTGATTATCTTCAATTGTGCTCTGCCAGTGGTCGCGCATATCCATTAACACGACGTTGAAATCCGCTTTGACTAGCATTCCAGCAGGGAGTAAAACCTCATGATTAGCCTTACAAGACCTGATTCCATGTACTAGAATCACCCAAGGTCTGGAAGAATTTGTTTCCTTTATCCAAGTTGAAATTGTAATGTCCTCTTCCTCTAAATCTATACTAACATTTTCGTAGCCATCAAAGTAAAATTGAGATAGATTTTGAGCAGTTTCACTCATATTTTCAGCCCCAACTTCTGAAATTTTGGTTCCATAACCATTTACTGTAAACTCTGTAGGAAGGTTGTCTTTGTGGCTTTTACATTCAACATTTGTTCCAGTTGCGCTCTTGTAGACCTGAAGTCCAGCAAAGTAGTAACCGATTCCACTAACCAAAAATAGTGCCACTACTGCATATACTGATAATTTCTTCCAATTCATTCCTCTTCATCTCCATTTTTGATAAAAATCGAATCTAATCCTGCCTCAACCATGGCAGCTGAAGACGTCGGTTTTGATAAATTCCAATTCTTAACAGGAACTCTGACATCAACTGACATAAAATTAGAATGAACCAAGCATAATTTATCACCTTGTTTGACTAAATCATTCTCAAATACATACGGGTCAAATGCCTCTGCTTTTGAGTGGATTAACATCTCAACTAAGCCAGAGTCTTCCGATTTGATTACCATTCTCAACCTTGCACCATAGTCAGATTCGATAACCTCAAACTTAGATTTATTCCCATTTTTTTTAGTTGGCAAGCGCAATTCCTGTGCGATAATTTTGCCGCTAATCGGAGAGAATACTGTTCTCAGATCCAAGAATGTCTTTCTTATTCTAATCCTGAATACTGCATTTTTCTCAGCATCTTCTTTTCGGTGTTCCCCCCATAAAAATTCAGTTGAGAAATCTAAACTCTTTGAATCATCAATAATCCAGTCACCAGAAATTGGATCGATTATGTGTTTTTCATTCCCAAGGTCTTTTTTTGATGGTCGGTAGCCAATTGATACTTGCTTTTGGCTGATTTCCAAAGCGCCATCAATTGGTGAATAAATTTGATTAACACTGTTTTTGATTTTCCTTTGCGGGTCTCTGTACGCATTTACCAATAAAAATCCATGAAGAAGCAAACCTATTCCAATCAAGGTTGCAAACCCATAGACATCATCAACAAAGGATGAAATCAGAAGGATGAGAACACCAGCGATTATTGGAATAGCCACTCTCTTCTCGCTACCACTGGCGAGGAAATTCATCGCTCAAGCCTCAGTTTTGCCAAGGATCTACGTCGTCTCCCCAGGTTGATGGAGGCGCAGGTTCAGCAACTTCTTCTTCAGCAGGTGATTCGGATGCTGCAGTCTTTGCTGACCAATCAGCAGCTGCTTTTTCCAATTCTCCAGCCTTTAGGTAGTTATTTTCGTCCTTGTCGTAATCCTTTGCGAATTCGATAAATGCTTCAACATCATCAATTGAGTGCTCTTTTACGATTCTATCCATTACAGAATCAGAATAGCCGATTTCTACTTCTTCGGCAACAACCTCTGCAGTATCTTCTTGCGTTTCCTCAACTGTTTCTTCAGTTGCTTCTTC
>CAXAGT010000072.1:0-4082 GCA_963968885.1 uncultured Candidatus Poseidoniales archaeon | reverse complement strand
GCCCTTGGCAAGCCGGAAAAACTGAATCAAGGCCAGATTATCCAACCATCTGTGAATCAAAATTGTGGCAAAAACTCTACATTGTTTAGTATTGAAAACATAGGGTGCATTTGAAAGACTGGCGTTGTTTGTGGGGTTTCATGGAGATCCCTAACAGGCTCAAGCAGCAACTTGCTGGAGAAGAGGGAGAAACGAGGAGAAAGGCAGCGAGTTTAGTTGTAGACCTGGCATTCACCGCTGGTGCTGAAGAATTTGTAGAGGTAGCCCACTCACACGTATCCGGTGTCTCAGTGATTACAGGAGGGCATGGGCTGCGAAGATTTTTGAGCGATCTTTCTGAAGATAAATCTGGAAAAGTATCTATTCCCACAACTTTGAATTCTGCAGGATGCGATAAGACAAAAATGGAAGAGATGGATATTGAATGGCCAGATTTTCTTGAGCAACAATTTGAAATTATACAAGCATACGATAAATTGGGCATAGAAACAAGTTTGTCATGCACTCCTTACGATGCAGGAAGGGATTTGCCTGAGGGTATTGCTTGCTGGGCGGAATCTAATGCTGTGTGTTATGCAAATTCCTGGACAAATCTTGTTACAAACCGAGAATCAGGTCTTAGTGCATTGGCAACGGCACTGACTGGATTTGCTCCGAAATGGGGTTTACATTTGGAAGATAATCGTCAGCCAAATATTTTGGTTGATGTTACCTGTGAATTGGAATACCTAAGCGATTGGTCAATTCTGGGTGACTGGATTGGAGCGCAGGTGAAAGCAGATTGGAATACGCCATGGGGTCCTATGCCTTACATCAGAGGATTGCCTTCCAAGGCTTCAATGGCAAGAAAAAAAGCGCTTACTGCAGCAGCCGCAAATCACGGTTGCCCGATGTTGTGGGTTGAAGGAATTAGCAATTCTGCTCCGGTTATTGAAATCGAGGGTAATTTGCTTCCTGCCTCTGGAAAATGGCAGGGAGTATTAGAGTTCAGCCAATCAAATTTGGAGTCGGAATATTCAGCACTAGCTCCTACAGGTCAAGTGGATCTTGTTGTAATCGGTTGCCCGCAGGCTAGTTTGGAAGAAATTAGGACCACTGCATCTGCTTGCAGAAGTTTTGCGGAAATGGGACAAAAAATCCCGGATAACCGTCTTTGGGTATTTACCAGCAATGAAAATTATGATCTTGCCCTGGCAGATGGCTCAGTTGCGATATTAGAGGAAGCAGGAGCAGTAGTCTTGAGAGATACCTGCCCAGAAGTTACTCCATACAATCGCTCAAAATACAATCACTTGTTAACAAATTCAATGAAGGCTGAACATTATCTGACCAGTGGACTAAACCGGATTCCATGTAGTGTTATGCCCATAATTAAGTGTGTGGAACACGCATTTAATCCAGAGTTGTCCGAAGGAGAAAGACCGGTTTTGCATTCTAAGATTAAAGAATCTATGAAGTCAAGCAAAACCAAAATGGCTGGGCACTTCAAAATAAACGGTCAAGGGTTAGAATCGCAAGGAGATTTTTCAGTTGAAGGATATGCTATGGTTTCTGACGTTCCAATCACATACTTGGGATACGTGAACAGAGATAGTGGAGTAATTGAAGAAGCAGGACATCCATTAGATGGCAGAGCAGTTGAAGATACGATTTTGGTTTATCCTAAGGGCTCAGGTTCGACTGTCGCTCCTTATGTTTTGATGGGTCTAATCTACACCGGTAAAGGACCAAAAGCCATTCTTAATCGTGATATATGCCCTCTAACTTTGCCAGCAGCATCGTTGTTAGACTTACCCTACGGTCATAGTTTTGAACAGGACCCTTGTTTGGAAATTAACGATGGTGATAAGGTAATTTTCACTAAAGTTGGTGGTAGTGTTTCAATCGAGTTAGTTGAGAGAGCAGGATAGGTGAAAGCATGGATTCAGCCAGAGTTTTGGTTACTGGTGGTGCGGGATTTATTGGGTCTTCATTGGTTGAGCAACTGCTTCAAAACAAGAATCGGGTTGTGGTAATAGATGACCTTTCAAGGGGGAAATTGGGAAATCTCTCCGATGTTTCAAAACATTCAGTTGAGCAAGGAGATTTACGTATATTAGTTGGTGATTGTTGTGATCCTGAAATCCTGGAACAAGCATTCTGCGAGTTTGATGGATTCGATTCAATACATCACTTAGCTGCAATAAACGGAACAAAATGGTTTAATGAGATCCCTACTGAAATAATTGATTTGAGCATTGATTCGACGAGGATAATGATAGATTTTGCAAGGCTCTGTGATTCTAAATTTGTATTTTATTCATCTCCTGAGGCTTATGGGGAAAATCCAAATCAACCATTAGGGGTCGAATCGAGTAGCGTTTTTTCTAATCCACAAACACATCAAAGACACTCTTATGGTGCCTCAAAATATCTTTGTGAAATTTTAGTTCAATCTGCTTGCAAGAGTGGACTGAGGGCAGCTATTGTACGCCCGTTTAATGTGTATGGTGAACGTTTACCAGGTGGAGAATACGGACAGGTCGTATCGATTTTCTTACACTGCATAAAAAATAATGAGGACTTGAAAGTACATGGAAATGGAATGCAATCTCGCTCTTTTACATACATCGATGACATCGTTTCTGGACTAATAGATATTGAAAATACTGAACCAGCAATTGGATTTGCTAAAGCATACAATCTTGGCAGTTCAAAAGAGATATCTATCCTAGAATTAGCTCGGTTATGTATTGATGTTACTGAAAGTGCTAAATCAACTGAGATAATACATTGTGAAGGATATAATGGAGATTCGTCAGCAAGGCTAGCGGAACTAGGAGATTTTGAAAAAGAAATTGATTGGAATGCTGAGACAACACTTCGTGATGGTTTAACGAAGGTTTGGGCTTCTCTGGTCTCAAATTAGTTGTAATGCTTCGTAGCGACAAATGACCAAGATTCATGGATTGGGACTAGTCTATCCATTCCATGCTGACATAGAACCTCGGTAGGTTCAGATGCATCAAAATCTACGTGCTTCCAAATAGCCTTAACTTCTAACAAACAAAGTTTAGCAACTGCATCTGGCATTTCGTATTCTCTCTTGAATCTCGTTTCAATCGCATAGAGAGAATTACTCAATAGTAGTTCATTCATTTTTGATGTTTTGAGATTTAATTCATCAAGTTCACTGATTCCAACTTCTAATTGCTGACCACTGTCATCAACAACTCTTGCCATATCGAGTGTTGGTGGTAAAAAGTGAATGAATGCGTTGCCGTCATTTCTTAAATTCTCATAGGTGTCTCTTTTTCTTCCATCTCTTGTTTGACTTAATGAAATCAATACATAAGGAGGTGTATTTGAGGGAGACATGATTGATGAGATAGGAGCCAAATTTATGCTTCCATTACTGTTTCGAGTAGAAACAATTGCGATTGGTCTAGGGCTAATCGTGCTGGTCAGAATCTTGGCCCTTTCTTGGTGCTCCATTCCATTTAAATCACATCTTTCAGGATTGTCTGATACTATTTTATCACTTCTTGAGGGACTTAGATTACTCTCTTTCATCAGCCAATGGTCAAGCTTACCCTCTTTCAGTTCGTTCAAGGCATATTGAGTATGTTGTTTATAGTGCTCCCAAGGTTGAATTGAATCTATTTCTCCTCTACTTACTTTTCTTTGAATACTTTCTTCAGAATAGGTCACACAATTCTCAAGGAATTTTATGATTGAATTTTTATCAAGCATTGACTACATCTCCTCTTTTTTCTTCGTATTCCTTTCTAGTCATGTGGAAGCGAGCGGGATTTCCTATCCAAACTTCATTGTCTGGCAGGTCTTTAGTCAGCACAGATCCTGACCCTAGAACAGAATTCTCACCAAGGGTTAATCCTGGATTAACTGTAGCTCCTCCTCCTAGAACAGAACCTTTTTTCAAGACAACTTTTTTTCAAAGTGACTTGTTACCTGATGGTGGATATTTGTCGTTTAAAATAGTACTATTTGTTCCTAGAAAAGTGACATCTTGGATTTCTGTAAGATCTTCAACATAGACTCTTCCTTGGATTCTTACATTATTACCAATTATGCAATTTCTT
>CAXAGT010000071.1:0-4308 GCA_963968885.1 uncultured Candidatus Poseidoniales archaeon | reverse complement strand
GCATACTGGAAATTTACTCAATATACTAGAACGGGATACGAATTCCCTGATGCTTGAAATTGGCTATCTAAAGTTCAAAAACTGAACCTTGCATTCCGATTTTCCACCCAGCATCCAACAACTTCTTGCGTTCTGGTCCATCGAAATAAAGTGGATTTGTGTGATTCAAATGTATAAAAATAATTTCTGGATCTGCTTGTTTTTTAGAACCCAGCATTTCAAGGGTTTGTGAAACTGGAGGATGCGGTACTTCATGTTGAAATCTTCCAGAAAGCTCGTCGCTAGACCAAAATGTTCCATCGATTAGTGCGACATCTACATCAAATTTTGACAAGAACTCCCTGATACTATTCACCTCGTGAAACTCCAGCGTCTCTTTCCATGTATCGTGATCCGGCAAAAATAGCAGGTTTTTATTCTCCCCTTTCAACAAAAAAGCATGCATATCACTCAACTCATCTCTATGTGGAACCATTACTGCTTGAATACTAAATCCAGAATCTAGAGCGACATCATCCATGTTCTCGAAGGTAGTTGGAATGAATACATTTTGATCCAGTAATGCTTTCCAAAACGGATTATTGTGAACTAGGTCAAGCATTGATTCACTTAGATAGAGGCTTAGACCAGATTTCCCCATCGTTTCTTTTCCAAATAGACCCAAACCATCAACATGCCCTAGGTGGGCATGGGTTAACCAAACGCTCGAAATATCGCTATTTCCCCAGATTTGTAATTGGTCTGCTAAGTGTCTTGATGCTTCGATTAGATGCCCTTTACCATCGTCTCCAATAATCCCCAGGGATACCGGATAAGACCAATCATCTCTAACAATGCCTTGGCAGCAATGCTTGATACATCCTGCTTGAGGTCTACCTCCATCTTGAGCAATACCAAGCAAGGTGACCTTGACCATCAACTGCCTGTGGAATTAGGGTTATTTTGACTTTGCTCGGCACCAAAAGAAACTGCGAAGGTATCAAAGAAGAGGGGCGATAGGAATGTCTAGGTGGGTTGATGGCACGTGCTCCTCAAGTGGAATTCCCTGGTAAAAAGCGCCAGAAGGTTCGCATGAGAGGTTCAAAGCACGCTAACCAAGATACTCAAGCAAAAATCAAAAGAAGCTTGGCAAAATTACTTGACGCCCCTCAATCAACTGTGCCAAAGATGATTGGTAAACTTCCCAGAGGTTTGAGAAAGCATCCATTACAGAAATCATTTGATGAAATTGCAAAAGTAAATTCGAAGAAAAATGATGTTGCATGGCTTGCCAAAAAAATGGTTGCTAGAAATGCAGATCACTTATCAAAAGCATGGGCTGGGTCCTTACACGCTGCCCACGATGAAGAATTCCACATGGTTCAGCAGTTCAAATCCGCTGCCTTTGGCAAGGCTTCTTTCATTCGAAGAGGAGATGGAAATCAAGGGTATCAAGCAGGTATACAGAATCATGGACACATCACTTTGAGGTTACTTCCATGGGAAGACCATGCCAAACGTGGAATCTTCTTTTTCTCGTGGAAAGATGGTTTTGTGTGCACTGGTAAGGACCCGACTCCGCCTGAGGGGTGGCTAGAAGATGTCTTAGAAAGGTCAAGATTTGATTTTTCGATGCAAGAAATTGATGGTGTGAAAGTATTTCATACCGAAGATTTGGAGCCGAAGAAGGTTTACAATTCTGAATTCGATGAGACAGGTTATCTCAGACTTGAGTTTAATCATGGCCATATAGTTGTAATTGGATTTGAAAAATTGGGCACTGCTAAGGAAAAAGACAAGGCTTTCGTCCACCATCTGGCTCTTTCAATGCTACCTCCGATCCTACCTAGGGTGTTGAAAATGACTGCAGTTTATGCCCCTAAGGGCTGGGAAGAAGAAATCCCCCAAGAAGGCAAGGAATCGGTTGCAAAAGCACTTGATGCGTTTCAAGGTTTAACCCTTAATGAAGGACACTTGGCTGCAGCAATTATGGGTGGCGTACAATCTTCAATCGATTGCGGCATCATGATTGATGGAGTGTGGAATGAAGGGAAAGATGTTGATTCAATCTTTGAGTTCCTTTCAGATTTGAATGGCTCCATAGACGAAAGAACCATGGCAGCAAATATGCTCAAAGAAGCATCTGTAGAAGGGAATTTGAGAATCTTCTTGAACTCCAGAGGCGAGGTTGTGGAAAGAGATTCAACTGGGATTGTAATTAATCCTAAGGCAAGCCTTGGAAACGTTCTTGCTATGCTTTGGGAAGATTACGGTGTTCAAGGATTAGGAGCCCTTGGAATAGAAGGGCAAGAGGCTGAAGAAATTTGGAAAGCTCAAAATGACAAGCCTAAGGCTTTTGGAGAGTTCATCAAAAAACTCGATTCTGAAAGAGAATCTGCAAAGAAAAAGTCTGCCTTCCCCTACAAATCTGGAGAGATTGATGGTGCGTGTGGACTAATCAATGATTTGGTAATACACGGATTATTGGAAGGAATGGGCAAGGCAGAAAGATTAGCAACCAAGAGGCAAGAAAATCTCGAACTTTCAGCAGGCGCATGGGCGTGGTTAGTTGCTGCAAATAGAAGCCAAGGACAAGAGTGGCATTTTGATTCAAAAGCAAGAGATAAAGCGGGCGTCTGGACGCCGTTGGTTACAAAAATGTTGGAGGCTGGAAAACAAATCTGCGATAACCCTGAAAAAGATTCAGAACATGTTACTAACTACAAGCAAGCAGTACAAGAATTGCACAAGTTGTGCGGACAAGGCGAGCTTTGAATTCGGAAATCACATCGTCGGATCGGACATTACTTCCATCCCATCGTACAGACTTGGGCCATTTAGTAACATGTAGACTCCGCCTGTCTTTGTTCTCGACATCTCTGCTGTTGCTGAACCATTCAATGCTTCAGTAGCACAGGCCCCAGTACATCCATCAGCAAATGCGATGTATACTCTACCTTCCCTATCGATATGTAAATCATTGAAATCTAGTAGGTTTCTATTAGAGCCTCCGATGTCTCTACAATCTCCAGAGTTCATGCACATTGAACCAACTTGAACTGGATCGTCAGTAAGACGAATTGTTGTGAAAGTTGGATTTTCATCGAGTGCATTCAAACTGTAGGTCACATAAAGGTGGTAACTGGTATTTCCTGGGGCATAATGTGGGTTTCCATCCCATGGCTGCCCGTCGATGTTGCTTGTGTTTAGTAAACTAGCATTCTCACTACCAAGGTAAGTTACTGCAAATCTACCTGGGTCTCCTGCATCAGTTTGAGGGAATGTGGAAGAAATAACATTCATTGGACTTATTCTAAGAGATTCGGAATCCCATGTGTCTCCCGAATCTGTTGACCTCGAGAGATAGATTCCAAAGTCACTACCAGTCCAAACGTGATATGCATTTGATTCAGTATCGGTTGAAACTTCAGTATTCTTTCTTGGGTTTGGCGTTCCGGCATCCTGTCCCATTTCTCTGGTATCCCAGGTTAATCCGTTATCTTTAGAGAAAATTACCATTGGAGTCGAAACCCTAGGAGTAACGTATACAGTACCATCTGGAGCGGTTGTAATCGCTCCATGAAGACCTGCTCCGGTTGTAGCTAAACCGATGATTTGACCTCCAACCTCGAAGGTTGCTCCACCATTAAATGAAGTGTGGCAGAAGATTCCTGCAAGCTTGTTGTAACAGAAGTAAACTGCTTCCTCGTAGGCTGGGCTAACTTGACCTATGCCTCCATATAAGCCATCAACCCATGGACCGCTCGCTAATTTAATGTGGTCGTTGAGCGGAATTGGACCTGAGTCGTGAGGGTTGCCCAACCATGATTCCCCGTCATTATCTGACCAGCCTATCCAAGTGGATTCTAGACCCATCATGTGGATATTGAACACTCTGTCAGTCACTGGATCTACCCAACCATATGGGTCAGAAGTGAACGGTGCTTGAGTAATGTCAGCAGTGTTTTCCCAGGATTCTCCAAAGTCGCATGAACGCATTGGCTTTTCCATTGCGATGAAAAACATGCATCCGCTAGAGGTGATTCCAATAGATGGTTCTGGTCCTTCTTCACCAACGTTTGAAAACTTGAAATCCATGTCAATTGGAGGAAGAGAAAGTTCATTTCCGTTCTTGTCTGTAACCCAGATTCGTTGGTCTTCCATAACCACTTCTGGTTCTACTTCAACATCTGGTTCGTTACCGATACAACCGGACAAAAATGCTGTAGTCATGAGCAGTGACAATAGAACAGGCATTAGGCGCATATTACCCTCCAAACATGGACCAGCAAAAAATCCTCCCTTCACTCAATCAAAGGGTACCCTCTG
>CAXAGT010000070.1:0-4638 GCA_963968885.1 uncultured Candidatus Poseidoniales archaeon | reverse complement strand
ACATCCCTTTTGCCGGATCGGTTTGAGGCTCACGTGGTGATTAATCAAGACGATATGACTGTTGATGATTGCTACTCATATCATCATTCTGAATTACTTGGTGAGGATGCAACTTTGATGACCGTTCAAAGCGATCGTAGAGGCTATCCTCGCTTGGTATCAACTCACTACATGCAAGCTGCTGAAACCAGAGATACACTAGCAGAGTGGGGATTCTATCGAATGGTTCACTTAGAGGCTGAATGGTTGCTTGGAGACCATGAATTCGATCACGGTGATGAGTTCGCAAGTATGGGAGAATGGTCCAATGGGGAGCCCGTAAATCCGATTATCATTCATGAGGATAAGTCCTCGTTCAACTGCTAATTTCTCAAATCGCTAATGGGTTCGGCATAATTCGCTGATACATCAAATAATTTTGATTTGCGTGATATGTTCTCACCCATCCCCCATCAAAATCCCTGAATTCAATCATGGGTGCGAATGATGGCTCAAAGAATCTCCACTGGTCAACTAGTTGACCGAATTTTTCCTTAACCCCCATCTTTGCTTGCATGGTTCCTCTTCTTCGTGAAACGAAAATCAACTCATAGGTTCTCTGTCCATCTTGATGCATTGAAATTCTTCTTCTTATCCTTTCAAGAATCCTCTCTTTTGTGGCTTCTGGGTGGTCTACGAAAATAACTAATCTTGGGTTGAACGGTCCAGGCACTCCGCCAGGAAATACATTACATCCTCCAACTCCATCGTAATTGTTTGCAATTTCTTCCATTTCGTATTCATCAAAAGGTCTGATGTGCTCCCAGTGGACATCACATTGTCTTACTGAACCACATACTGGGCATGGGTCAGTCTCACAAGGTTCCTCTCTGATAATATCATGATGTTGGTTTAAGCGTCCTTTCTTCAAACAAATTCCTCTGAGTACGTACATACCAGATGAAGAATCGTTGAGATTATTTAAAGTAAAATCTAACGGACAAATAATCAGATTGATTTGCCTGCTTAATGGTTCAAGAAGCCGGTTCTGGCCATGGTCTGGAATTATCGTCCCAATGAGCCCATTCACTGACCCAATCCTGCATGAATGACTCCATTTCATAGCCAAGGTCTTGCATTATTTTCTCTGGCTCGACAGTTCCTCCTTTTTTGCGGATTCCTGCTCTTATTAGAGCAGATGATTTCACCTCTCCTTTCTGCTCAGTGCTTTGCTGGAAGTAGAAAAATTTCGAATCGACTCCGACTAATTTAGTTCGCACAATGGCTCTTTTTAGAGGGGCTAATCTCTTTCTGTATCGGATAGTAGAGCCACCAATTACGAATGCATAATTATTTTTAGTCACATATTTTACTAATTTTATTCTGAAGGCTAAGTCGTATCTAGCAAGGTCAAATAGAACGAAATGTCTTCCATTATTCACCTCTGGATAAAGATCTATGTCACCAAAACCTGGCCTGAATTTCCAAATGAATTCATCATCGATTTTTTCTTCCTTTTTCTTCTTGAAAGTGTTCACTACAAACATCTTGACAAGGCGATGGTAAGGATACATGGTTGGCGCCAAAAAAAACTGGTTCTTTTACTTGGGCAACACAGTGGTTGCATTTGCATTGGTTACTTCATTCATCTGAAAACACCACAGTGATGATGTGCAGAATATCGATTCTATCCTGTCCTTCATCATACTGAACTCTCAAACTATGAGGCTGTAAGGTATTGAATTCAATGGTATTCCACTCTGCGGATGCTCCATCTGAAACACTTCCTCTTTTGCTCTGGCAAGTATGATCGCCAGGCTCTATCATCATCCAAGTGAAATCAACTCCCTGTCCATTTCCAACATTAGGCAAGAATTCAGGATTGGTCACAGTTGAATTAACTAAGAAGTAATCTGCATAATTTCCTTGTGCAGGTACTGGGTCAAATTCAATATCTGTAGGCTCATTTGTTCCTTCTTCCGACCAGCGAATTTCGAGGTTTATCGATTTGTTAAGTGTAAATTCCTCTCTATTTCCTTCTTTGTCAAGAGCATATGCGGTCAGGTTGTAATGTCCGTACTGATTGAATACAACTCCGACTATCCAGTTCCCGTCTTTTGGTTCATCAACGCTGTATGTCTCTTCTCCAAATTCAATTCCAATTTCCACAAGGTCCCGATAACTTGAGGTTCCTGTAAAATCAAAAGCTACGGAGGGATAAATTTCTTCCATTAACTGTCCTTCTTCAATGACTCGTACAATGGTGTGATCAGTATCTTCTTGATTCACTACTAGGGATATGCTAGATTCGTTGAAGTTCTCCAAGCATCCTGCTAATGATGCGCTAATAAATAGCAAGAGGATTAACCAAGACTTGCTTTTCATCATAACACCTACTCTTGGTTGAGCACAGACAGAATGTTTGCCTTCAAATCTTCACCGTTGTTTCTATTTGCTAGGGGAGAGGCTGGGCTTGGATGCCAGCAAGTATCGATTAGAATCTCTCTCCCATCGATTATTCCAGGACCAGTTTTCCCAGCACCTAAAGCAAGTCTTGCTCGCTTTTCTGCATATTTTCCTATACCTATTACCCTAGTGATTCCCTTGATTCTGATAATATCGAGTAAATGCTCATCGCATGCTTTTAGCAAAGCCTTAGTTTTTGCAGCAGGTAACTTGTCTGGAGTGATATTTGCACCAGTTTCTGACAATAGTAGTAATGGACAATGATTGACAAGAAATACGTTATCAAAGATTGTTGCAACATCCCCATAATTTTCGAATAGTATATTCCAGATCCGTGTACCAGAGACCTCTTGGCGTTCTAAATCCAAACCGATTAGCGGTCTTTTTGGATGGTGTTTTGCCTCACCAAGCGGTTTGGATTTGATTCCAATTTTCTTTGCCATCGCTGTTGCTCCAAATGGAATACCAGATTGAGCCATCCCCCAAGGTCCAGGGTTCATGCCTAAGAGCAGAGTTTTTGCATCACCCTTGGCAGCGATATCGAGGTATTGCTCATGTAAGACCCATGCATAATCAAGTGGATTAGTAACGAATTTTGCTCCACCTTGCCCTATTAATTTCTTAATTTGAGCATCACAAGCCTTCGATAATTTTTGAGCAGCCTCAGTTACAGCCTGCCCGGTCATGCTGTACCCTGAGAGTTATCTTGAATGAATGTAATGAATTTAGTAGGGAATTGAGTTGTTGAGAGGAGATGGTTAAATTCACTAAGTTCAACCTTCAGCCCCAATCATGTCCAATCGGGTAATCGTGGAAGAAGCGCCCGATGTTTTGGACCCTAATGCCCTGCTTGCCAAATTGCCAACCGATACCTGCGGAGCAATTGTTTCATTCATTGGAATAACTCGAGGAATTGATAATGGCAAGCAGGTTTACAGTTTAGAATTCGATGCATGGCAAAGCAAACTCAATCCAACATTGCAAAGGTTAGGAGAAGAAGCAATAGAGAAGTTTGGCATAGAATATGCAGCCTTAGCGCACAGAACAGGATCGGTAGGGCCTGGCGAGCCAATTGTAGCAATCCACGTATCAAGTAAACATAGAAAGGAAGCCTTCCAGGCGTGTTCATGGCTCATAGATGAGCTCAAGGCACAAGCGCCTATTTGGAAGAAAGAAGTCCGCGAAGACGGAGAAGAATGGAAAGCGGGGCTGGGTTAAATGACAGACATAGAAGGAATAGTAAACATATCAAAAAAACCAGTTGTCGAAAGAAGAGCAAGAGCAAGTGGTAAATTATGGCTCTCAGATGAATCAGTTCAAGCCATCAAATCAGATTCTGTAAAGAAAGGAAATGTGCTAGAGGCAAGCACAATTGCTGCGATTCAAGCGGTCAAAGATACACCAAGGATAGTTCCACATTGTCACCCTGTGCCAATAGAAGGTTGCAGAGTAAATTGGTCGTGGCAGGAGTCAGTTCTAGTTTGTGAAGTAGATGTCAATGCTCATTACAAAACTGGAATCGAGATGGAAGCGCTAACTGGAGTCATGGCTGGATTGCTATGTGCTTGGGACATGGTCAAGTCATTGGAGAAAGATGAACAGGGTCAATATCCGAATGCAAAAATCACCGATGTAGTGGTTCTTGAAAAATTCAAATCCGAATAATTACTCCTTAATTATCGGCGGGTATATTCATGAATTGAATTCCTGTAGGATATTCATGGCAAAGGTTTCCGACTTCTGGGCAAATTACCTCGAAGCAGTGGACATGGCAGCGATTGCAAGCGCACAATGGCGTGGTCTTGGCAAGAAAAACGATGCTGACGCTGCTGCTGTGGAAGCCATGCGAAAGAGTTTCGATAAAGTTCCATTTGACGGCAGAGTTGCTATTGGTGAGGGTGAAAGAGACGAGGCTCCTATGCTGTACATTGGAGAAGAGCTTGGAACCATGGTCGGCGTTGAAGGAGTAGCAAAAGTCGACATTGCAGTAGATCCCCTAGAGTGCACAAATAATTGCGCTTACGATAAGCCAAATTCAATTGCAGTACTCGCTGCAGCACCACGTGGAGACTTGTTACACGCTCCTGATTGTTACATGGATAAAATTGCAGGAGGACCTGCACTGGCTGGTGAGATATCTCTAGAGGGAAGCGTTGCTTACAATATCGAGCAAGCAGCAAATGTCCTTGACAA
>CAXAGT010000069.1:0-4649 GCA_963968885.1 uncultured Candidatus Poseidoniales archaeon | reverse complement strand
GTTGAACCCATTGCTGCAGAAGAGGCATGAGGATAGGTTATCCTCTTCCTTTGTATATGCATCGATGAAATGCTGAGTCAAAATTAGGTTCGAATTTGTCATTCAATGACCGAGCCGGTATGTATCTTTAGATGAGCAACGAGCGGTGAGAGAAGCCTTCCGCAGGTTTTGCCATGCTTACTCAAGGTATATTGCACACGGACAGGAGGACCGTCGTCAACTTCCCTTGTGACCAAACCTTCGTCAACTAAAAATCTTAATTTATCGCTAAGAGTTCTTGATGAGATGCCCTCCAGTAGGTTCTTCATTTGGTTAAATCTTCTAGGTCCAGCTATGTATAAAGTTGACAGAATTTCTATAGTCCATCTAGATGCAAAAACATGCAGAGCCTCAACCGCTGCTTTTACCTCCCAGGCAGTATCATATGGTGCGCCATGTGAATAGGAAGCTAATGTTTGGCGTATGTGTCCACCGTTTTCAATAGTGTTCGAAATTCTCGATTTTATGTCTTGCATTGATTCGTTCCCGATATTCAATGGTGGGTTAGGCATATCTTCTGGATTAACTGCTCTTAAATGAACTTAATGTATATTGTAAACCGTAATTTGAGGTCCATTTGAGGACATTATTGAATATGGATTGGCTTTTGCCTTTGGTTATGAGTAGGAAAATCTGTCTTGCAAGAGGTGGGTCGCTTACTCGTTTTTCTGGCATTGGCGGTGCGCATCACTCATTGCTAAATCATCACAAATCTGGAGATTTCCCTGATACAGAACTTGTTTCTGTGTTGGAGTACCCCGAACAGAAAGCAGCGATTGGAAAAATAGTAAATCGTTGGATTAAGCACCCAAGAGTAGTAAGGAAATTTTGCAAAGGCAACCTTGGCAGCGAGGATATTTTGCACATAACAGACCAAGAGCAGGCTCACCTAGTTCCGAAAAGACATCAAGGTCGTCCTAAAGTTTTGGTGACTGTACACGATTTATTTCACATGTATCCTTACAAAGAAACGATTTCAATCACACAAGATGGGGAGGAGCAGTATCAGCAGACAATAACTGTGGGCGATCAGAAACCCGGTTTGGTTAGAAAACTTGACTTGAAAAAATTGATTCATGGTTTGTCTAGAGCAGACATTTTGATTTGTGATTCAGAATTTACCAGAAGAGTTTGTGAGAAGAAATTCCCCAATGTTGAGGCAGTTACAATTCCTCTTGGTCTAGATTGTGAGAAGTATATTCCAAAAACTGAAATTCCAAAGAATTCTAAATTCGAGATTCTATTTATCGGCTCAGCAGATCCAAGGAAGCGACTTAATTTTGTAGCAGAAATCCTAGCAGCATGTAATTCCAAAATAAAAGAAAATACAGTTCTTCACATCGTTGGAGATCGTTCAACGGCTGCGCACAAAATCTCAGAAGCACTTGACAATGATGTCATCATTCACCCAAGGTTGGACGAAGAGCAACTAATGGAATTGAGGCAGAAGTGCGATTTGCTGTTGTTTCCAAGTGCTGCGGAAGGATATGGATATCCACCTATTGAGTCGATGGCTTCTGGCTGCCCTGTTCTTTGTGCTGATTTACCCGCTCACAATGAATTGATGCCAAATGATTCGTGTTTACCTCCCGGCAATATCTCCGCTTGGATTTCTGCGATAAATTCCAATTTTGAGTTATGGCAGGAAAAGGATTCAAAAGCATCAAATCAAGAATTAATAGAGCACTCGAAGCGCTTTTCCTCAGAAGAGTTTGTCAAAAAGATGAGCCTAATTTACAATCGTTAGTAAATAACGATTGAATAAATTACTACAGATTATTATTAGGTGGATTTGATTCGGCAAAGTCATGCAACCAGTTCAGAGAGTAGCAGTCATCGGCGCAGGAAACATGGGTTCAGGTATTGCGCAAAAAAGCGCGCAAGAAGAATTCGATGTGCAAATGGTTGATAGGGAAATGCAATATGTAGAGAGAGGTCAAGGAATTATCTCTAATTTCCTTTCTGAAGCGGTTGAACGTAGAATCTTTTCTCCACAACAGGTTGAAGCAATTCAAGGAAGAATCACCGGTGTTGAAGGTGTTGAAAATACAGCTGAAGATACCGATTTGGTGATTGAGGCTGTTTTTGAGGATTTTGACATCAAAACTGCAGTTTTCAAAACTCTTGATACAGCTTGTGGAGAGAATACAATTCTTGCAAGCAACACCTCGTCGCTTTCAGTCAATGAGTTGGCTGAGGCTACAGGACGCCCTGATAGATTCGTAGGATTACACTTCTTCTATCATCCAGCAAAAAACAGGCTGATAGAAGTAATTCCAGCACATACCACTTCACAAGATACCATCGATAGGACAGTCCAGTACTGTAAAACATTGGGCAAGGTAGTAATCATCTGCAAGGATAGACCTGGATTTGTTGTAAACAGATTCTTTGTACCATGGTTAAATGAAGCCTGCCATCTACTTGATGAAGGAGTAGCAACAACTGCTCAAATTGATGCTATTGCTCGTAAGGCGTGTAAGATTGGCCTCGGTCCATTTGGACTCATGAATCTAACTGGTCCACCTATTGCTTTGCATTCCACAGATTATCTTGCAGAACAACTTGCAACTCCTAGGTATGTTGGGGTTCAAAATCTTAGAGAGATGATCGATGCTGGCGAAATGTGGGAAATTGGAGATGATGAAGAATACTCCTCAGAGCAATATGACATTGTCGCTGATAGACTGCTCGGCGTTGTTTTCGCTGTAGCCGCTCAGATTGTGGAAGAAGAAATTTGTAGCATGGAGGATGTTGACAGAGGTGCAAAAGTTGGTCTACGTTGGGCACTTGGACCTTTTGAATTGATGAATAGAATAGGAATAAAGGAGGCAGGAAGGATGGCTTCTGAATATGCCTCATTGGCTGGAAAAGGTTTGGAATTACCTTCATTTTTTACAGACCAGGTCAATTCTGGGGTAAATTGGGATTTCTCATATGTTGACACAGAAATAAACAACGGAATCGCTACAATTACGATCAATCGACCAGAGGCAATGAACGCTCTAAACGAAACGGTTGTCGGTCAGATGGCAAAAGCGGTTGAAGCATGCAATTCCAACGATTCAGTCAACACAATTGTGCTTGATGGAGCAGGTAAGGCATTCGTAGCAGGCGCAGATGTCAAATTCTTTGTCGATAAGATTCGAGCAGATGCAATTCCTGATATCTATGACTTTACAAAAGCGGGTCAAGACATGCTCAACGCGATTGAAGACTCAAGCAAAACCACGATTGCGCTGACAACAGGTCTTGCTCTAGGAGGTGGCTTGGAACTTGCGCTTGCTTGCGATTACAGAATTGGAACCCGTAGAACCCAATTCAGATTCCCAGAGACAAGTATAGGAATTTACCCTGGATTGGGTGGAAGCCAAAGACCAGCCAGAATTTGTGGTATCCCAGCAGCTAGGTGGGCAGTACTTGCGGGTAACTTTATGACAGCACAAGTAGGTGCTGATCTAGGACTGTTAACCCATCTAGTAGACATTGCAGATGTCGATTCAACTATCAGCGAAATATCGAATTCTGGTAAGCCAGACAACAAGTATCCCGGAGTTTGTTCCAACCCCGAAAGTAGTGTTGTGAAATTCGCTCAATCTTTCTACACTGATTCTAACATGCAGGTTCTGATGTCAGGAGGCTGCCCAGAAGGATTTGATTCAGAAGACAAGAATATCAGCAGGCAACTGAAGTCGCTGAAATTTGCAGCGCCTATCGGACTTGGTATGGCAAGTGATTTAATCGATGCAACAGCGAATACTGATTTGAAATCTGGTTTACAATTAGAATTGGATGGTTTAGACAAGATATTTGCTACTGCAGACGCCTTGGAGGGTTTGAGCGCTCTAATCGAGGGAAGAAGACCAACTTACAAGAATGAGTGATTACTCCAATCTGTCTAAATCCATACAAGATTTTACTATATTTTCCAGATTTAGTTCAGCTTCTATTTCGATTAGAAAGAGAATATTCTCGTGAAATCTGTCCAGGTGATGTTGTTGTGCAACAACATCTCCGTACTTCAAGAATAAATCTTCAATAGAAATCCCTCCACCGTTTTCAATGACAATTCTTGCCTTTACTTTTTCATCGTCATCACTTGGGCTACGTACTTTAACCATCAACTCACTCCCAAGAAATGACTTCTTCATCCGTCCAATACGCAAGTTGCGTATTATCTCCTAGTCTGTAATCTACAGGAGTCGAAATGTGCAAAGTGTTTTTTGCGATTTTGAAACCTTCTTCTCCGAGTACCATTGCTTGCTCTAAGATGCCAGTAGCATGAGCCAGCGACCTTCTATCAGTTATAGACCAATAAGCAGACATTGATGGATGCGTATGCACCCACATGCTGAAAGGAGCCTTTGCTCCAAAAAACGGTTTCAGAGGAACTAATCCAGGAGAACCCCAGTCGATCTGAATTCTGCCCTCGGCGTCGATTAAAACAGAAGTCTCAAGTCCAGCAACTTTGCTCAACTGATAAACAAATTTCCAATCATTAGTCTTCGCAGCCTGTTTTTGAGCCTCGAGCAAAACTGGATTATTTACCTCTTGATTCTGTGCCAAAACCAAAGCTTCAAGCCTCTCATCGCTGATGATTTCATTCATGC
>CAXAGT010000068.1:0-4946 GCA_963968885.1 uncultured Candidatus Poseidoniales archaeon | reverse complement strand
AACTCAGATGTTTTCTGGTAGAGGATGAATCCAAGAGAAATTATCCTCGGCAGTTTGATTTTGAATCCCGGTGAGTGCTTCGTATAATTCAACGGTAATCGGTTGTGGTGTTCCGTCACCATAGGTTGCTGTATGCTCTCCCTTTGTTATGCTTGCAATGGGAGATATTACGGCTGCTGTACCGCAGCAAAAAGCCTCATCTGCAGCCATTGCAAACTCTGCGCTTACCTTTTCCTCAACGACTTTGTAGCCACGGGATCTTGCAAGTTCAATTATTGACATTCTTGTAATTCCAGGAAGAATTGTTCCAGTTAATTCAGGTGTGTAAAGCACCTTGTCCTTAACGCAAAAGAAATTGGCAGCTCCGACTTCTTCGATGTAGGTATGTGTCTCTGCATCCAAATAGATTACCTCGGCATATCCCTTTGCCTTTGCTTTCTTGCTTGGCATCATTCCAGGAGCATAATTTCCTATCGCTTTGACGCCTCCAGACCCTCCAGGGGCAGCTCTGTGATATTCTTCTGAAATTAGTAGGTTAATCGCTGACATACCGCCTTTGAAATAAGGTCCAACAGGTGTAACATAGATCAAGAAAGTGTAGGATGGTGCAGGAGCAACCCCCAATACAGGTCCTGAACCGAATAGCAGTGGTCTGACGTAAAGAGCACCTTTCCCCATTGGTGGAATCCATTTCTTATTTGCCGAGACTACCTTTTCAACAGCGTCGATAAAGATTGATTCAGGTACAGGCGGCATCTTTAGCCTGTCCGCACCTCTTTGCATTCTCCTTGCATTCTCTTCAGGTCTGAAAAAGACGATGTTATCTTCCGCTGTTCTGTAGGCCTTCATGCCTTCAAACAGTCCTTGTCCATAATTTAGAACGCCAGCAGCAGGAGACATTTTCATGTCACCATAAGGAATTAGTTCTCCTATGTCCCAAGGTGAATCGATATCAGTGGTTGTAATGTACATTGTATCGGTAGGAGTCAGTGAGAAAGTTAGGCTGTCCCAGTCCACTTCGTCGCTCATTGTGTCATCTCCAATGTGTCCGTAACGATATGGACTTTGAACTATTTGCCCCTCTTTATTGACAGACAAAGCCCATATCCTCAGTCAAATTAGCCCTGCAACATGGATTGGGTAGCAAAGGTCGGCATCGTCAGCCTTCGCTATATTTCTGATCAAGATAACAACAGGACAGTCATCGAAGTTTTCGGAAGATGCGAGGATGGCTCTTCGGTATGTTTGCTGTACTCTTCACTTTCTCCTTCATTCGAAATAGCCCCCAAAGGAAAGTGGGAAGAAGGTAAATCATTGGATGATTTCATTCTATCAAATATCGATTCTTTACAAAGAATAGAGAATGTTGATTCAGTTGAGAGGGTGAATGATAAATGGACTGATTTGGGTGTAAAACCAGTTTGGAAAGTGACTGCCAAACAACCATTTCATGTCCCTAAGTTGCGAAAAGACCTCTATAATAACTGGTCAATTTTCTCCGGAGACATACCATTTACCAATCGATTTTGTCTAGATTTAGACATAGGTATGCACTTCGAAATCAAAGCAACCGTTTTGCATAAAAATGGTGAAGATAAGAAGTTAGGTGCTAAAAAAGTGGCTGAAGCCGGAGGAAGTGGGCTATATCCAGTAGATTACATCGTGACATGCGGTCCTGGCAACATTTCTGCTTGTGAAGCATTTCCAACTCCCTTCAAGATTTATTCCTTTGATTTAGAAACAAGCATACAGCATGACACGATTCTGTGCTCGGCTGTAGTGTGTGAAAACATGCTCGATGGTTCTCGTTCAGTTCACGAATTTAGAGGGAGCGAGGAATCGATATTGATTGGTATGAACGATTTGCTTAGGGAATTTGATCCTGACATTATTACCGGCTACAATATCGATAATTTTGATCTTCCTAGAATCGTAGAGCGAGCAAACATATTGCGCAGAGCAAGCGACCACATGGGTAAAGCAGAACTAATCGGTTGGGGGCGAACCCCTATCCAATTAGATGAGATGAAGCGAACCCGTGATTCGCTACAACCAAGAAGATCTTCTAACAAAGCTTGGAGTCTTGCTGGGCGCGCTATAGTTGATGCATGGTGGCAAGCGCGTATGGAATTACGTCCACAAAGAGAAACCCTTTCCTTTGTTTCAGCTCTACTATTCCCCGATGATGAGGATAAACAAAAAATGGATATCGATTCATCCAAAATGGATGAAGAGTGGGCAAACCGACCAGACGAAGTGATGGCTTATTGTGTGAGAGATGCAGAACTACCATTGGATATTCTACACGCTATACAAGCAATCCGCAGAAAGGAGGCTCTTGCATCGGTGGCAAAATTACCGTTTGAAAGAGCGGCAAATGGCTCTACTAGCACCCTTATCGATTCACTTGTAATCAGACTTGCAGATTCTTGGGACATCGCAGTACCACTCACGGGCTCTGCAGACAAGAAAGAGGGACAGATAGCCGGAGGATATGTGCACGATGTTGAAGCAGGCTTACATCCATGGATTGCAATTTTGGATTTCAAGAGCATGTATCCTTCGATTATGATAGGTCACAATATTTGTTATACAACTAGGCTGGATTCAAGCCAAGAAGTAAGTGAGGCAGAACAATCTATGATCCATACCGCTCCCAGTGGAGTTAGATATTGGGGAATTGAGAAAAGACAAGGACTAATTCCTTACTTGCTAAAAGATCTCATGGCACAGAGAGATTTCCACAAATCCGAGTTGAAGAGTGCAAAAGCAGTCTCGGATGACATAAGTGCTAGTTTCCACGACTCAATGCAATATGCTGTAAAAATTCTGATGAATTCATTTTACGGGGTATTTGCAAGCGAATTTTATCGTTTTACTCACAGAGACCTTGGCTCTTCCATTACTGCTTGGGCTCGTCACAATATCAAAATGATAATTGAAGAAGTCGAAAAAGAAGGGCACCCAGTTGTTTATTCTGATACTGATTCAATTTTCGTAAAGTCTCCGATGTCAGGAGAAGTTCCAGGAATTTTACTTGAAGAAGCAACGGCTGAGGAGAGGCAAAAATGGGAGGAAGCCAAACAAAACATGGTTGACTTTGGGATTGCACTAGCATCTAAGTACAGCAGAGATTCTGCGGTTTTGGAATTTGAAACAGGGATGAGCGTATTTTTCTCACACGGGGCAAAAAAGCGTTACGTTGGTCAAGTTGTTTGGCCGAATGATAAGATGATGATCAAAGGTTATGAAACTCAGAGAACAGATTCATTCGAATTTTTGGTTTCTGCTATGAAGCAGATTTTCACTTTTGCTTTAGCAGGTCAGAATGACCAATTAGTTGACTATGCTAGAAAGGCAGTAGATGATCTGAAGAAAGGATTAGTCGATGTCCAACAACTTGTTTTGTCAAAATCATGTAAGGGCTCGGTTAGTAAAAAAATCAATCCTTCAACTGGTGAAGAGCAAGTAAGCGTTGATTTTAGCAAACACTACGCTAGACCCGATTCGATGGCTCAAGTACGTGCTGCTAAACAATTATTGGATATGGGTCTCGGATTTACTCCTGGAATGAAAGTCTCATTTGTTGTTACCGACGGTAGCAAATCTCCTATGCAAGTACAAGCTTGGTTGGCTGAGCAAGAAAACGGAGGCGTGGAAAATTACGATGGAATATTTTACGCTGAGAGATTAGCCAGCGCACTAGGAAGGATAACCGAAGCATTTGGTTGGGATGCTAAGGATTTAATTAGAGGAAATAAACAAACTTCTCTTTTCTCATTTTGACCTGATTGGTGCATAAATAAGTGCAAAATAGGGAAGGGTTCTTCATCGAGAATAACTTGGAATTTGTTGATGAAGGCTAAGTTGCTCGGTTTAGGTTTGACCAGTTTGCTCTTACTTACCTCACTAGCAGGGTGTGTATTCGAGGATGATGGTTCATCCGGAACAACCATGGAAGCGGTGTTTTCTTTCTCTCCCTCAAGCAATATCCAAGAAGGAACAGTGGTGAGTTTTGATGCCAGTGCTTCTTTGCCTAATGATGGAACTTTGACATTTAGATGGGATTTTGATGCGGACGACTCAACCGATGAAACAGGAAAAAGGGTAGAATGGAGATTTGACAATGCTGGAGAATTTGTCGTCAAATTATCAATTTCTGATGGTATAATGACATCAGCCCAAGAAAGGACAGTAACTGTATATGGTGCAGAAGTACAACCACCTAGCGCTGATATAACTTCATTCTCCTCAGATGAAGATTGTACAGGCGAAGACCCTGATACAGGAAACTACATCTTGATATGGCTTTGTCCAGAAGATAAGGAAAACAACGATAGGAGAATCGACGAGACTGCAACAATTACTCTAGATGCATCAGAATCGGAAGCTGGTTCAAATCAAGACTACATTTCTGAGTGGCGATGGGATTTAGATCTAAATGACGATTCAGACAATGATGGAGATTTGGAAAACGATGCAGACCTATCAGGAGAAGAAGTTGACTGGAGCGATGTAGCACCTGGCGAATACGAAGTAAGCCTGACTATTGTCAACGGAGGAGGAATGACTGACAGTGCCAAAATGAAGGTCTATGTCAATTATGCAGCCTTTTGGAAAGACTTCGAAATTGGCGGTAACAATTCAAATTCAGCAGTAGATATCGATTTTGACATGCCTGTTGTGTACGACAAAGATTCAGGAAATACAATTCGTAAAGCAATTGGAAAACTTGTTTATCCGCAACAAGATGACGACTGGGTTGTTGGTGGAGGAAATAACAACAACAACGTATTGGATTTGTATGCTTTCAATGAGGAAGATGATGAGGTCGCTAACACAACAGCAACTACCGATGACCAAAGGGATGAGGATGATTGCGATGGAGACAGCTATTGTGTAAACTTACTTCTTTCGTCTTACATGATGACAGACACAACCAATGG
>CAXAGT010000067.1:0-5732 GCA_963968885.1 uncultured Candidatus Poseidoniales archaeon | reverse complement strand
GTACCAAGTAGCCCAAGACTCGTCAACATTTCTAATTGGAAACGAATCCCTCCCATATTCGCCAACTTGGAATAATCCAAACTCAGTTCTTGGAGGTGCCAACAAGTTAAGTTGAACACTATCTCCTGCTTTCAACTGCAGGATCGTAGAATTTTGAACAAAACCTGTCCCCTCATCTATGTATAGATAAGGAACATAAACACTCATGGAACTTTCAGCGGCAAAAGTCACCCCTTGAAACTCCCCACCCGTTAGTATCGCGGGAGTAATTGTAATGTCCTCAGCATCTATAATGACATCATCTGACTGATTTCCAAAACATCCACTCATCGGAGCCAATATCATTAGCGCAACTAATGCTACAGCACGCAGATGTCTCTGTGCGAACATGAACCTGCGACCATCTTCTCCTTCTCAAATCTGCGCTTGCTTTGACTTTTTTTCTTGTATTTATCTGTAAATTTTTAAACACGCATATATTTACTTCATTTTTTGTTAAGTGTTTATGCTGCGGGGCTACATCCAAGCAATAAAATCATCAATTCCAATTAATTCCTTGATCGGTCTTGGTGCAAGTATAGGAGCAGCCGTGTTAACTTTAGGTCTTGGAATGGACACTCCTTGGATTCCATGGGATCCATTGTCTGGAACCTTTTACCCACCACAATTATTCACAATAGCATCATTCATCGCCACAATGTTTTTCCTTTCCATAGCAGTTATAGTTGTTAAAACCCTTGAAAAAATAACACCTTCAGCAATAAAACTCTGGAGAATATGCGGAATAGTGTTCTTACTTCTATATGGGGTGGTATCGTTTGGATCAGGAACCTTTGAAGCCGGTATAATGCTGAACATATTACATTTAATTGTTGGAATACCCGCTCTAATTCTCATACCTTCAGTTTTGGACCCAGAAAAAGGTGAAACAGATCAATAGATTTTGTAATCAATGAGTTCTTTTTGGCTGCCAAGGCAAAAATGCAGTGTGTAGCAATCCATGACATTTACCGCACCAAATTTGTTTGATAGCATCAGCCCCTTTGTTCAGAGGATCTCCAGGATTCCTAATACTTGCTAGAGTCCACCTCGGCCAATCTGTAGTTCCTTCGGGAACAACCTCTCTTTTTCCGTAAGGTACGGCTTCAGTACCAGTCATTACATTACCGCAGTGTGGACAGACAATCCCTCCATCCACGGGCATTTTCATTACCATGCTTAGCCCTAAGATTAGATGGATTTTAAACAACTGTTAGGGCGCCGGGATACGATTCTGGAAGAATTCATCAATACTTTAATTACCTAACAGGTAGATATTACTCTTTGAGGAAGTATGACTCTAACAATCGGAATAAAGTTGAACCTCTACAAGGAAAGTAAGAAAGCGAGAAGAACATCTTATCTTTGGTCTGAAATAATAATCGACGATCAAGACAACATGTGTCCGTTAATTGAAGGATAGAATCATTCTTCTTGAAGAGAATAATCTTTCTCTTCTTCTTGTCTTTCATTGATGATGCTCATCATCAAACCAACCGAAGATACTACGGACAAAACTAAGACTATGATCAACAGAATCTGCATAGCAGTCATTTCTCCTTGGTCAACAACCTCTTCACTGCCTCCATTTTCCTCGTTTTCATCATCACAACCGATACCAAAACAATCCCCAATACTTGGTTGTCCAGGGTCTGTGTGGTTGTCGACGTTAACTTTGATTGAACCACTATGAGTGACACTGGCATTAACCGTATCATTGTCAAGTGCATGGTAAATCACGAAACTATAGTTTCCGACCGCATTTGTGAAATTAAATGCAAATTGCTGACTTTCTCTACAGTCTTGGTCAGTTAAGTTCCCCTCACTATCCTTCGGGCACATGTCGTCCCCATACATCCAAGCGCTGACGAAATCATTTGTTGAATTCATCACACCATCGCCATCCAAATCAATCCATGCTTGCGAAGTATAATTTGCTCTTGAATCAACATTTTTGAACCAAACAATATCTCCATCTAAGAACTTTTCATCCACAAGATTGTCAGGTGCTGTTTCTCCTTGTTCATAGATTAGAACCGTGTAGAGTTTTTGTTCGTGAGCAACTACACTTGTGGATACAAAGGATAACATGAATAAAGAGACTAGAAAAATAGAAGCCCCTCTAGTACGCATTTTGATTCCCACTGCTGCAACCCTCTATGCCATATCATAAAGACAAAACGGAGGGATGATTTCAGCCTGCAATATGGGAAGTAAGGAAATTGCGCTTGCAGCTTTGCTTGCGATAGTCATAACAAGCGCTTCAGTGCTTGTTTTTAGTGATTTTTCAGAGTCTGGAACAGACGAAAATAACAGTGAAATTATGACAATTGATCCATTGTTCCAAGGAGACGGGCACGATCATTCAAATGCATCGCAGCACGCATACGGAACTGATAATTTTGAACTCTTGGATTATAACTCATTAACTTCAACAGGAAACGCAGAAGTACAAGTCGCAACAACTCCAGATGGTAGAACCTATGCATATCTTGCTGGCTGGAGCGACATGCATATCGTTGATGTAACAGATCCAGAGAATACAACAGTTACAGGAGTTTACAACGACCCCAATACGCAAGTCTTGGACGTCAAGTACTTTGAGCACAACGGAAGAGAATACATCGTTCAACAAAATCAACTAATTGACCCAGGTAACTCGGATCCCAACGTTGGAGAATGGTCCGACCCCGCTCAGGTTACTGCAACTTTAATTGATGTTACAGATAAGGAAAATCCGACATGGGTTGATTCATGGTATGACTCAGACCACCCAACAGGGCCACACAACCTTTACACCCACAAAATAGACAACGAGTGGTACATATTCATTGCAAACCCAGATTACGAAGAATGCAACGATTCGATTGGAGAGGCTTGTGGTGGAGTTACCATAGTTCACATGAACTTAGATGGAAGCGCATCAAGAAACCTTCCAGGTGTTCCAGCCAGCGGTTTGGGGCACACTTTCATCAAGGTGGGAGAGTATGAAGTGAGTTGGGAAACAACACGTGGCGGCTGGATTTACATTCACGATATGACTGTACAAAAGTGGCCTGGTGAGGATCAAAACGACCCGAGATATGGTAGGACATTCATCTACGGATCTTATTGGGAAGCTGGTTTGAGAATTGGAGATGTTACAGATGTTCCACACCCAACAAATTCACCAGAGGAATACACAGTTCATGCAACACTCTGCAAGAGTGGTCAAGGCAATCCACTAATGTGTAGATGGAGAGCGACAGAGGTCGGACAATGGATGGATTTCGCTGACCTCGATGGAGACGGACAACCTGATAGCGGCACTACAGGAAACGAAAACGGTGGAAGAGTTTCTTACATCCATTACGCAGAACCGTTCCCAACCATGGTCGACCTTTCGCACGTTGGATATTCGAACGAACCAGTTCACCTTGTCACTGCAGCGGTTGAAACTCTGTCTACTTACCAAGGCGTTGGTATGATGTATCTTCTCGACACAACTGGTTACACGTATGAAGATGGACAGTTTAGATTCGACATTAAAACCATTAGAGATTGGGAAATTCCAACCGCAAATGATCACTGCTATGGAGCGGATTGTGAAGACCATCCACACGAAGATGAATGGTTGCTTTTCAGCCCACACAACCTCGACTCAGCATACTTTGAAACCACTGATGCCACAGACCAAAGCCATGGCGGTGGCTGGGATGGAAGGTTGTATATTTCACATTATCACGCCGGTCTATGGGTAGTTGATATCGAAACCTTAGTCGACCCTGATGCTACAGAGAGAGTAGCAATTCACGAAGAGGCTACAGTTGGATGGTACCTTCCACACGGTGAAGACGGTACGCCACTGGATTCTTCATTCTATGATTTCGGCTGGGTGCCATTTTTGTGGGCTGTGGAGCACCATAACGGAATCACTTACGCCTCTTGTATTTCGACCGGACTTTATCTTGTTCAGTTAGACATAGATGAACCCTATCTTGGCACTACAGTTTAGATTTAGAGGGGATGTAAAATGAAGAAATTTCTAGCTTTGTGCATTGTTTCTTTGATGTTGGCTGGATGTGTAAGTCCCGAAGCGGAGCCACATGATTTTCATGGAGAAGCCTTCGAAGAAAGAATCTACGTGGAGGATTTCTCGCTGATGTCAAGCGACAATACGACCTGGAATTTTACAGAACAAACTTATGGTAAAGTCTCAATTGCAGTATTCTTATTTACGAATTGCCTGGATATTTGCCCTATAGTTTCTCAGAACGTTCGCTGGATTCAGGCAAATGCAAACCATTCAGAAATGTTAGAGATATTCACCATTACAGTTGACCCTTGGAGAGATAATGCTACTACCTTACAAGATTGGCAAGATTGGCAAGATAGCAATTGGACACACCTAACAATCGATGACGTAGACAATGAGTCACAAATGGAGAACATAGTATCTATTTGGACACAATTTGGAGTCGGTTTGGAAATTCAACAAGCAAACACGTCTACAGAATCAAACTCAACCCAAGATGACAATTCTTCAGAAAATAACACAGAATCCAGACATCATGGACTTGACTATCTTGTAGAACATTCAACAGGCACAATTTTCATCGATCATACAGGACACCAAAGAGTTTGGTGGGGAGATGAAGATTGGGTATTGGACCTTGCTCTGGAAGACATAAATTATCTTCTTGAAGAGGCCCATGAAGCGTATTTAATGACCTTCATCTAATCTTTTTCACAAATAAATATCCGCCAATCACTCACTTAAAATTCAAATCAGTTAATGTGCGGTGAAATTAAAACCTATTATGATAGGGAAATATCATGGCGGAACTGTCTTTGAGGTACATGCAGGTACAAATTTCAGCATCAACCAACAAAGGCTTACCCGGTGTAGAACTAATAGATTACTTCAACAAGTTCGAATTTCTATCTTTGATAGAATTATTGCCAAACGGGATGCACTGTATTGTTCTGGCAAATTATGACGACTCATCAGTATTGGACTTAGATTACAATAGTTACGAATTGATAAGGAAAATAGAAGTAAGGGATAAATCAGCGATCTTGGAAATCAAGACATTAGGGCCAATTCCAAGACTCTTCACCCAGCTTTCAGGGGCGTGGTGGATTAGTCCAACTTATGTTGATGCAGATGGATTGTTGCTAACGATAAGAGGCACAAGCGACTCTCTAAGGAAATCTTTGGAGAACTTGACCGAATTAGTTGGACAGTCATACAAAGTCAAATCTTCATCTAAAACTTTGCACAATCCAACCATAGTTTCAGATCTTCCCAATAAGCAAAAAGAAGTATTACAAAAAGCCATCCAAATGGGATATTATTCGAGACCTAGAAAAACCACACAAAAAGCGATAGCCGACTCTTTAGGGGTTAAACAAGCAACTATTAGCGAGCATTTACAGAATGCAGAAGCGAATATAATTGCAGATTATACAAAGCATTTCGAAATCTAAGGAGAATTCAAAACCCCCTTTAACCTATCATGAATGGGAATATGATTATGTCATGAATTCAATTCATACGTATATGCGAGATTTTAGGGTGAGAACTTCATCAACAGCAATCATACTTTGTATTCTAATGATATTGATGACCCAAGTCGGTTATCTTGAATCCATGAACCCATGGACAAACGGCGAAGAAACGCTTGACGAAACCACCGACGTTCTCGAAACGG
>CAXAGT010000066.1:0-5886 GCA_963968885.1 uncultured Candidatus Poseidoniales archaeon | reverse complement strand
ATGTGCAAACGGAAGAATCAGCAACAGAATAGTTGCGATTATGTTTGGATACATCACAATCAAGTAATGCTTGGATTGAGGATGATTTAGTGTTAGCGCTAGTAAATATCTTCAAAGAGAGATTCTGCTTGTGTTATCACAATGGCGAAGGCATCTGAATGCATCCTGCGCATTTCCGATGCTAATTTCAGATATAGAGTTTCCAAACCGACTCTGAAAAATCCATTTAGAAAATTGCCTGCTGCTGGGATTCATGAAATAGAAATTCCGATTTTTGCTGGTGAAATAATCGGGCTATTGGGACCAAATGGTGCTGGAAAAAGCACCCTGCTTAAATCGCTTGTTGGAATAAATAAATTTGATTCTGTCAGTGCTATAATCGAAGGAGTGGATGAATCTAATCCAGATATTTTAGCCCAAAAGTTACGAGATATAACCGGACATATGCCTGAGCAGGTTAGATGGCAAGGAAGCAAATCCATCTATGCGGCTATCAATGAGATAGGCATGATGATAGGAGTCAAAGATAAGAAACTCAAAGGTGTTCTTGATTTGGTTGGACTAGGGTCCAGAGAAAGTGAATCTCTTGATTCTTTGAGCCAAGGTATGCGCCAACGACTTTCCTTGGCATGTGCACTATTATCGAGCCCGAAAATATTGGTTCTAGACGAACCGTTCAACGGCTTGGACCCAGTTGCCAGTGCTGCATTCAAATCTCTTCTGTCGAAGTTAAGCAAAAAAGGAGTATCAGTAATCATATCTAGTCATCAGCTGGAAACATTAGACGGAGTTGTTGACAAATTAGCACTGATGCACAAAGGACAAATTTTAGCTGTCTCAGAGCACGCTCATCTCGCTAAATTACTCGGAGTCAAGAGAAAATTAGTGATCAGAGGTGAAGGGGAAGCGCCAAGCAAAGAGTTCCTGTCCGAACACGGTATTGATGAAGAGCCGACTATTGAAAAAATCGGCTGGGAATTGGAAACAACCAAGACCACCAAGCTAGATATTAAGAAATTCGCAGAAATCTATAGAATTAATCATTGGGCGATGGAAAAACCAACTTTAACCCAACTATTAGTTGCAGCCACGGGGTTGGATCCTGAAGAAATAGGATTGCAAGTGGTTAGAGAGGATTCTAAAAAATTATCAAAAATATTCCAGGAGGAAGAAGAATGAGTTCTCCTCTGAAAAATTTGGTCTTTGCCAAAATTAACGAACAGATGTTTTCGATAAGGATGTACCTCACAACTCCAGTTCTTGCACTGTGCATAATCGGATCTGTTTGGGGTCTTACAGATGCCAATACAGTTCTGCCTGCAGATATTCCCCTGGAAACTCCGATGGACATATTGTTTGTTTCATCCCTATTCGTGTTGCTGTCGGCTACCTTAGCAGGCGTGATTATCTCTTATGATGGAGTCAGCAGAGATAGAGCAAGCGGAGTATTAGAGGTCAAACTATCACAACCATGCCCCCGTAGAATCCAAGCGATTGCAATGTTGCTAGGATATTGGTTAAGCATTGGTATACCAGTGGCAATATTGAACATAATATCATACATAATTTTGGCAACAAGAATGGAAGAAATGCCTGCTATGATGGACCTTATTTCGCATTTTATCGCCACCGAATTAGTAGTTTTGTGGTATGTTCAATTCTCGTTGCTAGCATCATCTTTTGCAAAAGACCAATCCTCATCAATATCAATTGGTATTGGCATGTGGTTTACATTCACCATGCTATGGTTACTAGTTACATCCGTAATAGCAGGTCTAGCAGGTATTGAAGTGGGTGCAAGTGATGCTTGGATTAGATTCGAGGCAATAATGGACCTATTTTCTCCAAACGGAGTCTACCACCATCTCTTGGAGGCAAGAATGCCTCAAATAGATAGAGGGATTAACCCTATTTTGCCATTCTTCGCATCGATTATTTGGACACTTTTACCAGCGTTCATTTTCTTTAATAGATTTGAAAGATTGAACCCTTGAGGGCTATAACTAGGCAAGGGTTTGAAGTCTAAGAGGTCATAGCGTTAGTCATGAAGAGGACTATCTCGGCCTTGTTTATGGTAACAATAATGCTGATTTTGGCTTTTAGCGCAAAGTTTGAAAATTTAGATTCTGAAACCACTCAGTCTTTAGCAGAAGGAAGGCAAATCGACAGTGTAGATTGTACAGGATACAAGTTCGAAGACTTGTTCACCTATGATTTTGCTAACTTCAATATTCAAATTAACGAAGATTGGGCTAGCGGTCAATATGAAGCAACTGCCTATGCTAACGTATCAAATGCAGCGAGCGTTAGGAAGGACCTGGATGGATTATTCGATGGATTCCATGGTGGAAATAACTCATGGATTTCTACCGATGAAAGGGATGCGGTTAGAGCAGTGGGGCCAATGTGCGTAGCTGACATGGAAACGAGACTAGCGATTACAGAAGGAAACCTAGAAAGAAGTTCAGAGGAATTGAATAACCTTAGTTTCTTTGAAGACGGAATAGCCTTGGATGAGAATAACCTCATACCAGAAGACCATCCTGACAAAAAGCAGTGCACTAACATAGGAGCATCCACGAGTTGTAAGGAAGTTCCAGTTTCTGCGACAGATAATTTGGAGATTGATTTGACCCTTGAAGATGGTCAGGATAAAAATGTGGAGTTTACTAAATTGCCAAACAGCGGAGAATCAAATTTCACCATGACAATCAATAGTACAGCGATGGTTGATGCCGATGTTAGAATTGTATTCCCGCCTACAAACGGTTTAAGATTGATTGATTTTGAAGTCTTAGATAACGGTTTGCAATCCAGTGCAATTAGCCAACCTACCACGCAATACCTTGGCGATGGATCACTAGAGATCTTGATGGATGTAGTCTACAACCTACAAGACTTACCTATGGAGAGATTCATCTATCTCGATTTTACAACTGAAGAGCCACAATTTAACTCAGGTCCACAATGGTCTTCTTCATCACCTTCTTCTGGTAATATTTTCATGTACTCTGGACTTGAAGGAAGTGAGTTTGAACTTCTAGATGGAGGAACTGTCCAAAACTGGGGATTCGATGACCAAGGATGGAACCTCGACTGTTCATTTGACGAGTCTGGCTGGAGTTTGACCCAAAACCAAGATTTTGACATCAGGGTTACAAAGGGAGATACTGAAACTGCTCAAATGGAATGTGCTCTAATAGATCAATATGGATTGACTACTGAAGAGACAAGGAATTGGACTATTGGAATTCCTTTCACCGCAACAGGTGAGTTCAATTCTGAAACTAAAATGGTTGATTTCCAACTAACTGACAAAGGTCTAGCAAGTGATTACACCCTTGCAATTAAATCCAAGCAAGGTGATGCTTCTGGAGAGATACTGACTGTTGTTGTTAATTCAGACATTGGACTGAGTGTCACCACAGATGGACTTTCACCTGGTGATTTCAACATTTTTACAAGAGTTACAGGGGATAACATTATTCCTTGGAATTATGAGTTTGATTTCCAACTAGAATTACCTAATTCTCCCCCTTCAATAGATATTAGGACTAACCTAGACGGTGAATATGGTACCTGGAACTCTCAAATGACTGCTTTTACCATGTCAGGTAGTGTAATCGATCCTGAGGGACAACAAGTAAGCATGACCTGGAGTCTATGCGGCGGGTCTTCCAGTAACTTCCAAATTCAAGGAAATTCTTGGGAAACTGAAATATCAACAATTACTTGCGTTCAGCAAGGAATTGAAGAGTATGAAGTAGTTATCAAGGCTGAAGATGAAAGCGGCTTACTTTCAACAAAAACAGTTCTTGTAAGCGATGGTAGTGAAGAACAAACCGACGAGCAAGAAGATATCAGTATCGAAGAGCCACAAAAAGGAATCCCGAATGTTGGCATAATGTCAACAATGCTGAGTGTACTTCTTGCAGGTCTATTTATCGCACGAAGGCAACAAAACTAGACCGACACTATCAAATTTAATCGACTATAGGCATTGTTGAGGAATGGTCATGTTTGAAGGAGTTATAGAAAGAAAAAGCCATGAAAATGGCTTGCTAGCTTCTTTTTCTGGTTCAAGCCCTGCATTGGGCTCAATCATGATTCTTCAGAACTCAGAAGACTACGTAGGTAAGGTAGATTCTGTTCTTTGCAATGCGGATGACCCATTAGTTCACATCGCTCACCTAGATTTCAAAGCGGACATAAACGCAATGATTGGTCAAAAAATCATAATCAGAAGGCGTGACCCTGACCAGAGAAGAGGTGGCAGAGACAATCGAGGCTACGATAGGGATAGACGCTCAGGTGACCGTGGAAACAGGTATGGCAACGGAGGAAGAGATGACCGGGGCGGTAGGAGCGACCGTGGAGGAAGAGATGACCGGGGCGGTAGAAGCGACCGTGGAGGAAGAGATTACCGAGGCGGTAGAAGCGACCGTGGAAATAGAGATTACCGAGGCGGTAGAAGCGACCGTGGAGGAAGAGATTACCGAGGAGACAGAAATAGAGGCAGTCGAGGCGGAGGTTCAGATCGATACAGAAGCAAAAGCTCTGATGATACAAGAGGCAGTTCAGACAGATACAGAAATCGCAGTTCTAGCGACAATAGAGGTGGAGACCGATATGGATCAAGGGGCTCTAGAGGATCTGACAGAAGAGGAGGCGGTCAAAGCCGTGGTAGATTTGGACAAGAGCGCAGAGGCGGAGATTATCGTGGCAAGTCCGGAGGGGCAAGACAAAGCAGGGACAGAGACTCTGACAGAGGAAGTCAAACTGCAAAATCCCCTTGGCAAAAAAATAAGCCAACATTCGAGAAAAAGCCCGCGAAGCCATTTAGGAAGGCTAAGGGCAAGAAAGGCGGTCATGCACACAATCTTGGTCCTAAAGAAATCAAACCAAAGAAGTACGAAAAGAGGGAATGAGCATGGATGCTAATGACCTTTACCTCGATGCTCTCGAGGCACTTGAGGCTCTTGAAAACGAGAAAGCAATTGAATTAGCAAACAAAGCCCTTGCGCTAGACCCAGAGCATCTAGATGCAATGGGAGTCCTATCAGATGCTCTAATGCCTGGACCTCGAGAATCAACTAATCTAGCAAATACCTCAAAAAATCTTGCAATAGTGAGGAAAATCGTCAAATTTTCACCCGAGCGAACCGAAATGTGGGCTCGAGGCGCTCATCTGATGAGAATCCTTGGTATGTGGGAACAAGCAATTGACTGGTGGCAGGAATGCAGAAAATATGGTCCTGATGAAGCAACACCGATAGTTGAGCAAGCATCCTTACTCAGTGAAATGGGACTTTACAAGGAAGCGGGAGAAAGATTGGATTCAATTTTTGATGAAAATTTGAGCGTTGGCGCTAGCCAAAATGCTAAGATTATGCAATTGGTGAGAATGACAAGAAAAGCCCTTGCTCAAAACCCAAATGAACATTTCAAACCTTGGCAAAAAGGACATGACGGCTGGGATGTTATTAGAGTAAGAATGAACAAAGGTCCAATATCCCAGAATACTGTTTTCCTAATGACAGTAGCACCTTTGCTACTTTTCATCATTTTACTCTCCGGAGACATTACTGGGTCTGGCATAGGTGGATTGTGCATAGTGAGTTTAGTGATTGCAGCTACCGTTGTTACGGGCACTAGACTCTCGAATAGATGGTATCAACAACTCAACAAACCCTCATTTAACTTACTAAGAGCGATGGATGTAGAGGCTTCAACTGGAAAGAAGGTAATTCCAGAGGACATTAGAATCTCGAAATTATACATCATCCTACTTGGCAAGACACCGAGAGCATACCAAGAAAGAGCAGTGAAAATTGTAGAAATCAACAGGAAGTTACCTGCTAATTGGAAGCCAAACCTTCCAGATTT
>CAXAGT010000065.1:0-6155 GCA_963968885.1 uncultured Candidatus Poseidoniales archaeon | reverse complement strand
CCAACTAGCAAGGTCGGTTGCTGAAATTTGTGTATCAGAAATGCTTGCCAGGCAAGAATTTGTTCATTGGGTGGATGGAGCTTGTCGTATCGATCCATCCCGCCTAATTCCTCTCTTGAGTAAGCGTAGTAATGACATCAGGGGATGCTTAAGTCGTATGTTGGTTAGTCGTGGATTTACTCTGCACCAATTTTTACAGCAAATCGAAAGACTTCCTAATGAGATTGCTTTGACAAATTCCTCTCTTGTCGTAATAGATGGAATATTACAGATGCACGCAGATGAACTAGTGCGCAAAAGAGAATCTCGAGCCATCCTTAATCGAAGTGTCCAAATTCTGGAATCACTGGGCAAACAGGGAGTCAATATTCTGATTATTGAAAGAAACAAATCTCAAGATACAAGGCACACGGAATCACTGGAATACATTCAAAGAAGGTGTTTAGAAAGCGTCAATATTTCTCGAAAACCGAGAACTCAAAATGTACTGCTTAACTTTGAAAAATCAGGCTTAGAGATGGTTTTAGATAATCGTGATCGCTCCCAACTAACCTTACAAGAATCACTGTTCCGATTAAAACTGGAAGCTGTTAACAAGGGACTTAAGACTAAGAAATTAGAAATCAAGAATATGTAAATTCAACCAAAGATTTCCTTTTTGAATATTGAGATATTTCTTCTTCATCCCACCCAAAAGGTGCTAATACAGACCAAATTGCTCGGATTGCAAGCGTGCGATAATAATTGAAATCTCCACGCTTGTGCTTATTCTGTTCAAACCCAATTTCTTCATCTAAAATGACTCTTTCATGGTCTATTTTTGCTCTATCATTCACAACGACAAATTTCACTTTTGAGCCGGGATTACAAGTATTCCCATTCATGTGATTTCGTAGCATTGCACAATATGCTAGGCTTGCAACTCTAAACTGATTCAACGGTTTTGATATGCGCCTTTTTACTACTAAATCATTCAAATCAATTTGCCCCAATTCTAGTTTTGTTATTTCAGATTTGAGCAGTTTAATTGCCTTATACTGCCTTTCTAATTCAGGGATTTCGCCTCGCTTGTGTTCATCCATTATTTCTTTTAGAGCCCGTCTTTGCACTTTTGCGATCCATTTGCAGGTTGAGTGCTGACGCTCTTCTATGCCACGAATTTTGAACCCCTTGTCTCCATGCGCCCAATATTTTGTCAAGGTCCCGGCATTTGTTACTCTACTAGGCAAAAAAGCGATTACAGAATAATCGTCTTCATATTCAAGAGGAATTCCAATTATACTGGTTACTCTTTCTGCTAATTTGTGAGCATCAGAAATTCTTTGCTCATCACTTCGCCCCAATCTATCGATTATCCAAACACAGTCTACAATTGCGTGCAGGACATCATAACCCATTTCCTGCGCCATGTCAATAGTCTCTAGCAGTATGTCTCTTGCCCATGCGCATATTGCTTCATGCGCCTCTATCCTTCCGAATCTTGCATTTTTGTATCCAGTATAGCCAAAACAGGTCACAAGAAGCCATTTCAAAGCATTCTGTTGTTGGTCAAAAACGTCTCCTTTCTTCTTCCTTTGATCTTTGAGCAATTGTCTTCTTTCAATTAAAGGAGCAACAACTCGTCCAAGAAAGCCGTGTTGGTTAGCACATGAGTGCGTGGTTAATCCGGGAATTTGTAATGCTACTTCACTCGTCTGCGGAAACAGATTTGCAGACAATCCTCTTCTGGCGTTTCTTTTCCTAAATTCGCTTCTAGCCTCATCTATCTGAAGCGGGATAAATCCTCTATCAGAAGCGAAATCCTCTTTTTCAAAAACCTTTTTTTTACTTATACAGCAAGCGCAGTTAAGGGTCTCAGGAGATATGTTTCGTGTTGCGATAATACTTGGAAATAGGCTTGCAAAATCCAATTCGATTACATTGGCATAAACCCCAGGTTTGCTGTCAAGGTACAAACCACCTCTATCGGCGTGTAAAAGGTCCCAAGCTGTTTTCGTATCTTCTGGTCTATTTTTCTTCCATGGTACTAGAATGCCATCTTCTATGGCTGTGCGCATTTGAATAGCACTGATTACAGATCCAGGTGAGAGTCTGCTTATGTCTTGAGCAGACTGCCCAGAATGTCTAGCAAGTTCAAACAGACCAACCAATCCTCCCTCTCTAACTATGAAACTAGATGATATGTCGATGTGCAACCTTCCCTGTAGTGGGTGATAGGCATTCTTTCTCAGGGTCCTTCCATAAGAAAAAACAACCCTTTCTTTTGATTTAGCATACAGAACAGTATTGTTTCTTCCAAGACTTACAGTGGTTCCACTTTTTCTTGCAAGCCGAATTAATGCTGGGAGAAATAACGTGTCTCCTCCATGTGAAATCATCACATCCGGATCAATTTTTTTGACTAAACTTTCAATTGCATACAGGAATTCCCTATCATCAGAATATTGATTCTTAACCAATTCAAAGTAATGTTCTGGCTGAGAGGAATCATGTCTGCCGTCTTGAGATTTTTTTCGTAAGATGAATGAAAAAATAGGTGTTCTGTAATTCAAGAAATCTTGATTTTTGACAAAGCATAATTCAAATTCCCATACTGATAAATCTGGCAGATCAAGATCATTCGACGTATGATAATCGCTTTTTGAATCTACGTTAATTCGACCATTTTCTTGTGTACAGAGCACCTTTCGCATAGGGGCAGTGTTCAATTCAAGCAGGAATCTCTGGGAAAGGTGAGCATCAACTGAGTAAATCTGAAAGTGGATGAATTGACCACGTTCTTCAATATGTTTGGCAAGTGCTAGAAGATTGTTGTTCATCTTGATTTCTATACACAAGACCTCAGCTATATCATCCGAATACAGGGATAATTTCGCCCTCTCCCAATATGTTTCAGAGATTGAAAATTTGCTTTTAATTTCTGGCTGTGCTAACCATTCTTCTAGCCGAAATAACCTACTTTTTTCACCCGATACATGAACACAAGGCTTCCATTTGTACTCGATTGGAATCACTTTATTTCCATCATGAATCCAAAGTACCATCCCATCGCTTGAATTGTTTGAATGGGCATCTAATATCCAAGCCTCAAACTGGTCATCCAGAATCCACAACTCCCTTCGCATCCTTGATCTCTTTTTCTAGACCTTCGATTTTCAGCCAAGCACCTAATATCATCGACATCAGCATGACGTTCCACACATCTTCACCCGGCAACATTCCTCCAGCAGCTCTCCTTTCGCGAACAGCCTTTGTCATCATCTCAAATGCCTTTCTTTCATCACTTCTCAACCCTCTTTGGTAAGCTGTCAACTCTTCCAGTTGCCTCTCAATCCTATCTCTCCATGTTGGAACGCTTCTACCCATACCATTGTCGTCAGCGAATCAGAAGCACTTAGATTTCTAACAGGCTACCCTTGCTGAAAGTGAAAGTGATTATTGGAATTACCCTCGAAAAACTGAGGAGTTGTGCGACTTTTCAGCCATAGGTTTGAAGAATGTCAGCCCTTCCGCCCAATATCAATCTTTGAGATTTGGTAGAAAAAAAGGTGGGACATATGCCAAATTTGAATCCTCGAACACAGAACTTGAGCCGTGGCTTTGCGGCTTTCTTAAGTCCCCCTGAACCGGATGTAATCCGATTCACTGTTGGACAACCAGATTTTGACACGCCAAAAGGGGTTGTAGACGCTGCAAAAGCCTCGATGGATAGAGGGGAAACAACCTATACTCGCTCTCAGGGCTCAGAGGAGTTATGTGAAGCAGTTTCAAATCATTTACAGCGTTACAAAATAGACTATCCTGGAATTGATGTAGTTATCACGCCCGGATGTAAACAAGCAATTCTGTATGGACTAATGGCAACCATCGAGCCAGGTGATGAAGTAATTCTCTTTGCTCCAGCGTGGCCATCTTATGACCCGATGGTCCGAATGTTAGGTGGAGTTCCAATACATGTTCCAGTTCATCGAGAGAACTATCATCCAGACATAGAGGCAACAAGAGCCGCAGTAAATGAAAAAACCAAGATGATAATTCTAAACTCTCCGAATAATCCAACAGGGGCAGTCTACACAAGAGATGAAATCGAAGCATTGGTGGATATTGCTGAGGAAAACGATTTGTGGATTATGGATGATATGATCTATGCAAATATGACTTGGATGGATTGGCCATACACCTCGCCTGCTGAGTTTGAAAATGGCAAGGATAGAACAATGATTATCGGCGGATGGTCGAAGACTTGGGCTATGACTGGTTGGAGATTAGGCTGGATAACAGGTCCAGAGGAATTCATGACATCGGTAAAGTCGATTCAGACCAATGCGGCCACGCATGCTGTTACTTTCCTGATGCCAGCAGCTGTTGAAGCATTCAATCAAATGGATGAAGTCAAGAAGATGAGAGATTCTTTCGAACAACGTAAAGTATTAATCCACTCTCTACTTTCTGAAATTCCAGGTTTGAATTGCCCCGAACCCGAGGGCGCATTTTATGCCTTAGTCGATGTAACGGGAACTGGAATGACTGACATGGAATTCGCAAATAGAGCCCTAAAAGAAGCCAGAGTACAATTGATTCCAGGCTCTCTAATGGAGGGCGGAGACGGATTAGTGCGAATGAGTTATGCAAATTCAAGTGATAACATCAAAGAGGGATGCAGACGATTGAAGGAATGGCTCGCATCTTTGAATTGAAAAAGAGAAGAATTACTCTTGCCCTACAACTCTGTATGAGTCACTAAGAGGAGTTGCACCAGTTTCCATGGAGATGATTTTTCCATCCTTGAAACGCATGAATGAAAGAACAGCTTCGGAATCTGAACCATTTGCAAAGTGAACGATTGAGTGTGCTACGCCAACTTCATCATTTTCAAACAAAATTCTTTCACTTTCGCTACTTACTGCACCTTGTCCAGCAAATCCAAGAATGTCAGATTTGCTCATTGTAATTCCTCCGACGTGCGGATTGAAAACACAATCGTCATGGATGATTTCTGCTAATGCTTCTACGTCTGCGTTTTCCCAGGCTTTGTTGTATGCTTCTATGATTGACATTGCTATCCCTTTAGTGCGGTTGTAATTAAAAAAACCTATAATAAAAAAAGGCTGCTTTTTTATTATCTAGTTTAAATTTTGGATGTTTACCTATTATCAACGGGAAAACCCTTTCATACACCATTTTTTGGCAAAGGTTGAGGCTACGCCATGCAAGTCAGTCAACAGCGCAAAGCACTGTTATTGTCCTTGCTGATGTTCATGCTTGCACAGACTGCCTATATCGAGTCATATCGCGGCTGGACAATACCACAATTGGAAGACACTTTGACTGAACCTGCAAGGGTAAGTTCTCCAGCAGTTTGTGCCTCAGCATCCCGAAGTTCTGGAGACTCAATTTACGTTGATGTAGTGGAAGGTAGCAATGACTACCCCGGAACAATTTCTTGTCCGTTATCTTCTCTTGAGCAAGCAATTACGATTGCTGGCTCCGAATCTGCAAGTAATCCAGAAATCATTTTGCATGCTGGACTATATCATGAAAATGTAAGCATCAACAACATCGACAATTTACTCATTAGGGCTGCCGATGGGGAGCGTGTGGTCTTTGATGGTACTCGAAGCATCACCGATGATCTGGGTGGCGTTTGGGGTTCAGCTGATAGCGATGGCATTCAAGAAGTGACTCTTACCGAGGACGGCTGGCAGTTATTCCTTGCTCACGAAGAGCAGGTACCAGCCCGCTGGCCAAACGCTGGATTTGATGATCAGACCGTATTCAATCGCTCTTATTGGGCAGAGGGGACCTTGACCGGTTCGAACAATGCCTACACGAAAGGTTGGCTTACTGATGCTGGACCGGAAACAGGCGTCCATACTGGTTTGAATGAAACTGTCAACCTTACAGGGCTTGACCCTGTTGGTGCAATTGCAGTCATGAATCTGGGCTCATTCCGCAGTAACAGCAGAATCATTACCGATTGGAATCCAAACAATGGTACATTTGCGTACAATGGAGATGGTGTTGGTTGGAAGACCAAACATCATGCCTACTTTTTGGAAGGCAAGCGAGAACTCATCGATCAGGACGGCGAATGGTGGTTCAACAACACGAACAACCGCCTGCACTACAAAACCCCCTCTAGCCAAGATGCCAAC
>CAXAGT010000064.1:0-6957 GCA_963968885.1 uncultured Candidatus Poseidoniales archaeon | reverse complement strand
TTTCCACAGGAATGAAGCAAGCAACAAAACTTGCTTGTGCAATAATTCATGACCCAGAGTTGATTATTGCAGATGAGCCATCAAATGGCTTAGATGCTAGAGCAAGGGAATTTATGCTCAACACTCTTGAAGTGACTGTAAACCAAGGACAAAGATCTGTACTAATGGCAAGTCATCTAATGGAGGATGTTGAACGAGTATGTGATAGAATTGTCCTTCTGCACAAAGGAAAGTTAGCAGCACAAGGCAAGATTGAGGATCTAAAGGCAATTGACAAGGAAATAGAGATTCATGTTTGGAAAAATGCGAATCAATTAGAGCAACACCTCTCTGCAAAAGGTCTCTCTGTTAGAAGAGAAGGAAGGATTATGAGAATCTCTGCAGAGATGGAAAACATAACTGGTGAAATTCTACAAAGTGCTTCAACAGTTGGTGCCCAAGTCAGAAGAATGCATGAATATGAAGCATCCTTGGAAGACCTATTCATTGTAATTATGGAAAGATTAGGATATGAGGTAAAGTCGAGTGAACAACTACTTGCTTCACCAGTTCAAGTAAGACAAGCAGACGTGCCTAAGGACTACAGCGGGGTGATTAATTGAATCCGGAAGGAGGGGATTTTAACCCGCAAGTTAACAACAACGATTACGTAAACCAGGAACCAATAAACACACAAAATCTTGGTGCTCAGCCAATTGCTAACCAGCCAATTCCAAACCAAATCCACCCAATTAATACTATCCCCACTCCCATACCAGTTCAGGTTACTGAACAACAACAAATTGCGTCGGTTGAAAATTCAATTCCATCCAATGAATTAGAAGCAAGTACTCCTGTAACTGGGAAAGGTCGTATTGAATCTGCATGGGGGTCAAATCCAGATGACATGGGAGTTGCGATAGTCTCAGGGGCCCAAAGCAGTGGTGAAATCTTCAAACAAGAATATACCGGATGGAGTGGAACCCTTAATCCTCGCTGGATGAGGAATTGGGCAATCTACAGACATCACATGCTAGGTCTTTTCAAAAAAGGTCACAGACCTTGGCCACTTCTTGTAAAAATTTACTTATTCATAACCCTCATTGGCTGCGTAGCACCAATTTTCCCACTCCTTTTAGTCAGCCTTACTGGTGAGGGAGAATTCGCATCACTCTTCACCGTCAATAGAGATAACCTCTATTCACATGTTTTAGCATTCTTTCCACGAAATATCTTGTACTACCCTGTGGCAGCATCTCTGCTTGTTGGAACAATAATTTCAGAGGATAGAACACACGGTACTAGTGCTCTATACTTCTCAAGACCCATCTCTAGACTGGATTACACTATGATGAAATACCTTAGTGTTGCTTCGATCCTTGCAATATTGTGTATATTCACTTTATTCGCATATTACACAACAGAGATAATTGCTCTTGGAAGAGGCTGGGGCTGGATTGCAGATACCCTTCCAATCTTTGTTGGAACTTTAGTAGCAGGATTTTTGCTTGTAATCACATACACAAGTATCGGGCTAGCGCTTTCTAGCGTATCGAAAGGGGCTTTCTTCCCTGGCATTGGCTTGCTTTCCATTATTTTAGGAACAGCAATCATCGCTAGAATAGTAGACACGATGTTCCAAAGAGAAACTCTATTCTTACTATCCCCATACGACAGTTTGGCTAATGTCGGTCAAGCCTTGGTAGGAACTGAACCAACCTTCGACTTGTCTTGGACTTGGAGTCTAGCCTCATTAGTGGTAATTAATGCACTAGCAATGTATATTCTTGCTACAAGAGTCTCCTCAATGGAGGTGACAAGAGAATGATACCTGATTTCAACCAAGTAGGTCAAGCACAAGAGCAATCATGGCAACCAAATCATAGCGTCCCTGCTGTTGTATTCAACAATGTTAACAAGAACTACGGGAGAATTTATGCTCTGTCAGGAATAAATTTGGCTATTTCCGGAGGAGTTACTGGAGTACTGGGACTTAACGGTGCTGGAAAATCCACATTATTCAATATCTTAATCGGAAAAATAAAACCCACTTCGGGAGATGTGAGGATATTTGGGACAAACCCTTGGAAGAATCCAAGCCCATATGCTAAGGTTGGATTTGTCCCGGAACATGAAAAAATGCATGATTGGATGACAGCATTTGATTTCTTAGTGACATTTGCGCGGATTCACGGAATGACCAGAAAAGAAGCTGAAATTGAAGCAACTAGAGTCCTTGAATTCGTTAATCTAGCTGATGTTGCACACAAAGAAATTGGCAAATTCTCCAAGGGAATGCGGCAAAGAGTAAAGATTGCACACGCATTGATTAACGATCCTCAGTTGATAATTTTAGATGAACCCTTGCAGGGTTGCGATCCGCTGGCAAGAACCACAATAATGAACGTGATTAGAGAGTTAGGTAGAATGGGAAGGACAGTTTTGGTTTCTTCACATATCCTTCACGAAATAGAAAGAATAACCGAACAAATTGTGTTGTTGCATAAAGGACAGATCCTTGCAATTGGAAATATGCATGCAATAAGAGAAAAACTTGATTCTGTACCGCATAAAATATCCATTGGTTGCCCAAATCCGAAATCCTTAGCTAAAGATGTGATTCAGCTTGAAGGAGTTTATGGAGTCACTCTTCCAAGTAAAGAATCACTAGAAATTCACACCCATCATTTTGGCCTTATTCATGACCAGTTACCTTCAGTAATTGTAAACGGCAACCATAAGGTCGATACTATTGACAACCCTGATGACGATCTTGAATCGGTTATTGGATACTTAACAGGAGGATTCTAGATGTCACCAAATAACGAAGTTAAGGCTTGGTCTAAGGCTGATAGGAAGGCATCTGCAATAGCTGAATTTACCATTCGTCAATACAAACAAAAAATTTCAACTTGGGTTATTCTTGGTGTTTCTGTAGTTGCCTTGATGCTTTTGATGTTGTTTTACATCGACTCCATGAACCAAGAAATTGAAGCAGTTGACAACGATGGAGATTCCATTGATTCAGATGGAGATGGATATCCAGATGGACAGGAGAGACTGCATGGAACAAATGAATATCTCCGCGATGACAATCCCGGTAATTTTGACCCTCCAATAGCACCTGATGACCCATCCAAATGGATAAATGAGGATGATTTCGAATGGGACCAAATAACTGGGAATCCAGGTGATTATGTTGGAAATGATGATGATGGAGATTGCTTGAATGCAAATATTCCTAATTCCCAAAAGAATCAAAACGACAACACGAAGTTGTGCGATGTTGAAATAGAATCAAACCGTTTTGTCCCAGGATACAGTGTAAATGCTGATATTAACGTAGATGAGGATCCTGATGAGGAGAGATACATCAAAGAGGCTGTGCACAGAGCATATGTTCTTGGATATGGAAAAATGGCTCTAGTATTTATCATCGGAATTTTCGTTCCTTTGTTTTTAGCCACCGGTCTAATTAGGCAAGAAATGACATCTGGAACTATGCATTTCATGATCGCAAAGCCAATTGCAAGAGGAGAAATTTACCTATACAGGCTATTGGGATATCTCGGGGTGGCGTGGCCAATTGCGCTTATTCTAGTAGTAATCTCTGCTTTAATCACTGGGTTTGTTGGACCAGGAGATAGCTTTTTCAGGTTCCAAGATTTACGAGTTTGGCTTGCAATTTTGATAGCAACATGGATGGCAATGTTGGTTTACGGGGCTTTATTCTCTGCTCTAGGAGTGATGTGGAAATATGGAATTATTTTGGCTATACCTTTTGCCGCATGGGAACTTGGAATGGGATTCCTTTCAATGGGATTACCTGAAAGTCCATTGCTAAAAATTTCAGTTATCGGATGGTGTATGGCAATTATTGATTCAGCGTCCATAGCAACATGGCCTGAACTACCAACATTTACTGCACTTGGTTCATGGGGTGGAGGTGGTTCTGGAGAGTTCGGAATTTGGGGCTTTTCCTCATCATTGCCTGGATCGGACATCTTGGAATATATTGGCTCTAGCCCACCGTTTCCTGCATTAGGACCAATGGTTAATGTAGGAATTAGCATACTTGTTTTGCTTATCCAAGTTGCTACAATTTGGCTAATCGCTCAATCTATTTTCAAAGGGAAGGAAATAGAATGAACGACCCTCAAGACCTTGAAAAGTTCGAAGGAGATTTTTCTTCGATGTGGAGACTTGATGACAGACCACCTATCTTCAGACTGACTTGGGATTGGTGGTGGTGGCTTGTTATGCTTGATGATGAACAAGGGAAACCATCGGGAAGACAATTCATGATTTTGTGGTCCACCAAGGACAATGACATCGTTGATGTAAATTCGCAGGAGTGGAGACCAAGCGCTCGCCCCGGGGCTGATGAAAATGGTAGCCTGATTCTTGATGGAATGGTTTGTGCTTGGTGGTTTGATGGCGATAAGATGCATGATGAAATTATTTCTGAAAAATGCAAACTTGTAGCCATAACCGACGAAAATCCAGTTTGGCCAAACAAGGTAAACAAAACTTCGGGAGGAGGAGCAGTAATTCCGATTCTCTCTGATGACAACTCAATGGGTCTTAATTCGGATTTATCCGAATTTTGGATAAAGGCAAAGAGTTACAGAAACAAATTAGATGACACTCCTGAATCGTTTGAATTCAAGATAACCCCTTGGAATAGGGCTATGTCTACTGCAAGGTATGCCACTGCGGATTACGCTGCTGGAATGGGATACGATATTTTGAGGCTCCATGGTTCAAGGGTGCATGCTTTGGTTGACGGAAAGGAGTCCAAGGGAACTGCTTATTTCCAGAAAGTGAAAGTCCAAGCTCCAGCAGTACCTTGGTACTGGGGGATGCTACACTTCAGTGATGGATCGTATCTTGATTGGTTTTTGCCACATATATCTCCACTTCTATTAGCTAAAACTCCGACCTCTTGGAAATATGGCGACCAGGTCCACTTCTCAATTTCAATGGGTGCTTTATTTCATGATGCAGTTGAACAAAGAAGCGAGAAATTCAATCAAGTTTCGGTAAGAAAAGAAATGTCTTCAAAGACAATTATACGTCACGGAAAAGAAGAGTCCCTACCAATTTTCCACGTTGAAATAAAGAATCCAAGGACTAAAATTCGTATAGAAGCCCATGCTGTAGAAAGAGCACATTGGTTCTTTGACCAACCGACAAGAGGAGGAATGAAATCGCATTTGACTTACAACGAATACCCGCTGGAAATCAAAAAAATAAACATTCAAAATGAAAATCGAATCCGTACTGTTGATGATTATGAATGGATTAGAGGTAACGCTGAGCATTCATGGGGTCTGTTGCATTGATGCATTTTTATACGCTTAAATGGGGTAATATATTTGAGTAGCATCGTATAGAGGCAATAGAGGCGTGCCTATGTCGGATGAAGAAGTGCAAGAAGAAATCGTAACCCCCGATGAGGAAGTTACGCAGGCAAGCCAGGAAGAAGTCAATCAACCAGTTGAACAATCACAGATGACTGAAGAGAAAAAGAATGAAAAAATGAATAAGAAGTTCAGGCTCATAAAAGGAGAAGAAATCCTAGAAACAAAGCAACCTAGTTTCTTGGCATTTTTCCAATATTATCTGCTCGGGATAATTGTTTTCGGCGTTCACTTCCTTTATTCTCTTGACAACTGGGAAGATATTGTTTCACAGGATCCGGGATTCGCTCTTTCCCTGCTTGCCAATATGATGAATAATCAGGTCTCCTTTGTCGTTGTAATGTTGATAATTGCTTGGTTTAACAGGATGATAAACAGTTCCACATCAAATGGTTGGATAGGTGTATGGTTGATGATTACAGCACTCGTGCCAATGTTTACATTAATCGATAACACATTTCAGGGTGCAGATTGGTACCCTGGAATAGGTGATGCGGGATTACTTCCAGAAAGCCCGAATTTCTTGATGAATGGAGCCGTATTGTGTGGATTGTTTGTACTAATGGTCTTCCTTTTCCAAAGGTCATTCCACTATGCAGTCACAACAGATGCTATAATATTCCACCACGGATTCTTGCTTTCAAGGTCCCATAGAAGACTACTATTCGATAGAATATCAGAGGTCATCGTAAATCGAAGCCCAATAGGAACAATGATGGGTTTTGCCACAATTTCAATTTTAACCGATTCGGGTATAGGCTTGGTTGAAGAAACAAAAGGTGGAGCATTAGGCGCAAGTGGAGCCAATCTAGTAAATGATAAAGAAGCAGATATGCCAGCCGAAAAAGCAGGAAAAAACCTATTGAAAATGTTCTTTGCAATAATTACCTATCAAAGAACGGTCACAAAAGTGAAGCCGGACCCTAAGAACTGCTTCTACTGCATCAGAAAATGGGGAGACACAAAGGATCTACTGAATGAAAAACACAAGCAGCATTCTCAGAGCACTCTACTTGAGGAACTAAAGGATTCGATTGTTGCCTCATCTGAAAACTGAATTGCGTATCGGTTGTTTCAAGAACTAAACGCGGTTGGTCAGCATGAGGGAACATTATGTCCGATGAAATATTGCAACCTGCGATTGAATTATTTGCTGGCGGAGACCTAGAGGGCGCAGTAAATATGCTTGATGAGTTAACTAAGAAACATAGAGATATTGCAGCTATTCACCACACGTATGCTGAATTTGCTAACATGCTAAATGTTGAAGCACAAGATGATATTATTCCTGGTGGGAAAATCATGATGGCATACAAAAAAGCAATGAATCTCGATGAAGAAAATGATGAATACATCGTTGATTTTGCTGATTTTGCGCTTGAGTGTAGAAGACTTCCTCAGGCAGTCAAAGAATACGAAAGATACGCAAGAAGACTTGAACTTGCGGACATACCAATCGATGACAGACTATACATGGCTGCTAGAAACCTAGTCGATGCAATAGAAGTTGTAGACCCTACGAAATCCAATGACATGGTAATGCCATGGATAAAGG
>CAXAGT010000063.1:0-7401 GCA_963968885.1 uncultured Candidatus Poseidoniales archaeon | reverse complement strand
TTCATGCCATCACCTTTATTTTTGGGAAATTCATCAGCCCATATCTAATAGATTGGATACCTTGAATTATATTGCTGTCTCCAAATTTTAAGTGATCGTGTAGCCATTGCGCACCGGTCGCAGCGCAAATTGCATATCCATATTCAATGAAGCCAGATTCAATCGCTCCTTCCTGTTGACAGGAACCGCTAGAATTCTCAGTTGTCATTGCTTCAATTAAACTTTGACTGGTTTTATCCGTGAGGTAGACACAACCATCACCAGTACTTCTGAGGTCAATCCATTTTTCTGATTTTGAATGAACTAACTTTCTTGCTTTTGCGTTATCAACTGCACAAATAACATAATCGAAACAAGAAAGGTCGGTATCATCATCTATGTCTGATTCGATTGCTTTTATTTGGAACCCTCTGCTAGAGTACGATTTTGAAATGCAACTTACTTTAGTGAATCCAATATCAGAATTTGAAAATTGTTGGAATTGAATATTTCTATCTTCAACTATGTCAGAATCAATGATATGGAAATCAATTTTTATTTTTGATTTGGATAGGCTTGGTGCAATAAAATGAACAAGCGTAGAACCTATCCCACCCGCACCGATTAAACAGACTTTAACTTCGTTAGTCATGGTATTCACCATCATTCAAACCATCGACAGGATATAAACAAAAACTAGTTGTCAATATTACAGAATTACTCAAGCACAGGAATTTTGATGCTTTCCTTACCCCTCAACATTCAATTTAATTCAAAAAGGAGCGGTCATTAGGCAAAGCATGGCTGGCAAGGTTGCCTTGATTACAGGAATTACAGGACAAGATGGGTCCTACCTAGCAGAATTACTGCTAGAAAAGGGATATACCGTCTATGGTTTAGTGAGAAGAGTTAGTCAGCCTACGTCTGGTAGAAGTCTAATCAATCACTTGATGGAAAATGAAAAATTTCACGTTATGAATGGAGATCTAGCTGATCAAAATTCAATTGATAATGCCGTTGCACAGACTCAACCTGATGAATTTTACAACCTTGGAGCAATGTCATTTGTTCCAGAATCTTGGAGAAGCCCAATGATGACAGCAGATATTACCGGATTAGGAGCTCTAAGATGTTTGGAAGCGATAAGAAAACATGCCCCAAGTTGTAGATTCTATCAAGCTGGGTCTTCCGAGCAATTTGGAAAAGTGAGAGATGTACCACAAACCGAGATGACTCCATTCCATCCTCGCTCCCCTTACGGAGCAGCGAAAGTTTTCGCATTCGAAATCACTCGAAATTACAGGGAATCTTATGACATGTTTGCGTGTACTGGTATACTCTTTAATCACGAGAGTCCAAGAAGAGGACTTGAATTCGTCACACGTAAAGTTACAATGACCGCAGCAAGAATTGCGCACGGATTTGATGAAAATTTGTGGATTGGAAACGTTGATGCAAAGAGAGATTGGGGCTTTGCAGGAGATTATGTTGAGATGCAATGGAGGATGCTTCAACAGGAGAAACCTGAAGATTACGTCGTTGCAACTGGCAGAACTCATTCAGTTCGAGACATGATTTCTCTTGCATTTGCTCATGTAGGTATGGAATTAACGTGGTCGGGAGAAGGAGTAGACACAATCGCAACAGATCAAAATGGAGTTGTCAGAGTAAGAACAAATCCAAAGTTCTTCAGACCTGCAGAGGTAGATTTGCTGATAGGAGATCCAGCATTAGCAGAAAAGGAACTTGGTTGGGTCCCTGCCACATCATTCGAAGAATTAGTCCAAATGATGGTCGAGGCTGATATGGAGATTGTCCAGGAAGCAGTAGATGGAGGGTATGCTCCTCCTATTCCTCCTGAGTGAAACATTAGAGATTTCAAACCCTTGAATCATCAGGCCATCTTCAATTTCTTTACTGGTGGTGCTACACCTAAATCAGCGGGGAAATGCATTGTTTGTTCAGGGATTGGAATTGGTATTATCTCTCTACCGATTAGAGCAACCCTGCTGGGTCTGGATGAAGAGAGAATTTCCATATCTAGCTTGGGAGCCAATTGGTTTGAAAAATCCATGATATCATCAAAAGATGGCATGTTATCAACACTTAGGTTTTCTCTGCTATGTCCAACATAGACGTATCCTTTTGCTTCAATCCAATCAGGGTCTGCCCTTTTGTCTAATTCTGCAAACTCAGCAATGGATTTAGAATCCATGTTTATGCCCTTCATCATTGTGTGTCTACATACAATTCTGGTGTCTAAAGAGGGCAGTAGATCGATTGTTTCCTCGAATTTTTCCCACGCAGAATCATTCCATTTCGGGCGACAAACCTCATCAAAAATTTTCTTGTTTGGAGCGTCTACTGAAACGTAAAGTTGCGTTGGTAAGGTGTCTAAATTTTCCAATGTTTTTGGAAGAGTTCCATTTGTAACTAGCATTGTAGTCATCCCATGGTTGTGGCATAATTCCATGTATTCCGATAGATTCCTGTAAAGTGTAGGCTCACCGTTCAAGGAGATAGCAACATGCTTTGGGTCTTGGGCTTCGAGATATTTTTCCCTTGGTACCAAATCATGGCCACCATATCCAGTAAGAAGCCTTCTTTGCGCTCTAACACTTTCGTATAGTAACTCCAAGGGGTCTTGATCAGTTAACTCAAGAGTGTCCATGTGGGGCTCTCTCCAACAGTATGTACAAGCGAGGTTGCACTGATCGACTACAGGAGACATCTGCATACAAGTGTGGCTTTTAACGCCATAAAACGTTCCTTTGTAACACGATCTATCTCGCAAAAGAGATTCCTTGGTCCAGTGACATGTCTTAACACCACCGTGTTCTCCTACGATGTGGTAGCGTTGTTTTTGCAATTTCGCTTTTAATTTGGGGTCCATTCCCATACAATCACCTCAGAGTCAAATCTCACTGTCGAGAATCGGTCGGAGTTTGACTCGGCTGTTTAGCCCTCTTGTCTATCATGTAATAATGATGCTATTGAGGAAATCTCAATCAGGTGTAAATTAAAACACTAAATTTGATAATTACACCTATGGTGTATTCTACACTACCATTGATTCATATAGGACCGGATGCAAATTATTACTGGGAACAAAAAATGGATAGATATCTTGATGAGTTTATCGGAAGCATGATGGAAAAACAAGTTTACAGAAATGGGATATTCAAAACTTTAAATGAATATATCATTGAAATCTTTTCTGGCATTAGAGGACCACAGGGTATCAGAGATTCCTACACAATAAAAAGGGGAGGAGAATAAAATGGACGCATACCTAAACGAATACATAGTTAACATGATGGATAACCAAGAATACAGAGAAGGAATTGTTTTCTTTCCTCTGTGGAATAAATTCAAATCTCTTTTCGTCAGATAAATTTTCCAAACCATGACTCTTTCATGCCTTGTGGTTTAGGAATTTTTCTTTGTATAATTTGCAAATTAAATACCAAAAATCATCAACTCAAATCAGTTTTCGCTGCACCAAAATTCGAAAGCCAGTGTCCAATCTAAACAAAGGGTTATGTAATAAATCCAACCAAATACATAACGCCATAGAGATGTTATTTTACATTTGGAGGTGATTATTTGCTTGAAATACAGGGAATTAACAAGAGTTTTGGATTCGGAAGAAGAAAAATTCACGTCCTCAAAGGCGTGGATTTGGAAATGAAAGAGGGGGAAATGGTAGCCCTCATGGGTCCATCTGGGTGTGGCAAATCCACTCTTCTGAACATCATTGGTGGCTTATTGGCTGCTGACGAAGGTGGCATCGATCTTAAGGGAGTAAAATATGGGAAAAGTTCCCCATCTAACGTAGTCGACGTTAGGAGATCCTCAGTAGGATGGATTTTCCAAGATTTTCATTTATTAGGTCACCTTACTGCAAAAGAAAATGTTGTCTTTGCCCTGGAGTTATCTGGTATGCAAACCCCAGAAGCCGAAGAAAGAGCAGTCAAGGCTCTAACTAGGGTCGGTTTGGCAGATAGGATGGGTTATAGCCCTGATGAATTATCTGGTGGTCAACAACAAAGAGTAGCCATAGCCAGAGCAATTGCTGGTGACAGACCCCTTATTCTTGCTGATGAACCTACAGGTAATCTAGATGTTGCAAGTGGTCAAGATATTCTTAATTTATTCAAGGAATTGTGTCATGATTCAGAAAATCCAATTTCGCTATTGATGGTTACTCACGATCCTAATCTTGCCAGTCAAGCAGATAGAATGTTGCTGATGAGAGATGGTAAGACGGAAGCTAGCGACATTAGGGCTGCCTGGGGAGACGAAGTCGCTGATGAGATGGAGAGTGAGGAAGAATGAAGTCTGACAAGGGTGCACTGAGTATTTTTCCTGATAGCGTCAGAATGTCAATACAGTCCGCTTGGAGAGGGCGTGAGAGAGGGCTTGCTGTATTTGCAGGTGTTTTACTAGCCAGTTTAGTCATAACAACTGTCCTATCATACGGTGGAGGGCTATCCCAAGTATTCTTCCAAGAAGCACTTGAAAACGATCCTATAGATGCTAAATTCGATCTTAGAGACAGACCCGATTCTAATGCAGAATCTACGACAAATAACAGCACAGTCTTGACTGATACATGTGCAGATTTCGAAGCTATGGAAGAAATTTCTGACTGCGCTTTGGTGTTTGGTCGGCAAGCGCTCAGAGTTAGGGGATTATTTGATGAATCATTTGTCATCCCTCAACCCTTGAATGTTGAATATGCAGAGTCATCTACTGGAAACTGGGAGAATGTAAGCTGGCAGTACCTTGAACAAGAGAATGGTGGACCTCCAATCAACGATCAAAGAACAATACGATTCTATGGAGATGGAATGTGGGATGGGGAACATAGAACTCGTCACGCAGAGCAAATATTGTACGGTGAATGGCCAGAATCAGGTAGTGAAGCAGTCGAAAAAAGAGCGATAATATTGCCTTCAAAAATTGCTTTTGATGCAGAGATTACAAATGGATCAGTAATCGACAGACTAGATATTTCTTATATCGCTCAAGGAACTGACGGGGAACCTGTAAATGCGGATGAGTGCAATGGTGTTGTAGAATTTGAAATGAACGGTTATGAATTCTGCAGGGAGATAATTACTCTTGAAAACCTCACAGTTGTTGGAATTTATGAGGAGTTTGAATTTGGAAACCCGACCTTGTTGTTTAATCCTGTAATCATTCCAGCAGGGTTACTCAATGAAACAGTCAATGAGACTTTGATGAACTCGGATCATGGATATCTTGCGATAGCACTTGACAGAGGCACTCTTCCTACTTCTTCCACAGCGGATACCAGAGAATATCTTACAGATTTATACAGAGATATAGAAAGCAAAGAGTTCGGTGACAACAATTTAGAGTTTGTAACCACAGATATGATTTCTGGAACCATTACTTTCCTCAATATATTCCTAGGCTTGATTCAGATATTTGATGCGATAATTATGATTCCAATCATAATCTTGTCATTGTCAGTGCTTGTATATGGGCTAACTCTATCATTAGAACAAAGACGTAGAGAGGTAGCAATACATCGAGTTATTGGAGGTACTTCTCCGAAACTTCAGAGAATGGTTTTAGCGGAAATTTTCTTCATGGCAACCACTGCATGGGCAGTCGGATATCTGTTGGCTATGCTAGTAGTTCCTGTTGTTCTAAGCGCAGTAGGATTCATGGATTTCAGAGCAGGATCGTTCCAAGTAAACCCTTGGTTGAGTTTTGCTTTAACTTTCGTTGTAGCATTAACTACGGTTGGTTTAGCATTAATATTCGCCTCCTCGCAAACAAGAGAATTCCTCAGTACAGACATTGAAGATGGAGTCAAGAATAATGTTGCTAAGAGAAAGCCAAAAACGTGGCTTCACCTAATCATGTTCTTTGTCGGTATACTATCTTTCATAGACGCATTCCTAGAAACTCAAAACGGTAATGATGGTTTAATCAAGAGCTGGTTCCCAAATGCCTTAATTGCGATATTTGGACCTTTCTTGCTTTGGATTGGAGGTGCTTTAGTTCTTTCAAGAATTGGTGCTCTCGGTCCTAGAATTCTAAAGGTTATTTTTGGAAAAACTCCTGTATTGAAGGATATACGCACTGGTCTTAGTGGCTCATCCTCTGGTAATTCTATACAAAGACTGGCAGTAATTATGATTCTAACATTGTCGATTGTTACCTTGGCAGCTGTGCAAGGATATACAGGTACATTGGTAGATGAAAGAACTGCTTCAGTCAACGCAGGTGCTGATTTCAAAGTTACTTTCAATGAACCAGTAAACGAATCAGTTGCTCTGGAAACTGTTAGAAGTTACATAGGAGATTTAGATTATGAGGTTCAGAGTAATGATGTATCAACAACATCAATTCAAAGGCTATTGACTTTTGATAATGAAAGGGATATTCCCGTATTGGTATGGGCTTTAATGGATGGTCATCAAGAAGTCCTTCATTGGGATGATCAAGCAATCCCGGGTTCAATCGACGATTTATCTGAATCACTTGGAAATGGATCTTTCTTGGTCGGAGCAAGCGTTGGATACTCACTTGGTTTGGGCGATGATATTGATGAAGAGATGACAAATAACAAGCGAGATATTTTGCAGGAAGGCAATGTACTAACAATAGAAAAGAGGGATTATGTCGTAATAGAAAGCAATGATTCTGAACCTATTCCAGAATATGTTGCAAACCTTTCATTCGTGCAAATTCAGTCCTTGCTCGGGGTACAGTCGTTTATTTTGACAGGTCCTGATATGAGCGGTTTAGATTTATCTGGTCAAGATTTGTCTGAAAGAGACTTTGGACAGGCTAACTTCCTGAGCACAAATTTAGCAGGTACAGACTTTAGCGGTGCAAACCTAAGCGGAGCTTTATTTGCATTCAATGATGCAACATCTGCCTCTTTTGCAGGTGCGGATTTATCAGGGGCAATAATAGTAGATAACCTAGAAGCGGGATTCGGTGCATTCCCATCTTTTTCAGATGCTAATTTCGAATCTGCAGATTTGACAAATGCTTATGGAATTTTCAATTTTTCTGGATATGATTTGACTAATACAACTTGTACTGATGGCTCAATTGCAATAGATTCTGTTTGTCAATCTGGACCTTCCAAAATACCTCAGGAAGTACAATTTTTCCTTGGTGGAGACACAAGCGCTCCCGACATCGGGTATACCACCAACCAAACCAATATCACACACATTGGACAACATGTTTGGATTCCAGGAATGAGTGCAAACGAGGCAGCGACCGTTGTTGTAATCGGGCAATCAGCCTGGGCAGATCTAGTTGGAGAGAATTATTCAAACGACATCAAAAACGAAGAATGGTTCTTTGAAATCTTAGATGAATCAAGTGAAGCTGGAGGAGATGCTCTAAGAGAGTTGAGAGTTATTG
>CAXAGT010000062.1:0-7447 GCA_963968885.1 uncultured Candidatus Poseidoniales archaeon | reverse complement strand
GAGAATGATGATAAACACCCCTCAATTGGGCGAAGTGTCGCTGATGCGACAGGTGTTCAAATGGCAGACTGGTCATCCAAAAATCCCTACATGTCAACTATAACTGAGAACTACATCCTGAATGGAGAAGGTTCCAGAAAAGAAACTAGGCACATAGCCTTCGATTTAGGTGACTCAGGGTTAACCTACAAAGTAGGAGATGCGCTTGGTGTTATGGCACAAAACCCTCCTCACATCGTTGATGAATTAATTGAAGTTCAAGGCTGGGACGCCGATGAAATAGTAATTACTCACAATGGAGAAAAGAGGCTCTGGGATGCTTTGAAGTGTGATTTTGAAGTTCACATGGCTAACAAAAAATTCGTTGCAAGTTTGGCTGATAAAGTAGTATCTGGTCAACTTAGGATTAAATCAACAGTTATGAGAAGAGTAAGAAATGGACAAGAAATTGATGAAGAATTACCTCAAGGTGAGGCAAAGGACGACCCAGTTTCAACAGTCGAACAAATCAACTCTAGCAAAGAAGAAGTCGAGGACTATCTTTGGACAAGGGACTATATCGATATCATGAGAGAGTTCGATGTTAAGTACTCAGCCGAGGAATTCATGGAAATAGCCGACAGACTGAAGCCTCGTTTGTACTCAATTTCCTCATCTCTGGATGCACATCCGGGCTTGGTAGAACTTACAGTAGGGATTGTAAGATTCGAATACAATAACAGACCAAGAGGTGGACTATGTACGCTTTACCTTGCAGATGAAATTGGTAACAAAGAAATTGGAGTATTTATGTCTCCAACAAAATCATTCGTTCTGCCAGAAGACAAGTCAATCGACATCATGATGGTCGGACCTGGAACAGGTATTGCGCCATTTAGAGCTTTCATGGAACAAAGAGTCCATGATGGAGCAACAGGAAGAAACTGGCTATTCTTTGGTGACCAATCAGAGAAGACAGAATATTACTACAAAGAAACCATAGAGGATTGGGTCAAGAGCGGAGACCTTTACAAATTCACTACCGCATGGTCCAGAGACCAAGCAGAGAAGATCTACGTACAAGATAGACTAAGAGAAAATGGTCCTGAAGTCTGGGAATGGTTTGACAGTGGTGCTTATTTCTACATCTGTGGTGATAAATCCAGAATGGCAAAGGATGTACACACAGCGCTAATTGACATTGTTGAAGAGCACGGAAAGATGTCCAGAGATGATGCAGTTCATTACGTTGAAAAGAGAATGATGCGTGAAGAGAAGAGATACCTTCGTGACGTATATTGATTCTCTTCAAGCACACCAAATTTCAATAAACACACAGCACGGTGTGTCTAGAAAATACTGCTGCGATAAAAAACCCCAAACAGGCGTTTATAACCTCAACATGTAATTTACACGCATGACAGAAAAGCCAATTTTAGCAGTATCTTCTTGCCTACTAGGTCAAAGAGTCAGATACAACGGTGATGCTGCAGAATTTAGACCGCTAACGAGAAAATGGGGCAAGTTCTTGAAATTAGTTCCTGTCTGTCCAGAAGTAGGAATCGGAATGGGGACTCCAAGACCCACTATCAGATTGGTAAAAACCAGCGATGGAATCACTATCAAAGACCCAAAAAACGATATCGACTACACCTCAGAAATGTCGGAGTTTGCTCAAATAAAATCTGATTATCTTGCAAGTATTGGAATTTCTGGATTTGTTTTCAAGAAAGATTCTCCAAGTTGTGGTCTTGAGAGGGTTAAGGTATACAGGGAAAGCAACCCTCAAGCAACTAGAGACGGAAGAGGACTATTTTCGATGATATTTACTTCTCTTTATCCACACATTCCAGTAATTGAAGAAGGACGCCTAACAGATCCAAAGCAAGCTGAGCATTTCCTTGCTAGAGTCCACTTCTATCATCAATGGCAGGAAATTGGAAAGGAAGGGTGGAGTGCAGAGAAATTGATGGATTTCCATAATGAAAACAAATTATTCTTAGTCAGCCGTGAACCAAGTTCTGAAACAGAATTAGGACAATTCATCGCAACTCAATTTGAGCGAGGTGAACATCCAGAAACAGTTGCACTCAGTTACATGACTAAAGCCCAAGAACATCTTTCCGTTCTAACCAAAGATGAACGAATTGCTCACGGTATGGAAAGAGTGATGGGAAGATTCTCAGATCGATTAAACTCTGATGAAAAACAGGAATTAGCTGAGGTGATTAACCACTTTAGAGAAGGAAGTATTCCAAGATATGCTCCTATGGTTTTGTTGAATCACTACATGAATAGATTTGGTCTGAATGATAGGAGTTTAACCAGATTTACAAAACCTGTGCCTATTGAGTTAGGACTGATGTCAAGGATTTGAAATCACTCGTGCTCATCCATAGGTAGCTCAACTACGATTGTTGGAATATTCATTTCTTTGGCAATCTCGATCATTCTATTGGTCCATACAGAACCAGGGCCAGGGAATGCAAGTAGGTGGGTAGCATTCGCTAGCATCATATGAGGAAGGTCATTAGAGGCTTCAGGTCTTCCTGAATCAGTACCGTCGCTTTGCCTTGGTTGTTGCCATGCCTCACTAAATACTGCAATTGGAATGTTCAGATTTTCTGCCCATCTCTCAGCAAGATAATCCACTCCAGACGCTCCACCAACGATGACCAGATCTGGATATTCCTTGTATTTCGTCCATATCTCTAGCTCATTTTCTATGAATGAGTAATCATAAAATCTGCTATTTCCAGTCACAACCAGGTTGACTACCTCTCCTGATTCATTCAAATCTTTACCTGCTAGGTTACTAACCACTTCCCTGCCACTCGTTCTCGTCATGTTCATGCTATATTGGTAAGGTGTTTTCAATATTTCCACAAAAAACAGACTTTTTTGCCGAAAAACACCATTATTTTGGATTTTTTTTCCTAAAATAGTACCTATTCCAGCCCAACATTTTCTGAAAAATTAACAGATTTTAGAGAAATTCGACCGCTTTTATCATAGATTAGTTTGACTTGGAGGGGTCATGGGATTCAAGCGTGTATTGATTGCCAACCGTGGTGAAATTGCCCTCAGAATCATGAGAGCCTTGAGGGATATGGGTATTGAAGCAGCGATTATCCATGGTAGGGAAGACCGTCTCTCTCTACCTGTTCGAATGTCAGATGTTGCATATGCAAATTACAAAGACAATCCATTAGATTCCTATCTTGACATAGAATCTGTAGTCGCTGCAGCTAAGGAAATGGAATGTGATGCTGTGCATCCAGGATATGGATTCCTTGCAGAGAATGCAAAATTCGTAAAGAGATTGGAGGAGGAAGGAATTACTTTCATCGGTCCAAGTGCAGATGTAATCACTCTTCTTGGTGATAAAATCGAAGCCAGAGCAGCAATGGAAGCAGCCGGCTTACCTACAGCCAAAGGTTCGAGCGAACCAATTTCAAGTGCTGATGTGGCAAGAGAACTCGCTAACGAAATTGGCTATCCTGTCATCATCAAAGCAGCCGCTGGTGGTGGAGGAATTGGTATGCAGATAGTTGAGGAAGCATCCGGTTTCGAGAGTGCATTGAAACTATGTCAATCTAGAGCCAAATCTGCTTTCGGTGACGATCGTGTCTTTGTTGAGAAATACATTATGGGTGCTCAGCACGTAGAATTCCAGGTTTTAGCAGATGGAAAGAAAGCAATTCACTTCGGTGAAAGGTTCTGCTCAATCCAAAGAAGACATCAAAAATTAGTTGAAGAAGGTCCTTGGTTAACCGATGAGAAAAGGGCAGAAGTTGGCGCATTAGTTTGTGCTGGTGCAGAATCGGTCGGTTACAAAGGTCTTGCAACATTTGAATTTTTGAGAGATGCCAACGGTGATTTTTACTTCTTAGAAGTCAACCCAAGAGTGCAGGTCGAACACACTGTTACAGAATTAATCACTGGACACAACCTCGTAGAACTTGGAATTAGGGTTGCTCAAGGTGAAGACTTGCCACTAGCACAGGAAGACATCAAATGGAGAGGACACGCTATTCAGTGCAGGTTAAATGCCGAGGATACAGTGAATTTCGTACCAAGTCCAGGCAGATTGTGGGATTGTCACTTCCCAAGCGGGTTTGGAATCAGATGCGATACTCATGCCCATCCAGGCTATGAAATGCCGGGTTGTTTTGATTCACTATTGGCTAAACTGCTAACATGGGGCGAGGATAGAGAATCAGCGGTTCGTAGGATGCGCTCTGCCTTGGATGAGACAATAATTGAAGGAGTGGAGCACCTAATTCCACTGCATCGAAGAATCATGGATGAAGAAGATTTCATCAATGGAGATATTACTATCAAATACATCGATGAGCATCCAGAACTACTGTTCTAGATTTTATGTGCTCAGCAAGAGCAAATCGGTAATTAACAATCGATATTTTTCTCTTGAATATGTTTGAGTTAAATGTAGGATTCTTTTGGATTGAATCATGGCAGTTCTGAACATCGCAGTTTTTGGCTCTGATGATTTGTGTAAAAGCATTGCAAAGCCTAGTGACCACAGGGATGTAGACACCTATGTGTACAAAGAAAATGGAGCAAATGGTGCTAGAATTCTCTCGTTGATAAGACCGGTAAAGTATCCAGAAAGATTACGCCCACTGCTAAATTCAATTTCAGCAGCTAGAATTGGGATGATCGAGGTAACCGGAGTCAATGCTGCACTTGGGGAAGCATTAGTTGCATTTGCTAGTGGTGGAATTGAGGATGGATTAGTAATTATCAATCCGCCAGAAGGTGAATGGATAGATGAAGACCAAGTAAAGATGCTATTCAAGCAAGCAGGACTTGCAAATTGGACATTTGAGAAAAATGATGGAATCGAGTTGAGAAATAAGTTGTATGATTTGCTTGACAAATATGAATCAATTCTAGAGCAAGCAAATGATGCTCCACTTGTAATTCCTGTAGATCAATACTTCAACGTGAAAGGAATAGGTTTGGTTGCAATCGGTTATGTGCAATCAGGAACTCTGAATGTTCACGATGAATTGATTATGGTTCCAACAAGAGGTACAGGCTCAGCAAAATCATTGCAGGTAATGGATGACGATGTTTCCAGCGCAATAAATGGTGACAGGGTCGGAGTCGCAATGAGGAATGCCAAGGAAGAGGATTTTTCAGGAGGGGCTTTGATTATGAGACCAGGTGTTGACGACAAGAAAACAGGAACTGTAATTCCAGAGGCACTGGTTGAGCACAAGGTGTCGATTCTGAACATTAGCAAAAGCCCATTCCAAAAGAGGGAGTTCAAACTAGGAGATGTAGTCCACATCTCGGTTGATCTGCAATTCGTTGTAGGTAGGGTTCAATCAATTGATCAAGGAACGGTTACAGTAGAATGGGATTCTCCAGTTTTCATCAGAAATGAAAACCCTCCAAATGCGGTCATTGCTCAATTGGATTCTCAACCTAGAATATACGGTTCAGCAGAAGTGAAGCAAGGCTAATTTTTCGGCTCAGCACAGAGGATTCTGAAACCTCTTCGCGAGGCTTTCTTTCTAGGATTACCTTGATAACCTGTTACACATGCTGACAGGTGGGATGCAAGAAGGGAGTGGGCTGTTGAGCCTCTCGACTTCAGATGACAAAGAAGTCATCTCAAGGTTGAGAGCGTCAGGAGCAAAAGGAAGAGTAAGCGCAATTCTTGACGAGCGCATGCTGTCTCTTGAAACCAAAACAGGTCAAGTCCTATCTGTAAAATTGGATAACATCTCAAGAGCAGATCATCATCACACTACCTTGATTCCATTTACTTACGCTTTCATTGGCGCCATGCTAGTATTAATTTCAATACGGAATTTAGTGGATCCAACTGCCAAGGCTGCATTCCTAACTCTTGGAATTTCCCTTGTTTTTGGACACATAGTGACCAGAAGACCAACCCTGACAATAACGTACAATGATGAGGATTGCTATGCTATACATGGACCTGATTCGAAATTAATGGATATGACTTACTTGATTCAAAGGCTAAGGGAAGGACTTTCTCTAGATGATGCTAGAGCAGGTCTGCAGACCCTAAATCAAGACATTGACTTCCCAATGACATCGGTTATAGCCGAAGAAATCAAAGAAGTCAAACTTCGTCAAAACCCAAACATTGGAACATTTCTAAATCAAGAGCCAGAAGAGGATGAAGAAGATTCGGAAGTTATGTTCCCTCAGTTATTTGATGAGCCATCTGGAGAGCAAGTCCTGCAATCTTTTGAGAGGGAAAGTACTGCTCAAAGGAGAGATGGCTTGAAAGAGCGTGCCCTTAGGAATATTGAAACAAGAAGAAATTATCTTACTGTTCAAATTCCAACCGAGCAACTTATGCCGCCCAGAGAAGAAGAGACGTATTCTGTGCATGGAAATGATTTCCTAAATAACGAATTTAATTTTGGAGGATATCAGGAAGAGCAAACTTCTGCACCAGATAATGCAATGGAAGATATGTTTGGTTTCGACTTTGGGCAAAGCATGGATTCAGAACCTACAATTTCTGAGCCCGAACCAATGATTCAAAGACCTTTGAATGAAGAAAACCGTGTTCAGCCTGCAATGGCGAACAAGTCATCCGCACAAATGATTAGAGAAGCAAGAAATGAACGTAATTATGTTCCTTCATTTGCAAGTCCAGACGGATTCCATATTCCAAACACAGAGGAAGGAAATCAGCCACCTAACGATCATAACATGATTTCCAACCAACCTGAATCAAGGTCGATTGTCAGAGATGCAATGAGGTCCGGGTCAACAGCAAATAATTCTCGCATTGAGGGGGATTTAGGAAAGCAAAATGTCTTGAACAAGAAAAAGCAACGAGAACTCTTTGTCAAGAAATCCCAGACTAACCCTAGGAGTAGTACATTCGTGAAGAAGTCATCATCCAATGCCAGCTCTAGAATATCTTCAGTCGGTAATGCAATAGTAAACTCGATTACTAGTATCAGAAATAGAAATTCTTCGGATTATTCTCAAGAGTACTCGGATAATGATTCCCATGTTGAACCAGGTCAAACCGTTCCAAATTTAATGACAAACCAATACCTAAAATTGAGAGCCTCTCAAGATGGTGAGGCTATGGTTGGAGGTCTGCGTGAGAATATTGAAAATTTAAGCGTCTCAAGAGGCGGAGTCGTTGAGAATGATGTGGTCAGCGAGATGTACTCGCATCTTGGGAATGGAGTTCGATTAGATAGGAGAGTTGAAGGAGATAGACTGAAAGAGCTCGAAGAAGTAAACCTTGGTGACTTTGAGCAACTTAATGCTGAATCTAATTCAAAGAAAAGTGGTATCGGCGGTCTGAAAAGGCTGGATTAATCCTGCCCAAATACAATATTTTTGTATTCTGCAACCCTTGAATTATACTCTTCTTGGTCGAGTTCAAACAGCCTATTGATGCTGAATGACTCTAGAGTAAATGATGCTGTAACCG
>CAXAGT010000061.1:0-7457 GCA_963968885.1 uncultured Candidatus Poseidoniales archaeon | reverse complement strand
ACAGGTTTGACCCTGTTTGGTGGGCTTTCAGTCGGTCAGTTTGTTCGCTACCCTTGTTATCGTATACGATACTGAGGGGGCCCTTTGATTCGAAGTTAGGGTAGTGTTTGCTGCATTGCTTCATTCGAAGGTCACAGCAAGAGTTGTTTTCCAGTTGGAGTTAGCTAACTTCTTTGCCTTACCATCTGCAATAATTGGATTGATTCTGTTGAGTCTTCCGTGCATACCTGCCACACTGAATTTCACACGTAGAGTAACTTGCCTTGTCGCTGCCAAAGCATCGATTTGCTCTTGGTTTAGAGACACATCAGCCAGTTGGGTTTTATCGCTCAATGAGCGAATGGATAGTGTTGTATTCTTGAAAAATAATCCAGGTCTGAAGTCCCAGTCATCTGGTTCTAACATCATAACTGCGACATCAACACTAAGGTTTTCTTTGATGCTGACACGGCTGATTTCTACTGAGTCTACCATACTGACCAATCCATCCGATATAGTGGGTCTTCATACCTTTTTGCATCCGTCAACAGGCTACTCCCATGCGATTTCAACAAGTCTAGGTTGAAGAACAACTATCCTAACAGTCAATTCCCAATCATTTCCTGGGTCTGGGTCTGGAATTCCATCGATTATTGGGTCAGGGTCTGCTTGTTGGGCAATTACACCCCACAACCATTCTCCCTGACCGAATCTTGCACCTGGTTGATTTAGCAGAGAATTGAGTAGTTCTTCTGCGGAGTCTGCTTCCATGATTTCACTAATTCCAACAGGATTTAATCCCTCATCTATCATTTCTGCCTTTGTTTGCTCATTTTGAGTGATATTCCCTGCTTCAGTATCTGCTTTCTTGTTGTAGCCGTCATCAGGAACTTCGACGAGAACTGTGAAATTATCCTGTGGAGCCACTGAATCTTGAGCTAGTTCTAGAATTGCTTCGTAAGCAATTATTCGGCCTCCTTCTCCAGGAGTGATATTAGCGCCCCATCTCTCTCCTTGCTCCAAATATCCATCCCATTCAAATTCAATTGTGGTTTCAACCCAATCAACTTGGAATTTACGAGTTGTAATATTAACGGTGAAAATCTCCGAAACTGTAGCTCCGTCATAATCACTGATAGTTATTTTTCCTGTAATGACTCCGCTCTTATTTGTGGGGATGTAAATTACATCTTCCGTCTCTTGGTCATCATTATCCATGCTACCATCGCCGTCAAAATCACTGTAGATATTCAAATCCCAACTGAATGCTAAATCTGCTCCCTCGGGGTCATAGGAGTTTGATGCATCGAGTTGGACTGTATCTCCCGCACTTACGTTTGCCGGATATTTCAAACCAAGAATTGGTAGTGCGTTTACTCTGACAAATACCGATGTTGAATCTTCTCCACCTTGATCATTCTCGACCACGAGTGTGACAGTATACTCTCCTGCGCTTTCATATCTGTGTGATGTGAATCCGATAATTGTCTCAGCAGAGTTACCATCGCCAAAGTCCCATTTGAAAGCGGTGATTACGCCTTCTACAGGAATAGATTCCCTACCATCAAATGTTATCATTTCGCCTTCTTGAACCAAATCTTGCTGAGCAAAGAAAGAAGCCCTTGGATCTACAGTTGGCACCAATACTTCTGTACATCCTGCGAGTGTGCAAAGTGACATCATGAGAGTCATGATTAATGCTATACTCCGATTTGAACCCAACAGATTCATTCGAAGCATGTAACCTCCGAATTTTCTATCCTTTCTAACCTTAGTGGTGTCCCGTAGCAATAAACATTGGATTAATCAAACTCAATTTCCTGCGGTAAATCACCTATAATTTCTGCATTAGCAAGTACATCCTCAATTTCTGAAAGGTCATCATATTCCTCTATTCCAATATCTGAAAAATTCTCTTGCTTTTCTGATTCATCGAGTAGAACTTCAACATCAACATCACCGGCATCTAAATCTGGCCTGGCGTGCAGCGCTTCGACTTCTTCAGCTAAATCTAATCCAGATTTTTCCAACTCCTTTGTTAGAACATCCATCTCCTCTTGCATTATCTTTGCAGATTCCTTTGCAATCTTCTGTTGAATTTCCAACTCTTCCTCGGAATATTCTTCCAAATTTTTGTAAAGGTCGTCCTCTATCATATTGCCCGCCGGTTATTACTACGGTTAGGTTATAATTTGACCTTTTGTCCGTTAATTTAGCATCCGAGAGATTCAAAGGCGTGCTAGACTGGGGCTTGTCATGATAGGCGATTTGCTCGATGGCTATCGCGTTCTTGCCTTTGATTTAGAAACGACTGGAATATCAACAAGAAGGGACAGAATAGTACAGATTGCCCTTGTTGGAGCAGATGCAAATGGAGGGCAGATTCATTATGATGAGATCGTTAATCCAGGTATTCCAATTCCTTTTGAGGCTAGTAATGTACACGGAATCTTTGATGCTGATGTTCGGGGAAAGGAGAAATTCAAGGACATCTTAGCAAGCGTGTATGAACTCATCGATGGCGCAGTGATTATTGGTCACAATGTTTTGAAATTTGATTTGCCGTTTATCGAGCAGGAATATTTCAGATGTGGAGAGTTGCCACCTAAGCCAGCCTTTGTCATCGATACTTTGCTTCTAGCAAGAAGATTGAAAGTAGGAAGACCACATAATCTTGGTTCCTTGTGCTCTCGTCATGGTATTGATTTGACAAATGCTCACACAGCAGGAGCCGATGCTGCTGCTTCAATGCTGTTGTTTGCCCAACTCGCAAAACAACAACCAAAATCATTCAGAAGACCAATTGCTGATGTCGAGCAGTGGATTATTCATGGAGAGGTTAAATCAGATGCTTCAGAGCTAGGAAGAGGATTGCAGGACTTAGATTCCTTAGACGAAAACGGAAAAATAAAGATCGATGAGCAAGAATTTATCATTGCCTTTGGCAGATATAGAGGGACTACTGTACGAAGCTTATACGCCAACGATGTAGGATATTTTAATTGGTTAATATCTGACAAGGGGCTTGGTTGTTCCGATACAGCATTAAGGCTGAAAGAGCATGTGGGCATACAATAAATCACTGAATTTCATATTCCTTGCCATCTGGAATTGGTTTGTAGGGAAGGACATCACACCAATGCCCCACATTCCACGCACGCCCCTTTGTGAGTGCTGATCCGATAAATAGAGGTCCATCTGGCTGAACTTCTCGTGCTTCCTTGAAGGCTTCAAATCCCCTTCCTTTGAATGTTATAGGGATCTTTTGACTGCTTCTAACAACACCTCCATCTTCTCCTTCTGGGATACATAAAGCAGCAAAACCGCTTCCCTGCTCGTTGATTTCGATGACTTCTATCACTGCATCTGCAAAGTCACCTGAGTGAAGTGATCCATTTTCATGCCTCCACTTATGCCAGTGAGGACACCAAGCTTTCCAATCACAAAATCCACCACATGAGTCCTCACCAATTGTTGGGTCAAGCGGCACTTTAGTTGGAATTGTTGCCTCCCATGCTGCCAATGCATTTTCCATAACATCTTCACCAGATGCTTTCCATTTACTAGCGTCTTTTGTGTACCATCCTTGAGTTATTATCTCTGGGAACTCTACATTATTGGCTTTGAGAATGTCTCTGTACATACAAAGTTGGCGATTAACCTCTGTCTTCAATTTTCCATCTGGAATCCTGCCTGTCTTCAAATCTGCAACAGTCCAACCATTGATTTCTCCTTTTTCATCAACATTAGCCAATAATAAATCAAGCCTGCCAAATAATCTACCATCCCTAGTAATCAATTCTCCTTCGACTGCCAAAACCAGAGATTGTAATTTTCTCCAAAGAGCAATTGTAACCAAATCTAAATCCAGACCATTTATCCCTAAATGGTCTAAAAGTAGGTAAATACCTCCCCTGTGGTGAAGTTTTGCTTCGGAAAATTTCTCCTCTTTCCATTCTCCTCTTCTTGGGGTTGCTAGGAATATTTCCTTTTCTTCTTCCCACCTGTTCCTCAAAAAATCGTATCCTGTATCAAGCAGCCAGCCAGAATCTCTTTCATTACGAGATGATATATCCATATTCAGAAGGTCTTCGATTGAGGCGTGAACTGCTGTACCTAAACTTGCAGCCATTCCTGCCTTACGAGGCAATTTTTGGCGACTAAGCCAATACTGACGCGGACAAGTCTCATACCTATTCCAAGCAGAAGGAGATAGGCGGTGCTGATATTTCTCGCCTTCTGTCTTGCCTTGCATGATGGTTGGTTACAAGCAGACATGATAAGCATTAATCCCAACTTTTCATGGGGAATGATTCAAACATGTATGATGCCAGCACAGATACATGGAAGACCCCAAAGTACGAATAAAATCGAGTTTCAAATCCGATGGTGCGCTTGTAATCACTTGTTTTCCAAGCGTAGGAATGGTAACTAGTGTTGTTGGTCACTATCTAATTGAGCACCTTGACCTTGAGTACATTGGAGGGGTTTTTGATTCAAGGCTACCGGCGGTTGCGTTGATTCAAGATGGAGCACCGATGCCCCCTGTGAGAGCATATGCTGGAAAACCCGAGTGCAACTTGGAAGGATGTGAACAAATCATACTCCTAATGAGCGAAATTATCCTAAAGGAGCCGATAGTTAACGAAATTTCGTGGGCATTAATGGAATGGTCAAAGGAACAGAACTTGGTCGGTGGAGTAATTGTTGATTCCTTCCCTAAGGCTGGTATGAAAGGGGGATTAGATGGTTCTGAACCTGTTGTAGAATACGAAGATACTGAAGGAATCGATCTTCTCGGAATTGGAACTACAAAGAACTCAAGAACCCGATTAGAAGGACTAGGAATTCCTTTGTTAACTCAAGGAGTAATCAAAGGTATGAATGCATCATTGCTTGGCGAAGCAAGAAGAAGAGGGTTAGATGTAATGGGCATAATGGCTGAAGCTGACCCAAGGTTCCCAGACGCTAGGTCCGCTGCTGAGATTATCAAAAAATTAGATAAAATCCTTGAGATGTCTGATCTCGATCATAAGCCTCTAATCGAGGAAGCCGAATTCCTTGAAAGCCAACTAAGAGGAATGATTGAAATGGCCCAAGATGAGACCAAATCAAAAGGTGGCTCTTCTCCAAATTCAATGCTATACGGCTGATTTCTTTGGCAGAATAATTATTGAAAGTGCGAGTAAAATCGATGCTATGCTTGCCCATATTGGCATTGCAACATAACTAGTTGCGCCGATACCTACGAAATCTAGTAATGATTCACCGCGAGTAAGTTTCCCGCCGAGGCTTCCTGTAATCATAACTAAACCAAACGTTAGAATCCCCATTGATGAGTGAGCTAGTAAGAGATTTTTGCAATGAATGATGTCAGAGCCGGTTTTCCATCGATTTACCAATAGCCCTATTGAAAAACCAAGAGTTGCGATAGAATAGACTGTCTTTTTTGCAAGCAATTCGCTACTTCCCATTGACCCAGAAGATGTCCCAGATATTATTGCAAAAGGCAAAACTAAGCATCCTAGAAATAACCCAAGATGTGCACCCTTATCCAACCAATCCAGTACCTTGAGATTCGAGTTAAACACTATACTGAGGAGAAATGAAATGCCTGAGAGTGTGAATGAGCCAACTAAAACTTCTACGAAGACTGCATGAAATGTACTCGCTTCCAACATGCTATCAACTCAGTTTTCCGTCAAGGTAGTCCTGTCCATAGTATTCCCATTGCTCCATAGTCCAGCCTTCAGGAAGTCCAGTTTCCGGTATATTTGGGACTTGGCTGCTAATTTCATTGGAAATAATATCTGTTTGTTCATACTGCTTTTTCACCGCTTTACCCTTGTTGAGTCTTTTGTGAAGTACAGTTGTAAATGCTACTCCCATCAAGGCAACCCCTACTCCTTGGAGAATGATAGGCAGACTTGATGATTCGAAGGTCGGTTCTGAAGAAACCATGCTGTACCAAGCCGATGTTGTTGTCAATCCTTCGCCTTCAACTACAACTCGCCACTGAAGAGATGATTCTCTAATCGCTTGAGGCAATGTAAACTCCCAAACTTGAGAGCCATTCATAGATGCAAGTATCTCGATGTTATTGTTTTGTGAGCCCATGATTTCTATGGTTACTTTTTCTGCGTTCTGGGTTGGAATAGTGATTGTAGTATCCTCTCCAACCAATCTAGATACTGGTGGCTCGAACCCAGATGCTACAGATGGCATGTCCTGCGGCAATGCGATTGTTGTCAACTGGAATGCTTGGCTTACTCCGGTATGCGCGAGATCATTATCTACAGATCCATGATTTATTGCAACATAGAAATCAGTTGTGATGATGTCTTGATTTGATAGGGTCCAAGCGAATACTAGCTCATTTCCACTTGTTAGGACTTGCTCCTGATAATTTGTTTGACCTAGGTTGGAATTAGACGTAATCTTCCAGCCTTCATTAGATGGAATGTCTCCGTTTGCGTTCAAACTAGTCAGCAAAAATGCTCCATAAATTCCTGTTTCTGTCTGGGGCAAAGATGTTACCTCTACTGTGATTTCTGCCCCAAGGCCTGCATATATTCTGTCAGGGATGTTTACTTCAAACATTGCAGGCGATGAAGAATTCAAATCGGGGTCACCATGGCAAGACCCCCCGCATTGGAAATCTCTGTTAGCATCTCCATTTCCACCAGGGTTTGCATTAACCCATGGTGTTGCAGATAGTAGAACTGCTATTATCAGCAATGCTAGAAGTCGGTTCATTCTTCTCTTCCTCCACCAAGAGCAAGAAGCAATCCACCAAATCCAAGGACTACGAAAATGATGCCTAGAATCAAACCACTGGCAGCACTAGTTGAACCTGTTTCATCTAGTGATGTCAAATCTAACTCAGCTGTTGATTGGAGATTAGGGTCACCTTCACCCAATTCCACACCGTCAACTATTGCGCTAACTGCCCATGTGTGAAAGCCTGCTAAATCTGGTGAATCCACGAATGAGGTGTTTTCCACGACCGCGATGAGCACTCCGTCTCGGTATACATGGAAATTTGCCGCAGGACCTGCCCAGTCCCAATTCAAGTTCGCATTGACTCCGTCAATTGTTACGTAAAAATTTGAGATAGATGGAGGGGATGTAAGCGTTATTGAGCGATTTGTAGTATTTTTACCACCCGCATCATCTATTACTGTTAGAGAGATTGTTGCTCCTGGCGCATTAAGGATAATCTCTCTATTCATTCCAACTAATTGCCCACTATTGCCATCAGAATCTGTCCATGACCAAATTGCATTTGTGATTAAGCCGTCTTGATCTGAGCTCATTTCTGCATTCAAAGTAAGCACTTCCCCCCTCCATAGGTTGTCTTCTAGGACTGATATTACAGGAGTTGGGAGGATATTTTCAATGAAAGTTTGCGCTAAATTTGCAGTTACGTAATCCTCTCCATCAGTTGCAATAACCTCTACTGCCCATGTTTGTCCTGG
>CAXAGT010000060.1:0-7647 GCA_963968885.1 uncultured Candidatus Poseidoniales archaeon | reverse complement strand
GTAATGCCATGGATAAAGGCGGCTATCCGCTGGTCCGTTGGTGGACTAGGATACAGCCCTGAAGATGCTATTTCCTTATTGTCCGAGGAATGATGATGACCCGTCGGGTCAGACTGGCTTTCAGAATTGGGTATCTGGGAGATTATTTTCATGGCTCTCAAATCCAGCCAGATGTAATCACCGTTCAATCAGAACTGATACGTGTCATGGCATCTTTGAATTGGATTGACCCTAAAGACAATGGATTACTAATTCTTTCAAGTAGAACAGACGCTGGAGTTCACGTTCGTGTCAATGGTGGAACTGTTGAAATTGATGAAGAATTATGGCTTTCTATCGGTCGAAGAAAGTTCGTTAGAGCAATTGATGATCGGCTACCTAAACAATTAGCATTACTCGATGTTCATAGAGTAGAAGAAGGATGGAATGCAAGGCTAGCATTACATCGTTGCTACAGATACAGACTGGAGTGTTTAGAAGGCTGGAGTGAACCTGAACTTGACGAATTTAAGCAAATCCTAAGCAATTTTATAGGAACTTACGATGCGAGGAATTTTGCAAAAATGGAGCCACACAGAAATCCTGAACGGACAATTATTGATTGCAAACCATGGCTTGTCGATAACAGAATTGTTGGCTTCGAGATAACCGGATATGCATTCCTTTGGAATCAAGTTAGGCGCACTGCTTTTGCAATCCACCGGGTCCTGATGGGAGAAATATCAATTCAAGACATTAAGAGAGCAATAGAGGAGCCTGAAACCGAGGTAGATTTTGGAGTAGCACCTCCACAATGGTTAGTCCTTTGGAACATTGACTGGAACATATTACCAGAATTGCCCACGCAAGGTAGAGACATTGCTTTCAGCATACCTCCCGTTGCTGAAATGGTTGAACGCACAATGATGAAGCGCTGGAGATATGCTTGTAGCCAAGAAATGAAAGCAATGTTACACAATGAATGGGCTGTTCTTGGCATCTTACCAAGTCCTTACATTGACCATAGAAAAGATGCTGAATTAATACTGAAATCCGACCAATCTGATGATTTCCCCTCTAATTTGAAAAAAATAGATTACAACAGGTCAACCGACAGTTGATCTCCATCTTCTAGGTTCAAATTCTCGCGAAGGAATTTCGTCGCTATTATTTCAACAACATCTACATGTCTTGTTAAATCTGGGATTAGAATAGCAGCATCAACTTCCTCATTTGCCGTCTGGATTTTTATTTTGAAAGCAGTCGCTCCACCAAATGAGACACCTTCTCTCAAGAATCCTCTTATCCTAATACTTTCAAATTTTGAAACATCGATTTCTTTAGATCTTGAGATTATCTCATTATCCAATTCAAGAGTATCAAGTCCTGCTTTGCTTCTGAGCGCTATCGATTTATTCAAATTATCTCCACTAACATTTAGATTCAACGTACCCGGCCATGCCGTGTTACCAAGAATTTCCCTGAATTGGTCTTGATAGTGAGATTGCGCCATGAAAACATGTGCACGACCAAGACCACTGGATACTACCCCACTTAGGCGCATGCCAGACCCAGAACTTACTATTTATCAAATGAAGGCATTCCATTGTTCATCAAACATAACCTCAAACTCAATAGAAGGGGGATTCGAGGGTAGTTTGGTGAGGACATGCCCGGCGACATGACATGGATGAAAGAACGGTATGCTGATTTGGAATCAAAGTCTCTTTTGTGGCAACCACCTACCTTGGAAAGTGCTAATGTACCCAGATGCACAATGGATGGGAAGCCAACAATAATGCTCTCTGCAAATAATTATCTTAACCTTACAACACACCCAAAAGTTGTACAAGCAACCATTGATGCTACGCTAAAGTATGGAGCAGGATCTGGTTCAGTAAGAGCAATAGCTGGAACAATGGATATACACATAGAAGCGGAAAAGAAAGTGGCTGAATTCAAAGGTGTAGAATCAGCTCTGATTTACTCTGCTGGTTATACTGCCAATGTAGGATTGATTCCTTCGCTAGTTCAGGGGGCTCAAGATGTCATAATTTCTGATGAGTTAAATCATGGCTCAATAATAGACGGAGTTAGGCTAACCAAGGCAAGAAGAGGAGTTTACGCACATAATGACATGGGTGAGTTAGAGGCAGTATTGAAGATGAATGAAGATGCTGAGCGGAAACTGATTATTACAGATGGAGTATTTTCAATGGATGGAGATATCGCTCCACTGGATGAAATAAACAAATTAGCAGAAGAATTTGGAGCCATGGTGTATGTAGATGATTGTCATGGTGAGGGAGTACTTGGAGAAACTGGAGCAGGTATTGTCGATCACTTCAAGTTACAAGGAAAAGTTGATTTTGAAGTTGGTTCTTTTTCCAAAGCTCTTGGTGTTCAAGGAGGTATAGTAGCTGGTACTGAGGATACAAGAAATCACGCCCTTAACCACTCTAGGTCTTGGCTGTTGTCCGGATCACAACCACCAGGGGTCGCAGCGGCACAAAAAGCAGCGATTGAAGTTCTAATGGAAGAACCTGAACACCACAGAAGATTATGGGAGAATACCAATTATTTCAGAAAAGAACTGCAATCACTTGGCTTTGACACAGGTGTTTCAACCACACCAATTATTCCAGTCATGTGTGGTCAATCAAGTACAGCAAAAGAACTCAGCACTACTCTTGGAGAAAACGGTGTAATGGCTGGAGCAATCGTATTCCCGATGGTAGCAAGAGACAAGGCACGAGTTAGGACTCAAATGTCTGCTGGACTATCCCGTGAGGATCTTGATGAGGTCCTGAGAATATTCGAGAATGTTGGAGGAAAACTTGGATTGATTTGATTCATTCAGATTCACTAAATTCATCAACGACTTCCATTAATTGCTCATCCCACTCAGAAGGCTGCATTTCTTCCTTTGATTGTTCTTCAACAATCTCATTGTCTAAATTTGGATTTTCTCCTCTTTCAAATTGAGTTAGTAATCTCCACCTAGGAGCCCAAGACAAGTGAACATAAATTGGCCCTGGACTCAATAGGAAGAACCAAACTATTGTATTAGAAATATCAAACAGATCACCCACATTCATTGAATGTAATGCAATTCCAATGAAAGGCATCGGATAGAGAATAAACCTAGGAGGCTTTACAGGATATCTTTTGGAGATTGAGACAATTATGAGCGACAAAAAACCCAATAAAAGACAAACAAATAATATCAAAGTAGATTCATAAATCCATTGAAACAACCAACTATCTCCGTATCCGTATAGACTAGGAAAAATTAGGACAAGCGATAGCAATAACCCGTAAAATGCAGAAACATAAGCAGGATGACTTAGCCATAGTGGCAAGGTTGCGAACCGTCGGGATAGAAAGGCACCAAGGAGCAAATCTTTGGATTTGTCATCCAAAGATTCTAACCTATCCCTCCAGTTTGAACTGCTATCCACGATATTGGTCGTCAAATTAGGTTTTTAGCATAGTATGCAAAAATTTAGCAATTATACGGGGATTATTCATCTTTTGATTTGAACGACTTGATTCCAGATTCCAATAAATCCTCTTCTTCAGGCCATTCTCTATCAAGTGACAAAGAGTCATCATCCTCTCTTTTCCGCGCATCCTCAATTGTATCATTTTTCCCCAAATAGGCATCTCTGTAGGCTAATGAAGCATTAATGAAAGACAAACACTTCTTGTGAATATCCAAAAGAGACTTACTCTCAAATAATCCCATCTCAATGTCATAATTACCTCCATCTTCGATTAAATTAACAACATCGATTAACTCATCCTTGTGAATTCGAAATCTTTTATCTCCTAGTTTCTTCCAGTTTCCACTTACATCTCTTACAAAAACTTCGGCTTTACCATCACTTTCATCTTCACGAAATGGATGACCTTTTCCTAAACAAATTGTTGAATTCATAATTTGTTTATTCTTGTAAGACACGAAACTCGGATATAACAAACAAATTGCTAGAATGAGTAAGAACGCAGAAAACCCAAGAGAGAAGTTCACAACGATTACTGCTGAGATAATTATAATCGATTCGAAGGGAAGGCGGATAATCCCTTGGTTAGGAAAATATGGAACCGAGTCTTTTGGGCGATCATTATCGGGCATTTTTACTCCTCCTCACGTTCTAAAAATGGTAGTGTAACAGGTTTATCTATCAAATCCCAAACATCAACATCACTTGAGTATTGTTCTATATTCATCAAGTGTGTATTAATGTCAATGCCCCATGCTTCATCGAATGTACTCAACTTTGGAACTAACTTTAGCCATTGATTAGTCACCCCCCTAGATTTCTTCTTCCTATGATTTACTAGAAGAGCAGCAGTTTGGATTAAGCCCTGAATTAACAGTATCTCAGCATTGTTTGCATTACGTTTTTTTAGCATATTCCAAAGATCTTCCCAATCCTCATGTGCATGCCAGAATTTCTGAGCATCGAATTTAGCGACTCCAGCACGGAAAAGACGCAATTCTTCTGAACCCACCAATGGCGAAGGGGTGCGGTTCTTTTCTGCCATGCCCATGCCAAGAATTCATGCTTGAAACATGTATGCATTGCTGAATTCAGCCACGACATTCAATAACTCATCGTTACCGTTACCAAAACTAGGAGGGGTTGTGAGTGGATTTGCCATCCGGCGTAACAATAGAGAACAGAAGAGGAGGCTCTGATGTTTTATCTATGATGGCTGCTGATTTTGCAACCTTGAAAACTAGTGGCTACATCAAAACACAAAGGAATACGTCAAGTGGTGTTCAAAGGATTGGACACATCTTATTCAGCGAAGGGGAGCCTGTTTTATCCATACACGATGGAGTTGGATTTATTCAAGGAATTGACGCTTTGTTAGAGATAGAAGCAGATTCTGTAATACTCGATTGTAATTTATCCGCAGTCGAACTGGGAGAAAATGATGTCTCAGAAATTAGGAGATTGTACAAGTTAGCTGGATTAAACTTGGACGAGGGGATCGCATCTAGTGAAGATTCATGGTGGTTGAGTGCAGAGCCGACGGGTTCATCATGGTCTCAAGTTGAAAGACTTCCTGAATTTGAAAACATTATTTCTGCGCCCGAAGAGATACAAAGTTTCACTAGGTCAATGCTAGCAAAGTCAAATGTAAAGCAAACGCTTGATTCAGCAAAGGCTTTGTTAATTGATGAAGAGAGCCCTAAATTAATATTCCAATTTGCTTCTTTGATGGCTAGCAAAGGAAAGTCAATTTTGTCATTGAGCAGAACAAAAGTTGGAACTCTAACATCTGATTTCAGCATACCCGCAACTAATTGCTTATGGTTGAGTGAATCACCTGGAGACGGAAACATAGTGGCGACATTGGAAAACATTAACAGAGGAATAGATGAATTCCTATGGGAGAATCAGAGAGCTGTTATCGTACTCGAAGGAATCGAATATCTTGCTTCCCTACACGGAGAAAATAGAGTAATGGATTTGATTAGAACACTTTGTGACAAAGCGCGTAATCATAACCATCTACTCATAATTGGATGCAACCTATTGGCATTTAACACCTCATTTAGAGCATCGTTGATAACCGAAGTAGACCTCACTGAAGAGCCGATAGTTCAGTCATGGCTTGCGTTAGGTGATTTAATTCAAGACCAACCTATATTCGAGGATATCGATCACGCAGAAGCACTATGGATTGAAAGCGAGCTTAAATCTGCATTAGAGGCTAATCAGGAGATTCAAATCGAATCGATTGAAGGAGGATCAGACTCGATCGAAACATCGGTCAGCATAGAAGTCGGACAAGAACTATCAGACATGATGAAACAGTGGGCTGTTGAATCAACGGTGGGCGCTGAAAATAATGAGGCTGAATATAATCCTCAAATTGCCCCCTCACCAAATTGGACTCCAAAATTTGAACCAACAGCAAATGATACCAAATCAGCAGTAAAAACAATTCATCAACATGATGAGACAAAAACAAATCATCTACCAAAAGGGGAATCTGAAATCGAGAGGCAGAATGTACCTCTTCCTAAGAAGAAGGGTATGAGAAAAGCCAGAATTTTAAAGCGAAAAGCAAGACCAGCAATCAACAAAAAAACACGACATGAAAATAAGATTAGCAGCCTAGTTAGTGCAATTGCAAAAAATGTTGAACTGCCAGCACTAGACGCAAATGATAGCAATGAGAAGTATCGAAAAACTACACATTTCGAAACACAATCCGACTTGATCGACAGCTTAGATTTAGCAGCCTCAAAGTCTTTCAAGATGGAGCCTGATAATTCATTAACTCAAGCAATGCGACAAAAATCAAACAAAGAAAAAGTTGTTTTCAATGAGATAGAGATAAAACGTGAGCTAGACACTATCAACTTTATCTCAAACGATTCAAATGATTACATACCTTTAGAAACAAACAAGAAGAATGAATCGAAATATAGTAGATCCGAATCTAGCCAAGAGAGTGAATTAAACGACATGACTAGGGCTGAAAAGAAATGGGTTTCCTTAGACCAACCCGCGAGAAAGAGAGGGGATACAAATGAGTAGGTCTAATTCTGAAAAACTCAAGTTAGCGATTTCTGACGCAAGAAGTATCCTCGGAGAAAGTATCGAACAACAATCACAGGGAATAGCGGCAAAATCAAAATTAAATCAACTAATAGGCCAGCGAACAATCGAGAAGTTTGAAAGAAAATCTATTATTTCTGGAGTTCATGAAACCAATGCAGAGTTTAATTCAATTGCTAACCATGTACTTGGCAAAGAAAGCAAAGAACGAGTACCAATATTGAGAATACAAAGTGATTCAGAAGAATTCGGTGAAAAATTCTCTCAAAGAGTTGCAGCAATGAGGGAAAATACATTTTCTCCGCTATCCAAAACATCAACTCAAAGCAATGTTGAGCCAGGTATTTTTGGAAAGGAGGAAGATGGTAGGGATATTTGGCAAACAGTAGTAGATGGAGATTCAACATCAATTCCAACAAACTTTACTGATTCTTATCTCACCACAGACCTCGATAACTCAAGAAAAACTTCGGCACAAAATTCATTCACATTCAAGGGAGTTGACCAAGATTTAAATTTCAGAACATGGATTGAGTGTAAAGAGAATAAATTGGGCACTAAAGTAGCTAATACAGTCGTGAGTAATCCAGCTAAAATCAATCCTCTACTAATATCAGGTCCAAGTGGATCAGGTAAAACTCACCTAATACAAGCAATCGCTAACGGGTTCATTTCTAGGCTTGAAGGACACGTAAGGGTTATTTCAGATATAGAATTACAGAGTAATAATTTATATTCTGAAATAGATGTTGATTTCTTATCAAAACACTCAATTATCGCTTTTGATGGTGTGAACTTACTTGAAAATTCTGCCATAGACAAGAACAAACTTGGCTCATTTATTGATTTAGCATTAAATCTCGGTGTTCAAATTGTTTTATCTTCCAAAGTGCCAATTAGTAATTGGGAGATGTCCAGGTTATGGGAACTTTTCAAAGATGCGATAATAACCAATTTGGATGAGCCTGATTTAACAAGTAAAATAAAAATAATTAGAAGATTTAGTTCTTTAAACGGCATCCTGCTGGATGATAACCAAATAAATCGGTTAGCACACTTATCAGAAAGTTGGAGAGATTTAAAA
>CAXAGT010000059.1:0-7718 GCA_963968885.1 uncultured Candidatus Poseidoniales archaeon | reverse complement strand
ACATTTGCAATTTTTGCCATGAATGACATGATTTTCTATTTTAGCGATATTATGAGATACATCATATACCGTTCTTGCGTCAATATTTTCTCCCAATTCAATTTTCAAAACTTCCCTAAGTCTTGTCGCAAGTGAACTCCTATTTGCGAATGCAAAATTCGCTGCAGCATTCATTGCATTGAGGTAATCTTGTCCTTCCTTGGAATATATTGGAGCGCAAGCAAGTTGTCGATCTGGAATTTCATAGCCCCAATTTTCACTTAGCCATCCAGTCTGAGTTTTTTTCAACTTTCGTTCTAGCAATCTTGAATGCTCAGAACAAACTTGATGTCCAAGACCTCTTGACCCGGAATGTATCATTGCAACTAACTGCCCTTCGAAAAGACCCCACTCGTTAGCTGTCTCGATGTCGACTAAGTTTTCTACTGCTTGTAATTCCATAAAATGATTACCAGAACCTAATGTCCCAAGTGCCTTTAGCCCTCTTTCTTTTGCTCTTGTACTTACGGCATCAGGAACAGTTTCTAGAAATCCGTTTGACTCTATGTTAACTAGATCGCTTTGTTGGCCATAACCTAAGTCCACTACAGATTCCATGCCATTAAGCAGAATATTATCCATGTCTTTCATTGAAATATCTAATCCACCTTTACCACTGGCACCCGCAGGAACTCTGCCGCTTAATCTCCCGGCTAATTTTTTCAAATTAGGAATATCTTTTGCAGAATAATCAAGCGCAAGCATTCTAACTCCACAATTGATATCAAACCCTACGCCTCCCGGCGATATTACTCCATCAGCTCCTTCTTCTGCGTTAGTAGCAACAACTCCCCCAATAGGAAAACCGTAACCATAATGCCAATCAGCCATAGCCCAAGCATCACCAACAATACCCGGTAATGAGGCAGTATTGACCAACTGTTGCAAACTTCTGCCGTCTGCATTTAGAGCAAGATGCTCTTTGTCGCTAACGAACTTAGCATTTGTAGTCATGGTTCCATGCTTCTTAATCTCAAAAATAGAATCCGAGATTTGGTTAAGGTGGTCAGCCCATGTCTGCGACACAATTATGCCTCTTGGAGTGTATTTTTCACACTTTTTATACAAAAGCCTTCAAAATGGCTCGGCTTTAGGATGGTTTGCAGGTGTCAACATGGCAGAGTCATCCATAGACCCTAATTTATTCGAATCGATGGGTTATACAAGAAAAAAATGTGTTGTTTCTAACCTATGGTTTTGGACATCTAACCCAGATAGGAAAACTTGTGGTGATACTAATCAAGATGAGTACACTTTCATCGGAAATCCACTCATTAGCGGATTTTCAAGTCGTGGAAAAGAATTGAAAAATGAAATGAGAGAGGCATTTATTTCTTACTTTGAGCAGGCTAATCACTCAAGAGTCGAACCTTATCCTGTTCTTGCTAGGTGGAGAGATGATATTCACTTGAATATTGCCTCAATCGCAAATTTTCAACCTCATGTAACTAGTGGAATGGTTGATCCTCCAGCAAATCCTCTAACTATCTCTCAACCCTGTATTAGGCTAACAGATGTAGATGCGGTAGGAAGAAGTGGAAGACACTTAACTACATTCGAGATGATGGCTCACCACGTGTTCAATGATAGCGAAAAAGGAATCTCCCATTACTGGTCCAATGAATGCATAAAATATTGTCATCAAATGCTCACTGTTACATTTGGGATAGATGAAGATGAAATAACATATGTGGAAAATCCTTGGTCCGGCGGTGGAAATGCAGGGGAAGCAGTAGAAGTCATTGTAGGTGGGCTTGAATTAGCCACCCTGGTCTTCATGAATTTGGTTGAAGATGAAAATGGAGATGTCAAAATAAAGGGAGAATCATACAGTGTAATGCCTCTCCAGATTATTGATACAGGATATGGTCTAGAGAGATTTTGTTGGGCAGCAGCCGGTACGCCAACAATCTACGAAGCAATATACCCTGAAACAGTTGACTGGTTAAAACAGGAATCAGGATTTGGAAATATTGCAGACCAACTTGAATCTGTTACATTGGATAATTTGCTTGGTGAAATGAGCAAGTTAAATGGAATAATGAATATTGAAGCTGGAGTGGATGGTGATGAATTGATTCAGATTTTCATCAACCGTTTAGCAGATAGAGGAATTACCATCACAGCAGAACAATTTCAAGCTGTTACTGAACCATTGAGTTGTATCTATGCAATTCCTGACCACTTGCATGCTCTAGCAAACATGCTCGGTGATGGTCTGGTTCCTAGTAATGCTAAATCAGGTTATTTAGCTAGAATGCTTGCTAGAAGAATATTGCGAATGCGAGATGATTTGGCTGTTGAGATTTCTCTATCTGATTTAATGTCTCATTACTTAGAACATAATTTTGATGTATCCAATATGACACAATCGTATGATGGTATCCTTAAAATTTTAAGATTGGAAGAACAAAGATATGATGAGATGTTAAGAAAAGGTCAGGAAGTCATCAAAACAAAGCTTAAGAAAATCGATAAAGCATCAGAAAGAATACCAGATGAGATTCTATTTGAATTAAACGACTCTCATGGCTTGTCGCCTGACATATCCGTGACTATTGCTAGAGAACTTGGATGGTCAGCCGTAGAATTGCGCGTTGGATTCTCTGCTGAACTTGCAGAACGACATGCAAAAATTGCAAAAGCGAATGCAAAGGTATCAGACGAGAAGTCATTAATCTCACAACAGATTAACCTTCCATCAACCTCTCTTCTGTACTATGAGGACGTAATGAGGCGAGAATTCGACGCTAGCGTTTTAGGGTGCTATGAGATTAGCCATGAGGTCGCTGGATTTGCCATAATATTGGACAGAACCTGCTTCTACCCCGAAGGTGGTGGTCAAGAGGGAGATTATGGAGAACTGATAACTCAGGCTAATGCTGCTAAGGTAATAGACACACAAAAGCACGGCGAATATGTATTGCATTTGACAGACCAGCCTCTTGAAATTGGCGATATTGTCAGGGGGGCTATTGACTGGTCTAGGAGAAAACAACTGATGGACCATCATACTGCAGTTCACGTAGTAGGTGGTGCTGCTAGAAGATTACTTGGTCCTCATGTATACCAAGCAGGAGCTAACAAATCAGTTGATTCTGCGAGACTTGATATCACTCATTATACAAGGCTAACTAGGGACGATTTAGATGAAATTGAAGAACTTTCAAATCAGGTGATTGAACAAGTTTCGAGGACAGAAAAGTCAGAATTGAACAGAAAAGACGCTGATAAAAAATACGGTTTTGATCTGTACCAAGGTGGAGCTCCGAAGGGCTCTGAAGTTAGAATTCTCAGAATTAGCGATCACGATATTCAAGCATGCGGCGGTACTCATCACGATGATTTAAGACAAATAGGATCTATACGTGTTGTCCGTTCAAACGCTGTACAGGATGGTGTAGAAAGATTACATATTGTTGCTGGAAATGCTGCAAGAAATTTCTCTAGAGAACAAGAGAAGTTACTTAGAAAATCTGCGGAGGTATTTGGTGTGGCAACGGCAGATTTACCACGAACTGCAGAAAGATTCTTTGCTGAATGGAAAGATCAAAAGAGAAAAATTGAGAATCTAGAGGCTGATATTGTAAAAATAAAAACCTCTGGAGGCTCTGGTGATGAAGTCACCGAGATAGAAGGAGTTAGAGTCGTTGTAATGGAAACACATGGTACTTTGAAGGATATGACGAAAATGTTGAAAGAACTCACTTTAGATTTATCCAAGCCTACTTTGGCTATTTTAGGCAGTAAGGAAGGAGGAGGTAAACTGATGGTTGCCTGCACTGAGAACTCACAGGCAAGTGAGAAATATAATGCCGTAGATATTCTAAGATCAATTTCTCCTATGATAAAAGGAGGGGGTGGCGGCAGACCAACTTTCGCACAAGGTGGAGGAAGTTATCCTGAAGGGCTTGAGCAGGCTCTAGATGAAGCAAAGAAATTAGTTGGTTTCTAATTTTGATAACGCATCGACGTCAAATGTTGAAACTGCGATAGATTTTGCCTCTTCTATAGTGAACCATTTTGCTTGAGATATTTCATTTTCTAGTAGCGTCATGTCATCTATTGACGTATTGCATTTACCCATGTACGTAAATGATACAAATGATATTCCATCCCTGTTGAAAATTTTCTGGGAGATTACAGGTTGTTCGTTAATCAATTCTACATCAATTCCAAATTCTTCTTTAGCCTCTCTAATACATCCATCTTTAGGATGTTCATTATGGTCCATGTAGCCTCCTGGCAGTGTCCAATATCCATTGAAATGACCTCTTTCAACCATTCCCATAAGAACTTCATTGTCTTGATTAAAAACAATCACTTTGCTAACCAATCTATGTATACTTCGATATATTGCTTCCCTAGCAACAGGGTGAACACAGTTATCTGCAATCAAATCATCCTTTAATGCCCAATTCCCTGGCCACTCTATTTTTGGATATCCTTTGATTACGATGATGTTATCTTGAAGGTATGAGTGACTAGTTGAGCCCATTTCTGCCCATGGAATCTCCATTGAATCGACCTCTTCTAACGTTGGAAGTCTTAGGATTTGCTCGACCTCCATCCTTCCTTGTACTGGTATTTGAGGTCCTACTCCATCTTCATTTACCAATAGTACTCTTCCATCATGTTCAAGATGTACTACTGAGGATGGATGTTTCATTGTACAACCCAAAAACTCCATACTTATAATTGGGTGATTTGAATCTTAAATTAAATCTAAACTCCATATTGATATATCTCGTGGTAGTGGGGTAATTGATGAAGGTCGAGAATCTAAATCCGGGTGTTTGGGCTAGAACATGGTTAATTGTTGACTCTGAAACGTCTCTTTGTGCTCTTGTAGATCCTGTTTATGATTACATGGAATCCTATGATGAAGAATTGCTGCAAAGAGGCTTAATCCTGCGTTTTGTAATTGCAACACACACTCATGCAGACCATATCACAGCTTGTTTTGAATATGCGAAAAGAGATTCAGTGGATTATGTTATGTGGAATGATACTGCTTCATTAGGAGTAACAAAATATGTCTATGATGAAGAAAAAATAATGCTTGGTAAAACACCAATCTCATTTCACTTCGCCCCTGGACACACTAGTGACTCTATGATTGTGCAAGTGCCAGGCTCAATTATGACTGGAGACTTCTTGTTTACTGGCAAAGGTGGAGTTGGCAGAGATGATTTGCCTAGTGGACGGTACAAAGTTCATTGGGATGCTTTGCAAGTTTTGGAAAGGTTCGATGGTGAAAATATGGTGTTGACTGGGCATGATCCACCTGAATGTGAAATGCAAACACTTAGTTGGAATAAGGAAAATAATCCAGTATTGTCAATGCAATCCTATGAAGAGTACAAGCAGTGGCAGGATGATGTGAACGCAGGGCTGGGTTCTGTTTCAAAGATTAAAGTCGCAGTTCCTGCTAATATATTCGCTGAAATTCCAGAACATATACCTTGGTTGGATTGATATTAACGAAAAAATCATTCTAACCCAAATGATTTGAACTGTTTCAATAGGGGATGTACATGGCAAGAGGATTTTCCAAGGCTCTTCTACTTGCAGTTTTGATGAATTTACTGATGTTAGGGGTTAGTGCGTCTCCAACGACGCATTCATTGAATCCACTAGGAGACTTTGAAAAAATGGATGCATCTCTTGAAGATTATATCGCCACTGATAATTCTGACGCCGATATTGAGGTAATCTTCCAATTGCACTCACCCATCACAGAACAAGATTTGACTGTATTCGAAAAATATGGGGCTGAAATAATCGGTGATGCTCCACTAATTGATGGAGGATTGATTTTGGTCTCTGAGTCATCTATTAGAGCCATATCCAACTTAGATAGAATTGAGTACCTAGAACTAAATCGTGAACTAGAATTTTTCTATCTACCTTCAGAATGGGGAGGACAGCCAGATTCTGAAACAGGAGTAATGATGCACGAAACAAATCACGTCATCAATGCCACCACATCTTGGCAAAGGGCAATTATCATGCCTGATGGTAATGTAGAATTTGAAACAGATTTGTCATTTACTGAATGGGACGGCGATGGTACTGCCATTGTAGACCTTGATACAGGAGTTGATGCTGGGCATCCAGATTATGACTATCTCGAACCATGGACCGGTGAAAAGACAATCTATTCTGCTAAATTCAGCGGCACAACTTGGGTAGAGACCAAGAACTCAGATACATCTTCAGGTCACGGGACACACGTTGGCGGAACCATCGCTGGAAATGGTGATGCTAGTGCTGGAAGAAGAGCCGGTGTTGCAAAAGGAGCACAATTAGTTGCACTTGGAACAGGAGATGGCGCCTCAATTTTTGCAGCAGAACAAGGTCTAGAGTGGACATTTGAACATTCTATTCCTCACCAAAATGAGCACCATATCAGAGTTGTTTCAAATTCTTGGGGGACGGATGGAGATTATGATCCTCAAGGTTCAGTTGCCCAACTCACTGATCGTTTGACTTATGAAAATGGAGTTGCAGTAATCTTTGCTGCCTCAAACTCTGGTGGAAGCGGAGGAGGAGGAGAATGTTCAGGTGATTTGAGAACCAATGTCTATGCAAATACTCCTTCGGCAATATCTGTTGCTGCTTTAACTCACGATGGAACTGCAGTGACCTCTTTCTCCAGTAGAGGATGTATGAACCAACAGCACACATGGCCAGATGTTGGAGCTCCAGGACGTGACATTTGGGCAACAGCGCCTCGTGGCACCGCAATTGATGCTTCAACAAGAACGCAGGGCGATCTTTACTACATGGCTATTTCAGGAACTTCAATGGCAACGCCCCACGTTGGAGGTATTGCTGGATTACTCCTGAATGCTGCGCCTTCACTAACCGTAGCCGATTATCACAGGGACGATCATGATGAAGGTGACTCATTAGTCGGTGGTGAAGGAACTGCCGCATATGGTCAATATGGTGACTGGGATAATGCTAATTTTAGTAGAGTTCACGAAGTTGAGTTAATCTTGGAATTAACGGCTCAATATGAGGGTATGGCAAACTCCTGTGAGGAAGGAAATGCTGATGACTCCTGTAATGATATTCCAGAAGATTGCTATGTTTCTGCAACGGGCAGATGTCATGACTGGAGAGTAGGTCATGGATTAACAAATGTAGATCACGCAGTAGCGCTTGCTAGAACCCTTCAATTAATGAGAGACCCTGATTTGAACGGATTTATTGACAATCCTGAATATACAGTATGGGATGCATATGATATCTATCTAAGCATGATGGACATTCAAGATATTTCAGTCCCTACTGACAGGATTAGGCACGAATGGAAGGGAGATTGGAACCACTTCAATAATGGTGCAACCGGGGCTGTATACTACACAGAAGATGCTCACTATGTATGGGTTCCTAACGGCACTACAAGAATGGAAATTTTATTCTCTCCGACTGAATATGATTTAGATGTTGGACAAGTAGGAGCACTACAACTATCCATTGATCTTGCTGATGATGGGAATAATGATGGTCAAGGGCAAGGAACTAGAACATCTGATACCTGGTATTATGATTTAGATATAGAAGAGGCACACTGGGGCAAGTGGACAAAGTTTGATGTTCAAGGACAGGCTATGACTTTATTCGGTGTAATTGGGGACCCAGAATTCTTTGAATCATCTGTACCTTAC
>CAXAGT010000058.1:0-7728 GCA_963968885.1 uncultured Candidatus Poseidoniales archaeon | reverse complement strand
TGGCATCTTAGCTACAGTTGTCGCTATTTTGGTTGCAGTAATACCAAGAAGAAAGAGCGAATTCTAAATTAATTAGATTCACTTTGTCATATTGCGTAATATATCGATTCTGGTGATTAAACCCAGAAGATTTCCATCTTCAGCGATAAGCAAACAGTCTTCATCTTCTAGCCTTTTTTTAGCCTCGCCAATGGACAAATATTTGCTGATTATAACTGGATTACTTTTCATGATATTCCCAACAGATATCTTTGCATCATTTGCTCTTTTCAAAAGGTTTGATTCACTTACAATACCAACAATCTTGCCTTTAGAAAGAACTGGCAATTGAGAAATACCCGCTTCGACCATGATTGTAATTGCATTTCTTATTGATTCGCTAACATCTATTGTACTGATATTTTTCACCATCAAATCAGCTACGCTGTGAGGAATATTAGGGTGCTCAGCCCTGTTCAATGCTTCAACCAATTTAGCCAAAGTAGATGCTCTAGGATCTACGGATTCAGTCTCAATTTTTGCAATAACAGATTGAGTCAAACCAGAAAATTCACTCAATTGTTTCTGAGTCAATCCTAACCTTTTCCTTTTACGTTTTAGGGATGCGCCGGTCGGTACTTCCATGATGCTTCTAGCCAAGGTACTAAAATAAACTAAGCGGAAATATTCCTTAAGAAGAATATTTATGTTGAATGTTTACTTTCTGCCTTGCGAACCTTAACCACGCCAGTTATCACCAAAATTATCACTAAGATTGTCAATATATTTGCAAAGATCATTGCAACGCTTTCTGTTGCTATTCCATAGATTAACCATAGGCTCAGTGAGCAAGTAACAACAAAGAACGTCGGTAAAGAGATACCCTCGTGCTTCTTGTGCTTCCAAACTTCAATTATTTGTGGAACCCATGCAACTATACCAAGTAATCCTGCGACAACTCCCATTACTTCTAACCAAAGTTCAGCCAAAATTTCACCTCAGTAATTCGTCAACAGATTTTACAATTATTGTTGGAGTTTGCTCAGCACCATTCGGAAGCGCATTCACATCATCCATTGTTGCTTCTCCTGATAGCACTAAAACTCCAATACAGCTTGCTCGCGTTGCCATTGCAATATCGGTATACAACCGATCTCCAACCATGGCACACTTTGAAGGGTCCAAGCCCAACTCCTCTATTTTATGCAATATCATTCCAGCGTTTGGTTTGCCTGTGATATGAACTGGATCTTTGCCCGTGGTTACTTTGAGCATCGCTAGGTATGCACCGACATCAGGTAACCCCCCATCTGGACTCGGACATACCATGTCCGGGTGGCTAGCAACCAATGGGACTCCTTTGTGCATGTGAACGCTTGCAGTAGATATTTTGTCATAATTGATTTCAGTGTCATAACCAAGTACAACATATTGTGGATTTTCATCGCTAGTAGTGATACCGTTTTCCTCCAACATGTTCTTCATGCCTTCAGTTCCTATCAACCATGTCCTAGAAATATCATTTTTCCCAAGCCATGCCAACAGGTCATGAGTGGAGAGAAGAATCTCTTCTTTCCTACACGGAATTCCTAAATTGGCAAGTTTCTGATGATATTGATTTACGCTCCTAGAAGAGTTATTTGTCAAGAAAAATCGTCTTATTCCTCTTTGTTCGCACCTAGATAAGAAATCTAAGGCACCAGGAATTAATTCTCCACCAAGATAGATTGTTCCATCTAAATCTAGGAATATTGCTTCCAGACCTTCTAATGATGCGTTCATGTGAACCCCTAATTTCCTCGTGGATGCTTATCCTCATTAGACTATTCTAGTCAACTCAGAATAATAGCGTCTTTAACATGAATATTGGTGAATGCAAATTCTCTTGGGTTTCCTTGCTTGCAATCATCTCTGTCATCATTTCTTGAATCTCAGTTTTCCTACCTGCTTTACCAACAAACCAGTTGATTAGCCACTTTTTCCTGGACATGTTCTGCATCCGTAAAGAATTGGTCAATTCGGGTCCTAAAACCTTCCAAATTTCCTTTTGGTAATCTTCGTAGGGTTTTCCTTGAATAATGTGGTCACTAGCTAATTTACCGCTCAGTAATGCGTTTCCAATACCTTCTCCACTGAATGGATCGACTAAGCTAGCAGCATCCCCAACTAATCTGATATTATTTCCAGCCATTCGCCTAGGTTGCATTTCAGCCTTCTTTCTCGGGCTACCAAATGGCAATTGCCATCCTTTACCAGTCCCCTCTACAAACTTTGCATCGGCAAATCTATGAGCAAAATTTGGATGATTTTCAATGACATCTTTTTGCATTGCCTTCAATTTCTTTCCTTGTTTATCCATCAATGACATAACCATCCCAATGCCAACATTTGTTACGTTTTGAGAGACAGGGAATAGCCAGAAATATCCTGGGACCACCGTATCGACAAAGTGGATTTCAATATCTCCAACACTTCCTTCACATCCTTTTACGTTCTCCCAGTACTCTCTGTATCCTCCACAATAGTGTCTTCTGTCTAACATTTTCTCGTCATGGATGGTTTCGACTAGTGTTTTTGCAACAGGGCATCGATATCCTGCGGCACCTATGATTTCATCAGATAAAAATGACATCATTTCTCCCTTGCGTCCTCCGATTCTCACCTCAACACCTTTCGCTAATTCGTCTTCTAGAATGACATTCCGGACCTCAGCATCTTGGATTACATATCCGCCTGCTTTTCGAACCAATTCTTGTGTATTTTTGAATAGAAGATAATCGAATTGTTGGCGAGGAAGAGAATATCCAGCCTCTAATTTTTGAACATCTTCTTCTGGAAGAGCAACTCTCACCTCTTTTCCATTTGGCGATGAGAATTTTATTCCAGTCACTCTAAAGTGAGGAGTAGATTCTAGGGTTTGCTTAACCCCTAATGCTTTGACATGCGATAGTGATTTGCCACCCACTGCATCTCCGCAGATCTTGTCTCTTGGCCAAACATCCTTTTCGATTAAAAGGACCTTTTTTCCTTCCATAGCGAGATATCCTGCTGCTGAGGACCCACCAGGCCCTCCCCCAACGACGATAGCATCAAAGTTTGAACCGTCCTTGGGAACTTCTCCAGTTTCAATTGGATGAGTCCAAAAATCAGCGTTAGAATCCGCCATAAACTCTCCACGTAGAGGAAGGACTTGAGCCTATGGCTATTTTTTGAATTCAGTAAGAGATTTTTGTGCATTTGGCTTTCTGTCATTAGATGTCTTTTTCTTCTGAACTCTCTTTTTCCTGGAACCGTGAGTGTCGCAAGTCCCGCTTGAACCAAACAACTTTCATGTCTACCAATCAACGGCGCAAGTTATCAAAGATTGTCAATTATCCATAGAACCGGAATTAAACTGATAAACCAAAATTGTGACGATAAATCATGGTGGAGATAGACCAGGAATCTTCAATTCCACTGGTCAGAAGAGTTGACACAATAGAGGAATTAGTAAGTTGCTTTGAAGGCAATACTCCTTGCATATCATCACATCTTGGCGTGTATGATTTTGAAAATCTAACTGATGATAAATGGATTGCAGAAAATGTTGGTGACTGCAATATAAGGTTTCGACGTCCTACAAATAGAAAGGTAATAGATCCATCAGACTCGATAAAAGAAATTGCAATTGCCCTTCAAACACATAAATCAAGTTTGAGAAAATTCATACAATCCGAAGACAATACCTTGGTTTTGACCGGCGTTGAAACTCACGTTTTGAAGAAAGGAGAGGTAATATCTGATTGGAAACCTGTTTGGGAAATCGCAAATCAAGTTGTGTTAGGAAACGACAAAATGCCAGCAATTATCGATAGAGAGAGACTTTCAAACTTAGGGTTTTGGATGAGCAAGGGTCCACTACAAACAATCACACATTTCGATAATTCCTTTGATAATAACTTGAATTTCCAAATCAGAGGAGAAAAAGAACTCCTTCTCTTTCCACATAGCGACTGGCGTCAACTGAAGACATTTAGCGCACTTAGTCTTCATCCATTTTCTTTCTTTTCTGATATCAAAAAAGGAGGCAACAGTGAATCCTTGAATCCGCAACTAGCTAAATTGAAGGCAGGAGACGTCCTATTTTTACCTTCAACTTGGTATCATTTTGTAGAACATAAAAGTGAATCAAATCTTAATCTAACATTTTGGTTCAAACCTGATCACAAAGTAAATCCAAAAAGCAGAGTTGGAAATAGTATTAGGAATCCTTTGGTATTCCCTAAATTATTTACAGCAAACTCACTATCTAAGTTTCTCAAAAAACACGCCCTGTGAAAGTGTGTAACTTTGGATTAATCAAGCCCATGTGATGTGTGCATCAATGTACTTGTTGATTGCCTTGTAGCCTGCGAATAAGTAATACAGTCCAATAGTGACCAATGATAATAGGAAAACCTTAATCCAAACTCCGACTAATTGTCCAGCAGTTCCAGTAAATTTGATTCTTCGACCATCGATTCTTACATTGTTTGCCCACTTTTTCATGACCATGCATTTTGCCCATGGTAAACCAAAACCCAAGGTAACAGTAGTAAGAAGGAAAGCAATTAATTTTGTAAAGAATAATCCATAATTGGCTGTTTGAATCGCCCATTCTCCTGATCCGCCAATTGCTTGCATTGGCATTGCTTGTGCTTGCATTTGCATTGCAGGAGCTGCAGCCATGGCTGGCTCTTGTACTGCAGGAGCCGCCGCCAATTCAGGGGCAGGTGCTTCAACAACAGGCTGTTCAACCACAGGCTCAGATGCTTGCGCAGGCTCTGCATTTTCATTAGGTATCCATTCAGTTCCGTTCCAAACCCATAGTCCGTCTTCACTTACTTGCATGGACGGAATGAAAACCATCCAATATATAACAACATAAGTACACCGTCATTGTGATGAACTGCCACTCTTTCATTATGTCATGCAGAGTGAGCAATTAGAGGGTGTTTTTGGCCTAAGTGCCGAGCAGTCTCGTAAAATTGCCCCCTTTGCACTGTTTGCCATGACCTTCATTTGGGGAGCTACATTTGTTTGGATGAAGCAAATATTAGATGCGACCGGTCCTGAGATAGAAGAGTTTGGAGTAGGTACAGTTACGATGTTCTACATCGGTGCTAGATTTTTGATTGCTGCACTGCTACTGGCTATTTTGTTCAAAAGCTGTAGGGAAGGATTAGTGGATTCCCAAATATGGAAGTTTGGGACATGGCTTGGATTATTGTTATTCCTTGGTTTCCTTTCACAGATGAGTGCTCTTGAAGAAATCGATCCAGGCACTAGTGCATTCTTGACGTCTCTCTATGTAGTTTTAACAGCAGTATTTACTACATTGTTCGAAGCAAAAAAGCCTGCAAAAATCATGTGGATAGGGGTCGGATTAGCCACCTTTGGGGCATCGTTTATCTCAGGACCTCCACATCTTTCATGGGGCAGAGCAGAATTGGTAACAGTAATTTGTGCATTTGTCTTTGCCCTGCACATTGTATACACACAAAGAGCAACAAAAATTGCTGACCCAATGGGAATTTCAATCACATCGTTCATTGTTGTAGTTGTTCTATCGGGCGCCTTATTGCTGTTGAGGGAGGGAAGCGAATTCATCGACCTTTTTGTTCTTCTAAGTGTGGAAGGAGTTCTTTTCCCTCTTATTTGCCTCGGGGTATTGGGCTCGGGGGTTGCTCTTGTTACTCTTAATTTATTTCAGAGATATTTTGATCCTGTTAAGGCAGCGATATTGTACTCTTTTGAGCCGGTATGGGCTACAATTATTGGATTGGTATTAGCAATGGTTCCATGGAGTTGGTGGATTTTAGTTGGAGGTGGAGCCATTCTATTAGGTAATATAATCGTAGAAATCACTACTACTGAAGAGGAGACAAAAGCCGAAAAATCTGAGCAATGAACTCAATTATTCCTTATTTTGTTTCTTATTTGATCAATACCTAGTATAGTGATTATCAAGCCAAAGCAAACCAACCCACCAACAATTTCTCCCTTGGATAATGGCTGTGTGGGACAACCGCCTTCAACTACGAAGAACGGGAACTCCCCATCCACCGGGTTTTGTCTAATATCAATTATAGTTCCAACCGGATTATTTTCAATGTATGCCATAGCATCCCGTTCGAAACTACACTCAAGAGTAGTTATTCTTTCACCTACCTCATACTTAACTTTCAATTCTACCGCATAGTAAGGATTGGATTCGACATTCCGTCTTCCTTCGTATGAGATTTCAGTTATTTCTCCTTGCCTCACCAACCAAGTGTCAGTATTTACCTGCCCTATTTGTCCGATAGCACCAATTGCAAGAATCATGAAAAATACAACAACGACAAATCCAATTGCACCAGCCTTTATCTTAGCCGGAGTTCTAACCATCTCCTCATATTCATGAGATATTTTAGGTTCTTCCCATTCAAAGATTTCAGTACAATGAGGGCATTCAAACTCTCCATATGAGCCATCTGGTAATTCTATTTCTTCGTCACAATGAGGGCATAGAATCTCTACCATAGCACAGAGACTATAGCGTGGTTGTTTGAATATTTTTACGATAATATATGAGATTGCACTGTTAAATTAATTTTGATTCGTAACCAATTGAACTCAAATGGCACCGCCACAATTTCCACAGAATCTGTTCGAGGCAGCGTTCATAGCACCACATGCTCCACATTTTTTTCCCGTAGGCTTGTTGTATTGCATAGGTTGCTGGTACTGCACAGGTTGTCGATATTGCATTTGTTGTGCCATCGGCTGCTGAACATACACAACTTGTTGTCCTCCTCCAACTGTTGGAACAACAGAAGCGTGATACTTTGATTTGACCCATGCCCATATTGCTACAATAAAACATAACGGCGAGCCTAGGCAGGCGAAAATAGCCCACCCTTCACCACTACTGGATGCAGTGCCGCCTACAAATAACAAAATTGCCCCAATCACCAAAAAAAACGTAGACCATAGGCTGTAAACAAAACTGTTAGCCTTGGATCCAACCCATCCGCCAAAGGACATGGGTGTTATAAAACCAAATTTGTATTTTTAGTTTTTTGATAATTAATCCAGTCTTCTGTAAATGTTTTAAGAATAAATAAACATCGAACAGATGCGTCTAAAAATAATCTTAGAATTATTTTTTTAGAAAGCCTTAGGCTTAAATTCATGATTTTTTATCTCATCTGGAAGTTCGTCAATAGCTTCTCCATTTGCGATAGATTGGGCCCAAGCTACTAAAGCACGGTAGTGCACATCAGTGCCTAAATTCCCTAACCAGATGCGTTCATTTACATCCATCATGAGTGTAACATTTTTCATGCTACATGGTCCTAAGCAACCAGATATGGAGAGATTTACATGTTGATCTAGGCTGTGTTCTCTCCAAGCATCTTTCAACATATCTATTGGGACAATATCGTTTCCCTTTTCTATGCGGCCACAGCAACATCCATTGCAAACCATAAGTCTGGGCGGCATTTTATCAACTCAAAATCAAAGGCTCTCACGAACATAGTCGTCATCGTCAATAGGCACCCAAACATTGGATTTTTCCTTATTTTGAATTTCGACTCTGTAAGGGTTTCCTTCATCCCAAGTCTTCAGAATGCGCCCCTCCGTAAACTCGCCAATGTTTGCATAGACCTTATCTCCAACATTGAAACGAAGCTCTTCTGCTCTACATTCCATGAGCCCTTTCTTGAGTGCTTCGTGATCTAAATC
>CAXAGT010000057.1:0-7797 GCA_963968885.1 uncultured Candidatus Poseidoniales archaeon | reverse complement strand
TCAAGAGAAGGTAAAACTCTTGCTCCAGTACTGGAATCTATTTTTTCGTGGGTTGAAAAGAGAAATTAAATTTTAATGGTAACTCACTTGTTGAGATATCGATTGGTTTCATCAAAACCACCTATGAACATGGGTTGATCACCTCTATTGTCAATTATCACAGGTACGGTTCTATGTCCGGTCTCTTGTACGATTAAAGAGCGAAGTTCAGGTTCATGGTCGAAGTTAAATTCAGTAAAAGTCAAGTCTTTTTGCTTGAATAATCTCTTAGCTGCGGTGCAGTAAGGGCAAAATGTAGATGTGTACATTATGAAATCGGTCTCAAGTTCCCCTGCATGTTTGAGAATTGTTTCTGCCATGATTTACCCTCAAAAGGGTCTCTCATTAAGGTAATGATTTGACTCAGCCGATTCGTTCAAATCATGATATGTGTGATTCCTTGATGTTCAATCTGATTGCTTGAATCATTTGATAGAATCGATGAAACAATCTTACTCAATTTTTCTGGGGTAATTTCATCATCTGTTTTTATTGAATAAAACTCTGCTTTGCTCGACCTTGATTTAGTAATTACCTCAATTAGCAAATGACTCATACCTGTTATACAATTCAATGATGCACCCAAACTGGGAATCCATGTGTTTGATTTTTGAAGCCATCTTTTGCCCTTTATTGTTGATCTGTCACCTATTGTTAGAATTCTGTTGACGTCATTTGCGATCATAATATCGATTTTTTCCATATTACTCTCATATGACTCTTGCATTCTCTCTTTCAGGTCAAATACATCACTTTTTGTTAGAAAAATCACACCTATTTCAGCGTTATTTTTGTCCAAATCAAAGTATTCTAAGGCAGCAGTCTCAAACTCTGGGCTAGAATTCTCCAACCAAAGTTTGGACATAAGACTCCCAAGTTGAACTCTTATTTTGTTTCACTCGATATCAAGAAAGAATTTACTGCAAATGTACTATAATCTAGGTATCCTACAACCTGCTATGGCAAAGGTAGCACTGATAGCAGCAGGCGATGGAAAGAACTTGGAATTGGCTCTTAAATTCAAGGAAATGGCTGAAGAAATGGGTCATACAACCGATGTCATGGATTTGATGGGGCTAGAATGGCCCGTCATTACAAATAAACTCATGAAGGATGGTTACAAGCCAGAAGGAGCAAAAGACCTGATGGACAGATTAGGTGAAGCAGATGGTTGGGTATGTATTGCTCCTGAATATAATGGTGGAATGCCAAGTTCATTGAATAATACTGTTGCATGGATGAGCATTTTCTGGAATGATTTCAGAGAGGTATTCAACAGCAAAAAAGTTGGTCTTGCAACACACTCCGGTGGAGGGGGAGATCACGTAATTATGGCTATGAGACAGATGTTTTCTTACCTTGGGTGCAATCTGATTGGAAGGGCAGTAATCAGCAATAAGAACAAAGAAGCCAATCCAGAAGCTATGGAGAGAATCATTAGAGAGATAACTGAATGATTAAGAGTATCTCGATTCCTTTTCATATACAAGCTCAAACCACTTTTTGATAAGAGATGAGAATTCATTTCTGTCATTCGTTTTTTCGACGTTTTCAACAAACGCGCCACTACAAGATGAATCCGCTAGGGTAATATCTTGCTTTGTTGGTATCAATTCAATTATCTTGGTGTGGTCTTGGTAAAGGCCTAACTCGAAAACCAGCCAAGGTGAATCAGTTCTTGCAAGTTCGGAAAAAGGTTCTGAGAACACAAAGTGAGCTAAGTCTTGTGAATTATTGAACGAGCACAAGGTTTTGACTGTATTAAGCAATGCTTCACTTTTCTGATTAAGTGTAGTAGGTGCTTCTTCTATTTGCCTGGAAACAGTCATTGTGAACATGGGTAAGTTCTCTGACATAGAACTCCCACTTTGGTATTGTTTAATTTCTTATTCTGCTTTTGTATGCGGAATTTAACTCCCCTAACTAGGATTTTTAGGCTTCCCTAAAAATTATTAATAACTTTATGTTGGGTTGTATTAATGATGTACAAAGACCATGATGGCGGGCAAGTTAGAATCTCCAAAGATGCATATGATACAGTAATTGTTGGAGCAGGACCAGCTGGAGTGGGAGTTGGTATAGCATTACAACATGTTGGGGTCAAGAATTTCACAATTATTGAGAGAGATGAGGTTGGTTCTTCATTCATGTCCTGGCCAGAAGAAACAAGATTCATCACTCCATCCTTTCCAAGCAACTCGATAGGGATGTTAGATCTTAACTCAATTGCAATAGGAGTTTCTCCCGCTTATAACATGAGAATTGAGCACCCAACAGGAGTTGATTTTGCATTACACTTGAAATTTTTAGTTAACGAATTGGAACTACCCATTTTGGAAAATACTAATGTGAATTCAATAAAAAAGACAGGAGATTTTTTCGAAATTAATATCGATAATTCAGTTATACATGCAAAAAATATTATTTGGGCAGCAGGAGAATACCAGTATCCCTCAACAGGAATCTTCCAAGGAAGTGAGAACTGTATTCACACATCAGTCATAAGAAAATACAGCGATTTTCGGGACAAAGAGTATACTATAATTGGCGGATATGAAAGTGGAATAGATGCTGCTTACCATCTCGCCCAAAAGGGGAAAAAGGTACGCGTATTCGACAAAAACTGTCCATGGGGGGAGGAAACCTCAGATCCTAGTGTTGCATTGTCCACATTTACATTTGAACGAATGAATGATTATAAATTTCAGAAGAACGTAAAATTAAATGCTCACACTACCGTTAAATCCGTGGAATTAGTAAATGGTAAGTATGAGATAACTGTTGAAGGAGGAGATGTTTATTTCTCTGATGAGAAACCTTTGTTAGCCTCTGGATTCCGTGGTAGTCATAGTTGTATCTCTCACCTTTTCGAGGATAGAGAAGATGGTTTTCCAATGCTTACTGAACAGGATTGTTCAACCATTACCGATGGTCTGTATTTGTGCGGTCCTTCTGTTAGGCACGATGGTCACATTTTCTGCTTCATATACAAATACAGGCAGAGATTTGCTGTTGTCGCAAAATCAATTGCGGAATCATTGGGTCTAGAGACGGATGAATTCGTAGCTGCTTACAAATCATGGGGGATGTTTCTCGATGACTTATCATGTTGTGGGAAGGAGTGTTTGACTTGTTAGGCATTTTAAAGACATCATTTTTGAAAAAAAATGAAGGCTCTGGCGTTAATATGTTCCTTTCATCAAAATTTTTGAAAATCGAATGGTTAGGGCAAACTTTAGCAAGTACCTTATGGATCATAAGTGTGTTTACATACGGCATTTATTCACTTGGTGATTATCTTCAACTAAGTGCAGCAAGTGCTTGGTTATTAGCGAATATAGCCTCTCTTGGTAAGGATTAGCTATACTATCCGTACTCATTACATTGAATTATAATTTAGTAAAGTGTTCGTACACGGAAAAATGCAGGCTTCCATCGCATAAATCCTAACAGAAAATGGATTGACCTAAACGGTACTTATCATCAGTGGAAATCGATTAAGTGCTCGTGCCGGGATTCGAACCCGGGTCGACGGGATGAAAACCCGTAATGATGGGCCGTGCTACACCACACGAGCGACAGTTGGGCGTCAAGCATTTCATTGATAATCATTCTCATCCAGCAACATAAGTTAACACAACATGAATTTCGTCTCAATGAACGTAATAAATCACTCTTCTTGGGCAAATTGGTTGGTATATGTATTCCATCTTTTCAAACCAATAAATGCTAATGCTATTCCTATTATCATGATGATTGCAAAATAGATTTCGTTATCTAAGAACCACTCAAATGAATTAACCGCTTTTGCTCCGTACATTACGACCAAAATGGCTTCAATTCCATACCGTAGTCCTCTGCCTGCAAAAGAATAAGCCACAAATGGTTTCAATTCCATATCCCCCATGCCTGCTATCCAAGTACAAACTTTGAATGGTATAGGGGTAAAAGCTGCAATGAATATTCCCCAATCTCCATACTTATCAGCAAAAGATTCCAGGACCTTGACATATTTTTCAGCACCAAATTTCTTGATTATTGATTTCCCCCAATTCGCTCCTATCCAGTATCCAACTAATCCTCCTAGGATCGAAGTTATGGTAATTATTAGCCACAGCCAAATGATCGTCCCTGTATTTCCGAGTTCTGAGTACACCATTGGTATGAACAATACATCTGCTGGTACTGGTTCGATAAATGACTCCGTAAATGAAAGTAAAGCAAGTCCTAATTGACCATAAGCCTCGAAGAAATCTATGATTCCTTGCTCGATGGCCATGATTAGTGCGAATCATTTGCTAATGATATAAGTGGTGGTTGGTATTCATTTATTCGAACGATATCGGATATAATGTGGGCAATCCGATGCAAGTACTGGATACATCTGCCCTTCTAGCATGGCCCATTGAAAAATTCAGAGATGCTATTTGTTCTAGCACACAAATTTCAGAATTAGAAAGAGTCGATTTAAACAGGTCTTTGCTCATTGAAACCATAGACATAAACTGGATGATGCCTACTGGAAAAGGTATGGCTTCAGCCAAAAAAGCAGCCCAAGAAAGTGGTGACCTGGCACGATTAAGTGATGTTGACCTAGATATTCTTGCGATATGCTTTGATTTACAACAAAACCAAACAGATTTCACTCTTTTTAGTGATGATTACAGAGTTCAAAATGTTGCAGTTCATGCAAAAATGAAAGTTAAATCAATCAACACCAAAGGAGTTTCAGCAGCTTGGTACTGGGAAGCAAAGTGTAAGGGTTGTAGGGCAGTTAGAAAATTAGATGATAGTCCAAGAAGAGGAAGAAAGGGATCTGTTATGGATTGTGATGTCTGTGGCTCAGAGATGGTTCTCAAGAAGAAGAGAGGTTAGCCTATTCTTCTGATTTTTCCAGATTTTCCAATGCTGAAACTTTCTTTTCAAGTTCCTCAACATCCATTCCAACAGGGTCTATTCCCACTGCTTTGGCTCTCTCGCCTAAGGAATGTGATGCAGTCATGCCACCGGCCTCAAGGTCAGCAACAGTTTCAGCGAGTTTAGTTGAGGTTGCTTCATTTAGTCCTCTTTGAAATTCGCCTTTGGACTTTCCAAGTGCATTTGCAAGTTCTGGCAGTCTCTTCGCTCCAAAAAGAAGGAAAAATACACCTATTATTATCAGTACTTCAACGCCGCCAAATGAACCAAACATCGATTCGCCCTGATGTCCGCTGGAGTTCGAAGTATCTCAAATCTTTGGATGATTTTCTCTTCATCCGCCGCTTACTGGTGGCAATAAGGCAATTTCACAAGAATTCGAGATTTTGAACTCAACATCAACCTTGTCTCCATCAATTGCGATAGCCAATCCTTGACCTAACCAATGACCTTGGCCAAGATCTTCTACCATTTGCTTAACCGTGGTACCGCTAGGAATATTTACGATTTTTTTCCTCACATTCAAATCTTCAGCGATCTGTCCAAATGCAAGTATTGTGACCTCGCACAATGTTTCCATGTTGATTCACAACATGCCATAACTTTTCAACCCATTTGCGCTTTAGGTTGAATATGGGAGACGCGTTGAAGGCTGTAGACTTGTACAAACTCTATCCCAGTGGCGAAGATATGATTCGCGCCGTTGATGGAATAAGTATAGAAATTGAACAGGGGGAATTTATTGCCGTAATCGGTCCTTCAGGATGTGGGAAAACAACATTACTCAATTTATTGAGTGGAATAGATGTTGCCACTGGTGGAGAGGTGTTAATCGATGGCTCCTCTATTTTTAGCGTCAATGATAATGAAAGGACGAAACTGAGAGCAAAGAATCTTGGTTTTATCTTCCAAGATTTCAACCTAATCGACGTTTTGAATGCTCAAGAAAATGTAGAACTCCCTTTGCTTAATACAGGAATTAAGGCAAATGATGCTAGAGAACAAGCCCTTACAGCCTTGACTCAAGTTGGGCTTGGCGATAGAGGTACACACAGACCAAAGGAGCTCAGCGGAGGTCAGCAACAGAGAGTAGCGATTGCAAGAGCAATCGTTCACAAACCAAAGATTGTATTTTGTGACGAGCCTACGGGCAACCTTGATGATAACACATCCAAATTAGTAATGAAGTTGCTAAAGAATATCAACAAAAATTTGGGAACCACTTTTGTTATGGTTACACACGATACAGAAATTGCTAACTCCTGTGATAGAATAATAGAACTAAAAGATGGTAAAGTAATTTCAGACAGGAAAGTCGAATCGACTAAACATATTACTGAGGAGGAATAAAATGTTGATCGAGATTGGAATTGTATCAATTCTAATCTTTGCTTTATCTGCTATTTCAGTTTACAACCTTAGGAAAGAGTTTCCATCAAAATTAGCGCTATTTGCTCTCCTGTTTGGTCCTTCTATTGATGGAATTATAAGTTACATAATAGCCCATTTTTTGAGTATTAATTCAGCATCTTCTGTAAGCATTGGTTTATCTTTTGGAATAATCAGTTTAATTTTGTTGCAACCACTTCTAGTCCCCTCTAGATTGGTAATTTGGCGCCTAGCTTGGAATAATGTGGTTAGGCAAAAGAGGCAAACTGCATTGTTAATTTCTGGACTTATGATAGCAAGCTCCGTAATAACATCTTCTTTGGTGATTGGTGATAGTCTCGATAATACAATCTCATGGCAGGTTGAAGAAATATGGCAGGACACAGATATTGTAATTCAGGGCATCGATCCATTTACTGGTTCTAGAGTTGTTTTCTCAGAAAATTTTGTGGATGAAATTTGGACTGATATTGGTGCATCGGATTTACAGAATCCACCGATTTCCTATCAATCTGGGCTAATACAAAGTGGCGCTGTGTCTGCTGATTCTGGCAGAGCCCTACCTGCAATAGCACTAATTTCGATGAATGCAACCCTTGAATCGCAATTCAACTACCCGCCACTTTCCAAGGATCCAAGCCTTACATATTTTGATTTAGAGGAAGAGCGAAGGTTTAGTGGAAAAGATGCTGTCGCAATAACTACTGAATTATCAGAAGAATTAGAGCTCGAAGTTGGTGAGGAAATTCGCATTAAGTGGTTTTTCATCGAGGATAATCAAAGAAAAAGCAGGTTCCTCAATTTCACTGTTAGCAATATTGTTTCTCCTCAATTTGGAGCAGCATTTGCAGGTGTTCAATCGCCTGCGGTTTTCATGCCACTTTCTACGATGCAATCAGCATTCCAGATGGAATCAAAAGTGAATATTTTGAGGTTCACTCTTGAAAATGAATTGCTTTCAGTTGCAGAGGCTGAAATAGCCAAACAGGAGATTTTACAAATTGCAAATTCCACTTGGACAGCGAAGGATTCTGGCTATGTATTTACTAAAGCAGACGGTACGGCTAGTATATCGGTTGGTAACGAGCAGGGACTTGGTAGAATCAACTCGGAAATAGTTAATTTGAGTAGGGCTGATTTCCTTCCAAATTATGAGTCTGTTTCTATGATGGAGGTCATTCAAGTGCCACTTGCAGAATTAGTGCATGAGCAAAATTCTATTCTCTCATTGGGTGACCAGGATGTAACACATATACATCGGACTGATGAGTTCGAGGATTCAAAATTGTGGCACTTTGGGCAGGCTGGATTCGGATACGAGTATGGCATTTATTCTGACAAAGATTTCTTTTCCTATGTGATTGAAGAAGGTAAATTGCTTGAAGATTTTTACCTCAGTTCGGGTAGTAGTGTTATATTTTCTGATGGCGATTCAATTATGGGCCATTCATC
>CAXAGT010000056.1:0-8478 GCA_963968885.1 uncultured Candidatus Poseidoniales archaeon | reverse complement strand
AGAAGCAGAAGTAAAAGTGGATTTTCGGGTTGCTATATGGTCGGCCATACTCCACAGAATGTCAAAATAATTTTGAAAAAATAACAATATGAACTAGAACTATTGAAAGTACATACTTCTATGGAGTTTGGAAAAACCCAAAAAGGTCGCAAAAACACCACTTTTGTCTCAATTTCTGACAGAAGACAATATAACTACTGAAGAATGGATGGGACGGGAAGAGGAATCTTGCCAGGGATTCAGATGAGTTGCTCATTGGATTTACCATTAGGACCCTCAATGAGGGACGGAGGCCTTGAGGCTGACCTGCAAGCACGTATCGAAGACGGGCATAAAGTGTGGGCAGTAGGCGATATTCACGGGCACTTAGCCACCTTCAGAGCCCTAGTTCACCGCCTCAACCTCTCAAGCGAAGACCGAATTATCTGTCTAGGCGATATGATCGATAGAGGGCCCGACTCAGCCGGACTAATCGAATTCATCCGCAGTGATGAGCGAATCATCTGTTTGAAAGGAAACCATGAGCAAATGGCAATTCGTTGCGCTCAAGAAAAAGGACAAATCGAATTGTGGAAACCTTGGCTAGAGCGTGGAGGAAACTCGACTTGGGGCTCTTACATCGTTAGAGCAAAGGGGGACCTTTGGGAAGCTAAAGCAAGATTCTGGGATGACCTGATGTGGATGGACCAATTACCAAATCACATCGTTTTAGATGATGTAAGGCTAGTACACGCTGGTTATGATCCAAGAATGCCACCTGATACTCAAGGCGATAAAGAAATGCTCTGGATAAGAAAGAGATTCTATGAGCACCATTCTCCAATCGATCCAAATAGAACCATCCTATTTGGGCACTCAACTACTACCAAAGTAGGACCTTGCCCTGGACAAGTCGCTGCCTCAAACATGACTCTTGATGATGGAAGACCTGCATGGATTGCTATGGATGTTGGAGCCTTCAATCACGTCTCACCTGGAATTGCAGCCATAAATATCGATACCCTCAGGGTAGTCAAACAAACCACTCTGCGAAGTGAAAGATGGTTTGACCTACCCACTCGAAGAGAATCCGCTGTCGGGGAACATTGGGGTCTGTCGGTGCTAAAGACAGAGCGAAGAAAGGAGATGACCAAGCAATTGAGAAAGAGAAGACAATTGCGAATGGCTGGAGTTGTTTTGCAAAGTGAAGAAGCGATTATGGCAACTGCAAACGAGCCAAGACATATTCAGAAAATAGTTGCAAAGATGGATTGGAGTGAGCAATTTGGACCGACTCAGCGAACTCTCCAATTAGAGAAAACTACCAGTGTAAAATTGCATGATGACTCTTCATTAGATCAATCAGGGGATTACACGGATGGATTTTACTCAGATCGTGTTGAAATTTGCTCAGAGGGATGGACACCGAGAGGCGGGAATCGTATCGTGTACGGTCCAGGTCACAGCCAAGAAGAGAGACAATATGGAATTCAAGGACCAGACCACTTCAAGGTCTATGCTAGAAGGTTCGATGGTACTGAAATTATCAAATCACAGAAAAGAAGAGAAATTTCTCAATAACTTCTAGACTCAAGCAATGGTCTAAGCAAGCCATATCCTCGAAAATAATTATTGAAGTCAACCCCAAGGGCTTGTCATGGAAATTAGAGAACTAAGCGGCTCTGATGTCCAAAAGATGTGGGAAATCAATGAACAGGGTTTGCCTGGAACTGGGAAAGTCGATGAGCAAGGCTTGTTGAATTTGCTTGAATATTCTGAAATTTCAGTTGGTGCATACGAAGGCAGCAATCTACTAGGCTACGTTATTTGTCTTCCACCTGCAACAGAATATGGCAGCCTCAACTATGCTTGGTTCAATGAAAATATGGCTGATTTCCTGTATGTGGATCGAATTGCTGTAGCCCAAATACACCGAGACAAAGGAATCGGAAGCATGCTTTATTCTCACATTATCGAATATTCCAACAAGCAAATTGCAGCAGAGGTATCTCTTGACCCACCAAACCTTGCTAGCATGCGCTTTCATGGCAGATTTGATTTCGAGAAAATAGGTGAATTACATCACCAGACTTACTCGGTTAACCTGATGCTCAGGAAAGCGGAATAGCGATGCTTTTTCCAGCAAATTAGCTTATTGAGGAAGAGCCGCAATCATCATCTCGCCCAATTTTTGCCAATCAACCTCTCCAATAGTTGCAGCTTTCTTGTTTAGCCCTATGACTATTTTGCCACTCTTTGTTTTACCGGGAATTCCGTCTGGAACATCACCAGCATAGTCAAATTTGATACTTATTTGACTTCCTTGAATTTCTAGGCTTACGTACTCTCCATCATCATCCTCAAATTTTAGAATCATATTGCTTCCAGATTCATCAATAACCATCGGTGTAATATCATTCATAGCCAAAAGACCGACCCTCATTGCTGTCAAATGTGGAGTGAATACTTTGTCTGCTTTCTTGACAATTGGCTCCCAAACACTCTGTTGGAACTCCAGCAATTTCATTCCTTCATCAGATAATTCACCTGCAGCCTTGCTTATGTCTCTGTTGATGCTGTTAATTCCTTGCTCTATGGCTACTCTAATCATCCCGGTTGATTTGTAAATAGTTGCGACATGTTCGCCTGTGGCTTTCATGATTTTACCAGCTGCAGTTTCGATTTCTCCAAGTTGGGATAATTCCTTTGTGATTATGTCAATATCTGCACTCAAATCTTCGAGTAGTGTAGTTACAATATCAGATTTAGAGGCTGTAATTTGCTTACCTTGTATAATTACTAATTTTGCAATTTCTCTTAGCAAAGCATAAGCGACTAAATGTCTCATTTGATTTTGGCTCTCATTGTAAACTAAAATTGCATACTTCCCAGATCTTACTTCCACCTTGACACAATCTGATTGGTTCGCTATAGATTTATTCAATGACACGAAAAGTCCGAATTGTTCGCTTGATTGAGAAAGGTCTCTCCAAAACTTGTCAACTTCTCCTTGCCCAACCGTTTTCTCGTACAACTTTGATTCGATCAGTGCATTTACAGCTATTGGTGTTCCTGAACTGGACTCAAGCATCATTGAAGCCCTAATATCCATGGTTCTGTTCTCATCAGCAATTGACTCGAATTGGTCTCCCTTAGTACCAGAAAAAGCGGTTTGCAAATGACCTTTGACAATTTGTTCACCAACCTCCCCCTTGGTTGAGGATCCTTGAACTCCTGTCAATAAGCGGTCAACCATCCCTTCAAGTTGCACCATTCTGCTGTCCAATGGTCTCATGAGAGAATTAAGGGATTCTTGGCTAGTTTGGAAAGTTGCTGCCAAGTAAACGCTGTGCCCTAGCCTCAACAAATTCTTCAAGTGAGAATCTAAGGCACCATTATCCCTAGATTCGACTAAAGTTTGGATTAACTCATCATCCTCATCATATGATAATTTGAATGAAAATTCCTCTTCAGTTGGTATGTCTTGAACATCTGCCATGACGGTAAGAAAATTTCCTCCCTTATATGTGCATTTACGACTGTTTTTCTTGCTTCAACAACCAAAATTAGCACTGGAATTCATCCAAAACTTATCCATAATTCGACAAAAAATTACAATAAACTCCTTTATCTGGAAACAAATTGACCGATTATGTCTTGAAGTTGGAATGAGCAATAAGAACAACAATTATATCCTTAGAGGTTGTTAGAATGTTCATGGGCACTGACAAACACCGAGACTTAATCGATGCGGTACAAACCAAATATCCACACAGGGTAAGAAACCAAACAGCATCCCTATCCAGGGCTTTTGCATTAGTAGTATCGCAAAAAGAAATTCATCAGGATTTATTCAAGGTCTCAATGGAAGCTGCAAAGAGAAAGAAGGCTCCAAACTACCAATTAATCGAATTCTGATTCAATAGGATAAACAATGTGTTAGTCCATATTAGCGTGGACTATGGAGGAGATATTCTGGCCAGCCATTGCGGCTGCTGCTACGGTATTCATCCTCGGGGCAACCTCTCCCGGCCCTAGCCTTGCAGTTGTTTTGCGCAATACTTTCGATGGTGGCAGAAAGCAAGGTGTAGCCTGTGCGGTTGGGCACGGTTTAGGATTTGGAATCTATGCATTTGCAGCAGTGTTCGGATTGATCTTCATCTTAGAAACCTCAGAACAATTGTACAATATCTTGCAAATAATCGGCGGAATTTTGCTGGTTTGGTTTGGTTATGAAATATGGAAAAAGCCCGCTATGAGCGAGAATGAAAAGCATGATTCGAATGAGGGAGATCAGAGAAAAGGCTTTGCTGAAGGTTTTCTAATCGCTTTTTTCAATCCTAAAATCGGAATTTTCTTATTGTCTGTACTCAGTCAAATTCTGCAACCAGATTTCACTTCTGCAACAAAGATCGCTATTGCTGTTCTTGGTATGACCATTGACGGAGTTTGGTATACTGTAGTCGTATTATTCCTGACTCAAGGACCAATACTTGGTGTACTAAAGAGAAATTCAAAGATCATCGATCGCATTACTGCACTGGTTCTTTGGGGCTTTGCAGCGTTGCTAGCGTACGAATTAATCCTGTGATTACTTCTGGCACTTTGGGCAATAGAAAGTGGAGCGTCCTCCCTGAACGATTCTTGCAATTTTACCCTTAGAGCAACGATTACATGCATCTCCTTCTTTTCCATATGCCCCGAATTGGTGCGGGAAATAGCCAAGCGAGCCATCAACACCCTTGAAATCAGACAGTGTAGAGCCCCCAGCAAGAATTGCTTCCTTCAATATCAATTGACATTCAGCAACAAGGTCAACCATTTTCTTACTCGCTTTGCCAGATTTTGTCAGCAGTTCATTGGCTGGTTTTTCAGGATGAATTCCTGTTCTGTGTAGTGCTTCACAAACATAGATATTGCCAAGACCTGCTACGATTTGCTGATCCAGTAGCGTAGTTTTGATAGGAGATTTTCTGTTTTGAATCTTTTTTGCAAATTGGTTTGCATCCCATAGAGACTGCCCCCATACTCCTTCCATGCGCAGTGGTTCTGGGCCAATTTTAGCAATGAATTTGTTATCATTCACATCTTCCTTGTCAAGTGAAAATATGAATCCAAATCTGCGGTGATCTGTGTAGACTCCGTAGGAATTATCTGCGAAGTGAAAAACGACATGGTCATGCTTATTTTCAATAAACTCATCCTCTGAAATCATTGGATTGGATGCCGACTTAGCATCCATTTCATTGCCAGCAACTAGCGTATATTTTCCAGACATACCTAAGTGAGAAACCATTACTTGCCCATTGTCAAACTCGACCAGTAGATACTTTGCACGTCTCCAGACATCTACTACACGCGCTCCAAGCAATCTCTCTTCTAAATCTGCTTGGAATGGGTAGCGTAGACCTTCCCTGCGCAATTCTACTCCTGTGATTTCACGCCCACGCCAAGCACTTTCCAGCCCACGGCGAACCGTTTCGACTTCAGGAAGTTCTGGCATTATCTGGTTGCTAACCGATTACTTCTATTATCCTAAGTATCAATTATTTTGCACAGAAAGATATATTTTTTCACGCGTGTAATTCAAGTGGCATGGGTTACAGTGTTTATGTCGTGGAGTTGAATTCGGAAACATTCAGACCTCCAAAGAAATTCAAGAAAGACAATCCTCACATTTGGGATAGCAAAGGAAAAACCAAAATGAAGGATTTCAAAATGTTCTATGTCGGACAATCAGCCCACTCACCAAGTTGCAGATTCGATCAGCACAAACAATGCCATGGCGAGGATATCAAGTTTCACTGTCATTGTGGGATGGAATGCACTTGTTGTAAAAATGAGCACATAATAGACAAAAATTGCTCAAATATTTGGGTAAGAGAACATGGTTTGAAACTTAGAAGAGACCTGTATTTGAAGTATAATCCAATGTCAACTTCATCTGAATCGATTAAAGCAGAAAAATACCTGACTGCACAATTAAGGAAAATGGGTCACGCAAGTTATTGCCGATAATGTCTAATTTTTGAGGCAATGGAACAAGACGTGGTTGTCTTCATACCTGGAAATATCAATTGCTTCTACTATTTTTAATCCGGAATTGGCAATCTTTTCCCCTACGCTATCAAACAGTGCCTTCTCCCCCTCTTTGGTCCATCGCTCACTGGCAGCTTTCAGGCTTAGTAATGCGGTTCCACCTTGATTCAAGAATTTCTGACAGGCACCCAAAAAGATGTCAACTTGTGCAGATTGTGCAACATCTTGGAAAATCCAGTTCACCTTGTTAGGAACATAAATCTGCCATTCACCATATTTTCTAGCATCCCCTAGCACGGGAATTATTCCTTTGCGTGATTTGGCTAAAAATGTAAGATCACGAAGGCATCTAGGTGCAATATCTACTCCGACAATTCTTCCTGAATGGATATTTCCAGGACCACAGATTACGTCGTGAAGATGAGAAATCGTTGTACCGTGTCCCGCACCAAGATACAATATTGCGTCTCCCGAATTTGGAATCAGACCATCGGGATTTTCTTTAGCACACAGCAAACCAGCACAGATCTTTGAGCGATTAGCAGACCATCTTCTCCACTCTTCCCCAGAAAAATCCCTCTTGGTCTCACCATAAACGGATTTGCCGACATCAGCATTGCGAGTCCATACTTCTCTGGAACCTAGGCGTAAATTTTCATTTACTTTCCTGCCGGGAGGGTTTCTTCTTCCCTTGCCAGATCTCTTTGCCAAGTGTTCACTTCCTTGGGGGCTTAGAATGAGAAGATTTGATTTCGTTAACTCTTGACTCTACTTCTGAGACTTGTTGTTGACCCCAAGTCTCTCCATCATACGCGTCTACTCTTGCTGCTATGCTTGCTTTTGCAGCCAAGGTCCGAGATATCTTTCCTCTTACCCAGTAAGGTGATTTTGAAATCCATGGGTGAGAGAAAATATGTCCGTGTTTAGGAGGCGGTGTGCCTGTTTTCAAGTGGGAGAAGAACGCTTTTTCTGCTCCTAATACCTGTAGAGTTCCACTTGGAAGACGTGCTAATCTTTCTCTTCCGTGTGCTGATACGCATAATTTTGAAGCCAATAATGGTCCTAGTAATGCGCTGAGGCTTGGCAGATGAGATTCTGCTATCGTCCTTACAGCCGCTTCCATTCTATCCAATTGACCCCTGAAAGTCATAGCAGATTGGGCATGTCCTTTCAGAGACCTCCACTCGCTTGTTTCTGGTTCAACTTCAGGTGCTTCAACGCCTAATTTGTGAGCAAGATCAGCTAACCCATCCGATTGACTTACCGTTGAAGCCAATTGAGCACGATTTCGCTCAAATCGGACCTGTGGCAGGAATAATCCAACCCATTCAACCAATCTTGATTCTAGGCTCAGAGTGATATCTCTAACTTCAGTCATGGCTTTTTGCAAATGTTCCAATCGCCTATCTGCATCTCCTGCAGCCCTTGAAAGCCCCAACTCAGCCAAACCAAGTGCTGCTTCTTCGAAGATTTCATTCAACTCAGTGGTCATAGGCGGATAGTCTGCTTCTGGTAATTCATCACTACCAGCAAGGCATATTGTTGCTTCAGGGAACCTTTGCGCAAGAACTTCGGCTTCATCGGTTAGTCCTCCGTTCCTGATAGCATCTATTCTGTAAGTTGCTCGCTTAACTTCAGGTTTGGACCATTCGATGATGTCGATTATCAATCCATCTTGGTTGACAATAGCAGCCGCACGCCAGTCATACCATAGCCACATAGTGAACCCTAGAATGCTCTAACATTTGACTCTTGATGCAAAAAAGCGAATAAAATAATTTTATCCCCAATAATAAATAATATGCCCGACAATATCAAAATCTTGATATGTTGAAAGTTCGGGGGTGGCTCATGTTCTGTCCAAAATGTGGTACTTTGGGATTCCCAGATGCTGCAGGTAATATCTCATGCACCAACTACAAATGTGGTTATGTTGGACCTGTAGGTGGTGTCAAAATTGGTAACAAGGAAGTCTCTCTAGACGAGTTAACCTCCAAGACCGAAGCACAAAGTCGTGAATACGAAGTTATCAGTGATGCAGATCAACAACAAGGAATTCTAACAACAAATACCTACATGTGCCCTAAGTGCGACAGTGTCGAAGTTTATGCATACCTAGAACAAACTCGTTCATCTGATGAGCCTGAGACTAGGATGCTTACCTGTGCTAACGTACAATGTAAGCACGGATGGCGTGAATACTGAACTATTCTAGTTCATTGCTAGAGACTTTTAGGGCAAATTCGAATAAGTCTCTATCCGAAAATTTACCATCAATACTTCTAGTATCCATCATCCTATCAGCTTTGAAAGGCTTGACTACAGACCAATCATGAATAATTTCAGCATCTTTTTCTAATTTCAAGCCAAATTTCTCGACGAAAAATTTCCAATATTTTTCAGATATAACCGGCTCATTTCCATAGCAGTGATAATTACAAATTGCCTCAAAACTAAACT
>CAXAGT010000055.1:0-8501 GCA_963968885.1 uncultured Candidatus Poseidoniales archaeon | reverse complement strand
TTCCATTGCGTTCTTTACGAGTTCATCTTCTTCAAGGGAAACTGTTCCAATAGGAGCGTGGAAAGTCATTTTGTCTCCGGACTTCACTACAACTGTGCTCTTCAGACCATTTGCAATTACTGCTGGATCTAGAGTAGGCGGTACTGGTCTTGGCATTTTCCCACGTGGACCGAGTACGACACCCAGCCAGCGACCGACTAGTCCCATGTGTGGAACTTCGGATAGGAAGAAATCAAATGAATTTGCAATCTTCTTGGCTTTTCCTTTGTTACCGCCAAGTTCTTCGATTTGTTCAGGAGAAATAACGTGGATTCCAGCAGCCTTTGCTTTTTGTGCTGCTTCTTGGCTTGCAAACATTGCAACCTTCAGTTCTTTTCCTCTTCCGCCAGGAAGACGTACTTCTTCTTTGATACGATTATTAGGATTCTTCAAATCAACATCCTTGATAGTGAATGATATATCAACGGATTCGACAAATTTACGCTCAGGGGCGTTGGCTAGGGCTTCTTGGATTGCTGTTCTTATCTCTTTTTCCATATTAATCACCCCTGCGGTCAGCGAGGCTTTCACCTCTCCCGCAATTCGTGAATTTTAATCACTCAAATCTTGCGTCCCATTCTCCATTACTGATAATTTCCAATGCATCTTTGGCCCAGTGACCATCGATTTTTACTCTCATAGATACACAAGTGCCGATTACTTCTCTTGTCTGAGCCTTTAGGTCTGCACCGGTAAGATGACCTTCGCCATTCTTTTCCTTAGCAACCTCCATTGCTTTTTCTAGAGGTAAGTCCTCAACTGCGGAATCAAGTCCACCATTACACTTCTTGACACCTAGTGCTTTGATAATCAGCTTGGATGTCCATGGCTTTGGCATTTGTTCCATCTCCTTGTCACTAATCGTGAGCATTTCGCCGACTAACCACCCCTATTTAATCGCGATGGATGTGATTTCGAAGGTGAATTACGCGAACTGCTCGGGTGTAACCCTTGCTTTCGCTGTACTTTTGAGCAAGGATACGATCTATCTATTCACTCAACTCGCTCAATGACCCTTACGTGGTCTCCTCGCATGTTGATGGTCATTGGAATGAGTTGTTCATACAATTCCATGCTGACTTCTTCCTTTGATTCTGATACGCCAGTAATCCTAGCTTTTTCACCCTTGAATGCGCCGGTGACTATCTCTACAATACAACCTATTTCGATACCGCTGGTGACTGCCTTTGGCTCTAGGTACGGTAGAATATCTTCTAGAGGCGCTTCTCCAGGAAGAACAGATTTAGCATTCTTCATTGGGGTCAAATTCAATCCTCTGCGGGCACTAGGATCTCTTCCCCCAGCTCTTCCAATAAGTTTCTCAACGTGATGAATCGCACTGGATTCGACGAATACATATCCCCTCATACCCGGTGGATGAAGAATGGACATTATTTCTGTTTGAAGCGCTCTTAGAGAACCCCCTCCATGTAGTCTAGCATGCATTTCAGCAGCAACTCTTTGTTCCCCACCAATCGCTGTCTTTACGATGTAAAGGAATGAACCTACTGAACCATACATTTCACGGAAAATAGATTCTGCTCCATCCATATCTAAATTGGCAAAAATGCAGTTGTAGTCCTTTAGAATACCAGGATCAATCCATTCGGATTTCTCATAAATTCCAGTAGGCTCAACCTCGTCTGTTGAAGATACGATAAGAATAGGCATAACATCGACTAATTTCCTACCCATGTCTATTCCAAGTTCTGGTCCAGTTGAATGGTAGTGAAGGCTTTCGACTGGAATACCAGTACATGCGCTTACTCTGTCTAATACTTCCTCTTGTGTGTCAGCAATGCCGTACACTCCATCCCATAGGCCTGGGAATTCTTGGTCTGTCTTAGTTCTCCTAAGTAGGAGAAGTTTTTCTTCAAATCTTACGAAAGCGATGAATGCGTCTGTCATCTAAATCACCTCAGGGTAAAGGAATGTTCAGCCAGTTTTGGAAAACATGTGGCAATGCGTTGTCCATCAATAGTAGTGTGGCGAAGCCGACAGCCCCTAAGACAAACAGTCCTATACCACAAACAATAGAAGTTCTCTTGAATTCTTCAGCACTAGGTTTTCTAGCCATTCTGATGATACGGGCCCAGTCTCCACCTGTGATTCTTCGGCGTACGAATGATTCCACAGAATCTTGTGCATTTTGCACTCTTTGTTCAAAGTTTACTTCGTTATCTGACATGGCTACGCCTCCTCGGACTCTCTTGCCCACCTACCCACTTATTATGAATCAATCGGATAAAGCAGAGTGGAAAAAAGGAGGGTTGAAATGCTCCGACATTTAGATTATGCAACATGGGAGATGCTGACCCCTACCGTGTTTTAGGCGTAAATAAGGACTCAAGTGAATCAGAAATTCAGCGTGCTTATCGTAAGAAGTCAAGACAATACCATCCTGACCGCAATCAAGGAGATAAAGCGGCAGAGGTCAAATTCAAAGAAGTTCAGTCTGCCTATGAATCAATTGGCACAGAACAAGCCAGAAGAGAATATGATCAGAAAAAACAAATGGAAAATATGTTTGGAGGCGGCAATCCATTCGGACAAGGAAACCCGTTTGGACAAGGCAATCCATTCGGGCAAGGAGGGATGGGAGGTCTTGATGATATGATTTCCCAAATGTTTGGAGGTGGCGGAATGCCCAGACAGGCCCCTCCCTTCCAACAGAGACAGAGACAATCAAGTCCTGAACCTGAAAAAGGCAAAGACTTGCAAGTATCATTAGACCTGACACTAGAACAGGCTACAGAGGGTGGGAAGTTTCCTTTTTCAGTAAGAAGAATAAGGTTTGAAAATGGCGCACAGGAAACAAAGAAGGTAACAATGAAGTTGAATATAGAGCCCGGAATCGAGCATGGTTCAAACAAGAAACTCAAGGCTCAAGGCCATGCTCATCCAAGAGGAACAAACGGGGATTTAATCGTCAAAATAAGAATTGATCCCGGCAGTGGAAGGAGATGGGAAGATGGGAAAATAGTGCAAGAGGTCCCTGTACCATATTCAACTCTGATGCTTGGAGGGAAAGTGCAAATTACCACTCCTAACGGTAAATCCGGAAATTTATCGGTGGCAAAAAACAGCCTGCCTGGGGAAAGGCGAAGGATGGGAAAAGCCGGATATAATGACGGGGATTTAGAGTTAGAATTCGTTCTTCAAGAAATTGAATCTTTGACTAAAAAGCAACTCGATTTGATTAAGAAATTGAAGGAAACGGGGCTCTGAGATGTCTAGGAACCATAGAGGAAAACCTCGACACAAGAGGAATAATAATCACAAAGGGCAAAAGGGGCAAAAAGGTCCAAAATCTCCGGATGATGAAAGATTATGGAGGAGGTTGACTCCTTACATCGATGATTTTTCTAAGTCATATCAAAAAAGAGATTTTGTTGAATTGATTGAGAGCAAAGAGGGGCTAAAAGCAAAACATGCCTCTGATTCTACCGAGAAAAACAGGTTTGAATCAAAATTATTGACGGCATTAGCAAAAGGTGTTTCAAAAGGCGAGAGATTTTACCAGAAGGATGGCGGAATACGGTTAAGAACGCAGAATGAGGTTAGTGAAATTTTGAACAAAAAGGTCTCGTGGGAAGCATTTTTCTCACGCCATTCAAAGCCAAAAACAACATTGCGGGGGGCTTTTCCTCTTAGAGAAGGGGAAGAGTATCAATCTAATGGTGAAATTAACCTGGTATCAAAATCCGATGCTCAAAAATACAACGTAATCGAACAGATTATGCATTCTGTTCTAAATGGAGACAAAGTCAACCATTGGCCGGATGAATTCTTCCTCGAGAAGGAAACAAAAATCGTTTGCTGGGATGGATTTGATTTAGTCAAGGAGGTTGGAAAATTTCTAACAAAAAGAAGTGGAATGAGATTCAGAGGATTGGAGCCACACTCTGCTTTATTGCTATATTGTGATCAGAAAGTAAACGCTGAACAACTTCTTGAAAACAGGCTGAAAGCATTGAAAAACGACGACAAAAACCCGTTCCCAAGACAATGGGACCAGAGGCACGTGGATAGCCAAGCGAATATTCCAGAAGTCGATGGAGATTCAGAAGTCTCAAAGGGAAGAACAGATTTACGACATCTTCCATTTATGACAATAGATCCACACGATGCTAAAGATTTTGACGATGCAGTATGCTTAGTTGAACAGGATGGAAAAAGATGCTTGTGGGTAGCGATTGCTGATGTTTCCAATTACGTTGTGAAAGATTCTGCTTTGGATAATGCAGCATTAAACAGAGCAACATCCGTATATCTGCCACACACTGTTTTGCCAATGTTGCCTCCTAGACTTGCTGATGATTTGTGCTCTCTTAGAGCAAATGTTGACCGACTTGCTATGGTGATAGCTTTGCACTTAGGTGAGGATTCTAACATAATAGAAACTGAAGCTTTCGAAGCGGTTATTCACGTAAACGAGAACCTTTCTTATGAAGATGCATTAGAGCAAGAAAGATTCTCTGAGATGATGGAATTAGCAGACCAGTGGAGGTCGAAAGAAATTAGGCTAGACATCAATACTGCCGAAGTTAGACCACGCTTGAAATCAGATGGCATCAGTCTGAAGATTAAGTGGCCAAATCGAGCAACGCAAATGATTGAGTCATTCATGGTAGCAACGAATTCTGCTGTTGCACACATGCTTGGAAAAGAAGGAGCGAGTATGCCTTACCGCTGCCACACTCCTCCTGATAGACCCGAAGTTACTGCCCTCAACGCTAAGATTTCTGCTCTTGGATTAAACATCGAATTGCCGATGCCAAGCCATAGAAAGGTCGGTCAAGACGAATCTGAAGAATTGAATGACTTGCTATCCTCATGGGCTGGAAGCTCGATTTCAATGGATATTGAAGAAAACTTGGAAGAAGAAAAGAACGAAGATTACATGTCTACAGTGGTTGATTCTGATGCGAGAAAGGAGATGCTTAGGGCTTTAGCAAATGCTCAAACACAAGCTAGTGAATTAGACGATGTAAAAAGACGAATTATTGATCAAGGGCTGTTCCAGTTAATGCAAAGGGCAACATATTCAGAAGAAAACCTTGGGCATTTTGGCTTAGATCTTGATGCCTACGTTCATTTTACCAGCCCGATTAGAAGGTATCCTGATTTAATGGTTCATAGGCAATTAAAATCTCTAATACATGGAAAGGATTGGGTTTATTCAAAACAAGAAGTAGTTGAAATTAGCGCTCATTGTTCTCAAAGAGGTTGGGAATCGAAAATGATAGAGTGGGAGCTTGTTGCTAACACTTTCCATATGTACTTGCTAGATGGGGGCAGGATTGGAGAGATAGGAGGAGAGGAGGTTTCGACAATTACTTGGCCTTCGAGGGTTACAAGTTTGAGAAATCCTTGGGTCTTCCTAGATTTAATCGGTGATGGTTCAATTCAGGGAAGAATGCATTTACGTCAACTAAGCAAACAACGTACAAGCGTTGATGAGCATGGGATTCACGTAATTCCTGCCGAGCCTGACCACAATGGCATGCAAGAACCCCTTTTGACACTGGGGCAAAAATACCCCTGCCGATTGCAGGGAGTTGACCTTTGGTCTGGTCAAATGGACTTAGCGCCCATTTAGAAAAAAGTTGCAAATCCTCTTTAGCAAATACCCCGAGGAATAGATATGCAGGCAGATGACAAAGTGGTCCTCCAAATTGGTGGGATGACTTGTGCTGCTTGTGCTGCATCGGTTGAAAATGTGTTAAACCGCGTTGATGGTGTCATTTCTTGTAATGTGAATTTACTACTAGAAAAGGCAATATTAGAAATCAAAGCTGAGAATTTTGTCTTAAATAATGCCCTCGTTGCTGTAAAAAATGCGGGTTACACTGGACACGTCCACATTGATTCCACAGAACACAGAAAGGAAAAAAAGCAAGAAATTGTAAAAGAAAACAAGGTTGTAGGAATCATCCTCCTAGCCTCAGTAACCTCTTTTTTATTACTGATGGCGCTACCAAAATATGAATCAGGATTTGGCCCCTCATACAATCAAATAATCGCTGGAATACTTTGCACTTTTGTCTGGTATAATGGCAGAAATTTCTACCTTGGCGCAATACAAGCTATCCGTAAAGGTAGGGCAAATATGGATGTTCTTGTGTTTGCAGGAACCACCATTGCAATCGTTTGGTCATTGTATCATTTAGTAATTTCATTAGTTAACTCAACAGAAATCACCCAGCACTTATTCTTCGACGGTGCAGCATTCATCATCGCATTTGTAAAGTTAGGAAATCTAATGGAAGCAAAAGCGAAATTAAGAGCAACTGAGGCTATTCATTCACTTATGTCGCTCAAACCAATGAGTGCGTTTGTAGTACAGGATGATGGCGAAACGACTCTATCCACGCCTATTGAAGAAATTGAAATTGGATCATTAATCAAAGTTAGAGCGGGAGAAATTGTTCCATTGGATGCAGAAGTAGAATCTGGAGAGGCATTAGTGGATATTTCCAGTTTCACAGGTGAGCCCTATCCTGTAAGAAAAATCCCAGGAGATGAGATAATTGGGGGTTGCTCTGTTATCGATGCAAGTCTTATACTCAGGATAACAAAAGTCAGTGGAAATACAATGCTTGACAAGGTATTATCTATGGTCGAAGAGGCTCAAAATGGCAAAGCGCCAGTGCAAAAATTAGTAGATAAAATCGCAGGTATCTTTGTCCCTATTGTCCTTTTATTGGCTTTCTGTGCCGGAATTATTTGGTATGCCTCTGGTGCTAGTTTAGAGCATGTGATGACTGTAGTAGTCTCAACGCTAGTGATTGCTTGTCCATGCGCATTGGGACTTGCAAGCCCGACTGCACTTGTGATGGGAACAGGTGTAGGGGCAAGATATGGCTTGTTGATCAAGGGAATTGAAGCGCTAGAATTAGCACACAAAGTTGATACAATCGTACTAGATAAAACCGGAACCATTACTCAAGGCACTCCAAAGATTAGCCACATAGAGACAAAGCGTGGCGAGTTTAGAGATATGCTTGGATTAGCCGCTGCCTTGGAAGAGGAATCAACCCACCCATTAGCAAATGCGATTAAATGGTCATGGGAGAATGTTTCAAGCAAGAAATACAATGTTGAAAATATCGAAATAAAAGGCGGAAAGGGAATCACCGGAATTCATGACGATGCAGTTATTGGAATAGGCAATATGGCTCTTTGCAAGGATTATGAAATCACTATTTCTGAGGAAGAAAATGAAGAAATTCAGGCAAGGAAAAGGAGTGGTGCGACATTGATGTTTGTATTCAAAGACTCTGAATTGCTTGGCTGGCTAGAAGCAAAGGATAGAATTCGTAACACTACTCCAAAAGCAATCAAGAAAGCAAAAGATGCTGGATTTGATTTGATTATTTTGACCGGAGATTCACAAGAAGCCGGTCAAAGAATTGCTGAAGAAATCGGAATTCAAACTGTTATTGGTGATGTAAGACCAGACCAAAAGGCTGAGACAATAAAAGAATTACAATCAGAAAATAAGGTTGTAGCAATGCTTGGAGACGGCATAAATGATGCTGCGGCTTTAGCACAAGCAGAGGTTGGGATGGCTATGGGACAAGGCTCAGATATTGCCTTAGATAGTGCAGACTTTGTCTTAGTTAGAAATGATGTTAGTGATGCAATCAGTGCCTTAGACCTTGGAAAGACTACAATGGGCAAAATTAGAACCAATCTTGGTTGGGCTTTTGTCTACAATCTAATCGGAATCCCTCTAGCGATGGGATTATTATTCCCCTTCACTGGTTGGCTACTACCCCCAGCATTTGCAGCAGCGGCAATGTCGCTCTCAAGTGTCAGCGTTGTCAGCAATTCGCTTACCCTACGCTGGTGGAGACCCATAACATGAGGTGGAGAAATGTCAGAACACATACTAAACATCAAGATAGCAGGAATGACTTGTGGAGGATGCTCTGGAAGAGTAAAGCGAGCATTAGAAGAAGACAATCGGGTTGTATCTGCAGATATACGCCATGAAACTGATTCTGGGAGTGTGAGATGCTCTAGCAAACTCTCTAAGGATGAGTTAATCTTTCTAGTGAATATGACGGGTTTCCAAGCATCTCATTGAGGCGATATTATGGCAATTATGATCATATTAAATCGTCAACCATATGATGGAACTGACATAACTTGGAATGCCCTGAGATTGGCAAAGCAGCTTAAATCGGATGGTCAAGAGGTGAGAATTTTTCTGATGAATGATTCAGTTGATTTAGCCCGTGATGGAATTACTCCTCCAGAAGGTGTAGAGGACATGGTTGCGATGCTAAAAGCCCTAATTGCCGATGGAGTGCCTGTGAAAGTTTGTGGTACTTGTCAAGCGAGATGTGGGGTATTGAAAGGTCAGCCGTATTATGAGGGGGCTCAATTCTCAACTATGGCTGAGTGTTCACAGTGGGTGATTGACTCAGAAAAAGTCCTGACCTTCTAATTTC
>CAXAGT010000054.1:0-8526 GCA_963968885.1 uncultured Candidatus Poseidoniales archaeon | reverse complement strand
CAGGCAATTGCATCCATGCTGTCGACTTCCTCAGATCTATTTGCTAATCCATTTACAGTTTGGTCTTCCTTTGTGGAAGCATCTAGTGTGAACTGAATCGCATCTGCTGCTGCTTTTGTTCTCAAGTAGTACATTCCGGTCTTGAGACCTTTTCTCCATCCGTAGAAGTGCATTGATGTCACCTTAGCAGGGTTAGCATCGACCATGTGTATGTTCAATGATTGGCTTTGGTCAATGTATGCTCCTCTATCAGCAGCCATGTCTAGAACTATTCTTTGCTTGATTTCCCAAGTGGTCTTGTAAAGTTCCTTGATGTGCTCAGGTATTCCTGGAATTGCTTGGACTGAACCCTTGTTTCTTAGGATGTTATCCTTCATTGTAGGTCCCCATAGTCCTTCTGCGATTAGGTCCCTTACCAAGTGCCTGTTCAGAACAATGAACTCACCAGATAGGGTTCTTCTAACATAGAGGTTAGAAGTGAATGGCTCAAAGCATTCGTTATTTCCTAGAATTTGGGATGTTGATGCTGTAGGCATAGGAGCAAGTAATAGTGAATTTCTCATTCCGTGCTTCACTATGTCTGCTTTTAGATTATCCCAGTCCCAGCGTCCAGAATGATCGGTCATTCCCCAAAGATCGAATTGTAGTTCTCCTTCGCTAGCAGGAGAGCCTTCGAATGAGGAATATGCTCCCTCGTCGATTGCCAAGTCTTTGCTTGCAGAGCATGATGCGAAGTAGATAGTTTCGAAAATGTGCTTGTTCAATTCTTGAGCTTGTGGGCTCTCGAATGGCATCTTTAGCATTGCAAATGTATCTGCTAGACCTTGGACACCTAATCCGATTGGTCTGTGCCTCATGTTTGAATTTCTTGCCTCTTCCACAGGGTAGAAGTTGACATCGATTACTCTGTTCAAGTTTCCAGTAGCGTGATATGCAACTTCGTACAACTTTTGATGGTCGAATTCGCCAGTAGACATGTTGACAAACTTAGGTAAAGCAATACTTGCAAGATTGCAAACAGCCACTTCATCCTTGGAAGTGTATTCCATAATTTCCGTACATAGGTTGGATGAGCGGATTGTTCCCAAGTTCTTTTGGTTTGACTTCTCATTAGCCGCATCCTTGTACAACATGTAAGGAGTTCCAGTCTCTATTTGAGACTCAACAATCTTGTCCCATACTTCTCTTGCAGGTACTGTCTTTCTGGCTCTTCCTTGTTCTTCAAAGGATGTGTACATTGCCCTAAAGTCATCTCCATATGCATCTTGTAGACCTGGGCACTCGTTAGGGCAGAAGAAGGACCAATCAGCATTAGCCTCAACTCTCTCCATAAATAGGTCGGATGTCCATAGCGCATAGAATAAATCTCTGGCTCTCATTTCTTCCTTCCCGTGGTTCTTTCTCAAGTCTAGGAATTCCATCAAATCAGGGTGCCATGGCTCGATGTAAATTGCAATCGAACCCTTTCTCTTTCCACCGCCTTGATCTACATATCTTGCGGTGTCATTGAATACTCTCAGCATAGGAACAATACCATTTGATTGCCCATTTGTACCCTTGATGTAAGATCCCTTTGCTCTGATGTGGTGTATGGATAAACCGATTCCACCAGCAGATTTTGAGATAAGAGCGCATTGCTTCAAAGTATCATAGATTCCGTGAAGGGAATCATCTTGCATTGTCAACAAGAAACAGGATGACATCTGCGGAGTAGGTGTTCCTGAATTGAACAGAGTTGGTGTAGCATGGGTGAAGTATCCTTGAGACATCAAATCATACGTCTCAAATGCTTTCTCTAGATTTTCGTGATGAATTCCAACAGCGACACGCATTAGCATGTGTTGTGGTCTTTCTGCTACTTCACCATCTAACCTTAACAGGTAGGATCTTTCTAGGGTCTTGAATCCAAAATAATCGTAATTGTGGTCTCTTGAATAGTCGATGTATGAGTTCAAAACTTTCGAGTTTTCTTGTATGATTGCGTGTACTTCTTCAGAAATCAGAGGTGCATGTTCTCCGCTTTCAGGGTCAATGTAATTCCTTAGATCGTTGATAACCTCAGAAAAGTCATCCTTGGTTGATCGATGCAAATCATCGATACAAATTCTAGCTGCAAGCTTGCTGTACTCTGGGTGATGACTAGCAAGAGATGCAGCAGTTTCAGCAGCCAGTTGGTCTAGCTCCCTAGTGGTAACTCCATCATAGAGACCCTCAATTGTCAACTTTGTAACTAGACCCGAATCTATGTACTCAGTATTCAATCCTTCAGCTAACATAGATAGCTTTTCATGGATTGCATCAAAGCGTACGTCTTCCTTTTCTCCCTGCCTATTTACTACTTGCATTGCCATAATATCACCCTTAATTCACACTGCGTAATTTCTTTTCACTCCAATACGGTTCAAAAATCTTCGTCCATTGAGAAACGCTGTTGGACCGAACCTAGGGTACTGTCCATAACTCCCGCTTTTTGATACTCAGCCACTCTCTTTTCGAAAAAGTTGGTCTTTCCTTGCATGGAAATCATTTCCATCCATGGGAATGGATTTTCCACATTGTATAGTTTAGATGCCCCTAATGCAACCAATAATCTATCTGCAACGAATTTGATGTATTGCTCCATTAGATTTGCATTCATACCTATTAGAGAAACAGGGAGTGCTTCTGTGACGAATTCAATTTCGATGTTCACCGCTTCAGAAATTATCCTGTGAATACTGTTTTCTGGTGTCTTCTTAACCAATTTTTCATGAAGCATACAAGCAAAATCACAGTGTAGCCCTTCGTCTCTACTAATCAATTCATTGGAGAAGGTTAGACCAGGCATTAGACCTCTCTTCTTTAACCAGAAGATTGCACAGAAAGAACCTGAAAAGAATATTCCTTCAACTGCTGCAAATGCTACCAATCTCTCAGCGAATGAACCTTTCTTCCTGGATAGCCAGCGAAGTGCCCACTCGCCTTTCTTTTGAACTGAAGGTACTCTATCAAGTGCTTTGAAAAGGTGATCTTTTTCTTTATCATCCTTGATGTATGTATCAATGAGTAAAGAGTAGGTTTCAGCGTGAATGTTCTCCATCATTATCTGGAAACCATAGAAAGTTCTAGCTTCAGCCCATTGAACTTCATTTGCAAAATTAACAACTAGGTTTTCATTTACGATTCCATCACTCGCAGCAAAGAATGCAAGAACGTGTTTTAGGAAGTGTTGCTCATCATCAGATAATTTCTCCCAGTCCTTCATGTCCTCCGACAAATCGATTTCTTCAGCAGTCCAAAATGATGCTTGAGATTGTTTGTACATTTCCCATATATCTGAGTGTTGGATTGGGAAAAGAACGAATCTATCCAAGTTTTCTTTTAGCATAGGTTCGATGTGTTGAGCAGTAAAATCAATGTCTATTCCATCATTTCCAGAGTTTGTTTGCTCGATTACCATAACGATACCTCCATTTCCTGTGCGGTGCGGGTTTTGATTGCCTGCCAAGACGGGTTATAACCATTCTCTATTTGTCGCCATTTTGAGGCTTTGTTTGGAGAGTAGCAACCACGCTTCGCAAGGTTTCTATATCGCTTGTAACAGGCTTATAATTAAATCCATTAGAAATTTTTGAAAGAAAAATTAACATTTTAAAAAGCAGTGAATTTAGTACCTCAATTTCCACTGGAGATTATGTAATTCTAATAGAGGGAATTCTACAAAAACTTACTCAACATCGACATAGTATGGCAAGGGAAATTATTGATGTTTATTGGGCAAAAATAGATCATAAGGCTAGAATCCCTACAAAAGGAAGTGATTCTGCAGCCGGATGGGATTTGTACGCAATAGAGGAAACTACTGTCTCTAAAGGAGAATCTACTCTTATCAGGACCGGAATGAAATGTGCAATTCCGGAGGGATGGGAGGGGCAAATCAGATGTAGGTCAAGTCTAGGCAAGAAGGGAATGATAATGCCAAATGGTCTAGGAACGATAGATTCAGATTACAGAGGTGAGTTGATGGTTTTAGCAACTTGGATTGGCAAAGGAGAATCAATAACTCTGGATGCTGGCGAGAGAGTAGCGCAAATGCTGTTTGCCCCTGTCCCCATAGCAAGATTTCATGAAGTCTCAGAGAAAGATTTGCCTGTTAGTAATAGAGGAGATGGCGGATTTGGCTCTTCTGGAAGATTCTGAGGAAACGGTATGAGAAAAGTAGAGATCCGAAATCTCGGAATAGTTCATTGGAAAGATTCCGATGCGATGATGAGGGATTTACAGCAGCAAAGAATAGCAGGAGAAATCGAGGATACAATATTGATTTGTGAACATCCAGAGATAGTAACGATAGGACCTAGGGCTAGAAGTGATGGATTATCTGCTCCATCAGGTTATGAAACTGCACCAACCGATCGAGGAGGGGGAATGACATGGCATGGTCAAGGACAAATTGTGGTTTATCCAATTATTATGTGGGATTTTGAAGATGAGAAAAATGTAAAATCGGTCATTAGCAAACTTGAGCAATGGGTAATCTCAGCTTTGCAAATTTCTGAAATTAAAGGATATAGAGATGAAAGGATGCAGGGAGTATGGGTTGACGAACACAAAATTTGTTCCATCGGATTATCTTTCCTTAGATGGACATCAAGGCATGGTTTGACAATAAACTATGACACCCCTCTGGGAAGAGTTGAGATGGTAGCGGGTTGCGGGCTAGATGCTCAGACAACCACATGCCTTACCAAATTAGGATACGCTGAAGATTATGATTCATTGTGCGAGAAATTAATTTCCACATGCCATTTAGAACTCAACAGAATTCCAGTCAAGATAGAGTGAATATTGATTTCCTTGTTGTATATCGCAGGTCATGGTAACGACAAAATGGCCATATCATGGAAAACCCGCTCGTGGCGAAAATACGAAAGGTATTGGTTATCTTGACTGGTACATACCTAGATTAAGGGAGCAAAGGAAATTTGACCTTAGCCATTCCGGTCTTCAGTTCGAGTGGGATTTTGAATCAATGATGGGGGAGGAGTTAGCTAACATAGCAAAACATCACATTATCGACAGAATTGACCCTCGAGAATTTATAGCAAAAAAAGAAGGAATATCAAAAGATAGAATTGTTGTAACACAAGGAGCGACACAAGCACTCCAGGTCGCTTTGTTATCAGTTGGCCATGATCTAGAACATGACAAAATAATCGCGGTGGAATCACCATCTTATGCACCGGTTAGCCAAACTGCGAATTTGCTTGGTTACACCACCATCCCAGTGAATAGAAAACCTCCAGAAAGTGGATTTGGACATTGGAGAATCGATAAAAAAGAATGGCTTAATGTATTGAAAAAGGCATCTGTTCTAATGTTCACACCAATCCTAAATCCTGTTGGCTGGGACCTGCATCCCGATGATAGAGAGTGGGTAATACAAACTTGCAGGGACTATTCTGTACACATAATAGCCGATGAAGTATACAGTGATTCAATGGTTAACCATCCAGATTCAGTGAAAATTTATGATTGTGGTGACCACTGCATAAGCGTAAATTCACTGACAAAGATTCACGGTCTTGGTTCCATCAGATTTGGTTGGATGATAGCGAGTGAGGAAGTGGCTAGAAGAGCACAAGATGTTTTTAGAACCGTGGAGGCAATGATATCAAGTCCTTCTGTCCGTTTAGCAAGAGTTGTGTTTGACAAATTAGATGAACCAGTAAACAAAATATCTGAACTCAGAGAAAAAAACTTACCTCTTTTGAGAGAATTATTGCAATCACACAATATAGATTGGAACGAACCTGAATATGGGGTGTTTGGTGCATTTAAGTTACCAGACGATCGGAATTCCCTGGAATTTGTTGACAATGAGTGTGCCAAAGAGTCATTGCTGGCAGTACCAGGTTGCATGTTTTCCGAAGAAATGACCTCATGGCTTAGAGTTGCTTGGTCTATAGAGCACGAAGATTTTGTGAAAGGAATCGAAGCACTAGACAAAGCACTTACAAGGATTGCACGATGATGTCTTATTTGAGTTAATTAAGAACAAGATGTTATAACAACGGACAAGGAGTTTTGCACAATGGGAGAAGTTGTTCTTGGCATATCCGGAGCATCTGGTGCACCTTATGCGATAAGGCTAGCAGAGATTTTTGCGCAAAGAGGCATTCAATTCAGAATTGTTGCTTCTGACGCTGCCAGACTAACTTTAGCACATGAGGCGAACTCATCTCCTGAAAAAATCGCAGAGCAATATGGTGGCTATTTAGAAGACAACACAAATATCGCTGCAAAGTCTGCATCTGGTTCAGCTAAAATCGATGCAGTTGTCATTATTCCTTGTAGCGGAACTACCCTTGGAAAGATTGCAGCAGGCATAGGTGACAACTTAATCACCCGTTCAGCCATTGTGGCACTGAAGGAAAGAAGGAAACTAATCCTTGTCCCTAGAGAAGCCCCTTATGCTACTGTTCATCTCGAAAATATGGCAAAGATCTCCTCTTGGGGAGCAGTGATTATTCCCGCAAGCCCAGGATTCTATACACATCCAAAAACAATCGATGACATGGTTGATTTTATCGTAGCAAGAGTTCTTGATCAAATCGGGATAGATAATGATGTCTCCACTAGATGGTCTGGTGAAGAAATCTAAATCTAGAACATAGTTCTTCTTGAGACATACTTCCATTGAGTTCATAGAGTAGGACACTAAGCACTACTCGGTGATTGATTGAATTATGATGAACTCGAATCAAAAACTGTATCTGAACTCAAGGAACAACTGAAGGCAATAAACCTTCCAGTTTCAGGAAAAAAATCTGAACTAATAGAGAGATTGATTGATTTTTTGAGTGACCAATCCGAGGATGAAATATTGGAAGCAGAGATTATTGCTGATGTCGAATCTCTGGTCAAGGAGGAAAATTTCGACATTAAAGAATTCGTCTCAAGGCCTGTTTGGAAAGCAGTTAACGTTGGACAAGTTATTGCCATAGGCCTGGTATTAATATTGGTCATATCAGTGCTGGCACTAAATCCTGCCCTACTTGGCAGAGGCACACCAGACTACGAGTTAATCGGTTTTGACGCTCAATCAACAGAAAAATTTGCCTCAGATTTGGTTGCTCTTGGGCACCCTACTTGGGGAGGAAGAATGTCTGGAACTGCTGAAGAAGCTGCAGGGGCTCAAATGATACTCGATAACCTGTCTTCATTCGGCTACAGCACAGAGATGTATTCATTGCCCGTCCCTATGTTTTCAATCAATGCAGAACCAACATTAAGAATTTGTCAGCCAGGAAATACTCCTTTCGTTCCTCCATGTAGTCCTTTAGATATCGGTTCAAGCCAAGAGGAATTCGAGCATCAAACAGAATATGTCATTCAAGGCTATTCAGGAAGTTCAAACATTAACTTCGGAGATAATATTCAAATCACGAATCTTGGAAATGGCAGTGATGAAGGTCTTTGGCAATCTGCGACAGGAACTGTTGGAATAATAACTAGCGACGGAAGCGTAGATGGAAATACCGGGATATACATCAAGGCTGCTCAAAATGACCTTGCTGGAATTATTCGAATCAATAATAATTATAATTGTGGAAAGATAGTACTAGACGATTGCATTCCTATCTTCAAATCGATCAGGGTTGATGAGTTGAAAGAGGCGAATAGTGGAAGTATGCCAACTGACATACCATTCATTGCAGTTTCAAATAATACTGGAAATAGAATAATCGAAATGGCTGAAAGCAATTCAGTGGTTCAGATGCAATTCGATATCACTAACGATGGAGAACTGGAAGTGAAAGTCCCATGTGGAACACTTGAAGGAAAATCTAGCCAGGTAGTGATAGTAGGAGCACATCATGATACAGTTTATCATTCTCCTGGAGCAGTTGATGACACCTCTGGAACTGCTTCAGTTCTTGAGATGGCTAGACAGATTGCTATCATTGCAAATAGATCAGAGATGCCTGAATATACACTACAATTTTGCACTTGGGGTGGGGAAGAAGAGGGGCTTTGGGGAAGTAGAGCATGGGTTGCACAAAATGGTCCTAGCTTAGCAGAGAATCTCAGACTGTACATCAACTTGGATATGAATCACGTCGACATAGATACGGCGAATAGAGGAAATTCAATTTCAATGTTCACAAATAATGCAGAAGACCTAGAGAATATACAAAATATTCACGAAAAGTACAGCGAAGAAAGAAGTGATGTTGCTAGCAAGTACTCAGTTTCATTCTCTTTACTGGATGGACCGAGAGATGGACCTAATGCGATGCCTTACAATTCAGACCATGGTCCGTTTGTTTATGATTTACCAAATGATAAAACTGGAAGGGCAATTGTTTGTTATGGTTCTGGGTCCTACGAGTATCACACATATGCTGATGATATGACCAGATTTAATGCTGAATCATTAGGAGTTTCAGTCGTAATTTATGGAACCTATCTAAATTACCTTGCATGGGGTTGAATCAAAGAATTTGAAAGGAAGTAGTTTGACGTAATGACATGGTCCAACCA
>CAXAGT010000053.1:0-8597 GCA_963968885.1 uncultured Candidatus Poseidoniales archaeon | reverse complement strand
TCTCCATGTCATTACTTTGATACATAAAGAGCGCGATAAATAAATCGGGAAAACGTTGATTTCTCAACCGATTAACTATCATCAGACACAGGGTGGGGAATTTCAGGCTGGAATTTGATTAAAATAGGCGTCAGAAGTAATGAAACTAAGGCAGCAAGGGCAACACTGTTTATCAGTAGGGCTTGAAATTCTGAAAAAGCTAGCATCAAGAAGGGTATGAAGCAGATTGCAAATCTTAAATGAGTAAATTCTGCATAAGTTTGTGAGTCAAATCCTAGGTATGGCAAAAAGAGAAATGGTAGACTCAAACCGATTAAGATACATAAATTCCCAAGTGAGATATACAAGATTGCCATGGTACTCAAATCTGATAGAAGCAGGTTTGCAAAGACCAATGAAGTAATCATAAATATACTTGAAAAACTAAAAATCCAGATCAAAATTTGATTTGATTGCTTAATAGAGGTTTTTCGGGTGTTTTCAATACAAATGAAAAACGCTAGCGAGGACATTGTCAACGGCATCAGTATTATCGAATACACCAACGAGTTGATAATTTCGAAGTAAATTGAATAATTAATTTCTGAGAGAATTAGGGCTATGTATATTGCAACTGACGATGCAATTTGAAAGACAAATGCCCTTTTGTTTAAATCCCCATTGATGCTTGCAGATGACCAAATATTACTAGAAATCAAGAGAGATAAAATCCCCACATATATCAAAATGGTAAAAATCACAAGATTGGAATCAAAGCCGATTGGGTTAATCTGGGATGAATTTGAAACCTGCTGATAAAATTTTTCAGAAAAGAAAAATGTCAACCCTGCAAGTGTAACGAAGCTAAATATTGCCCTTGCCCTATGTTCAACTAGATATGAATCAAATTTTGAATCTTGATTTTTCCTAAGAAAAACAGCGAGGAAATAGAAATTTGTGATTAACAGAGCGATTTCAACAGCAGCTTGCCCTGAAATTAAAGCAAGACTCTTTTCAAAAAAGGTTGCTGAGGGACCTAACAATGTTATAACAGAGTAATTTGTTTGACTCAAAGAAAATACTTCTTTTGCTCTTGAAACCCAGATAAAAAAAAGCAACAAAGTCGGAGCAAGGCTGATTAGCCAAAAAATACTGTTGCTTTTCTTGGTAAATCTTGATATTATTTCCTTAGGCAAAAAAGAGGGTAATAATGAAATTGCGAAAATTGGTATGAGAGTCGAGACCATACCTTTTCCCCAAACTGTGCGTGCTGCTTCGAACAAATGAGTTTGGTGGTGGTCTTATTATCAAGGTGGTGATTTTAGATTCATGGAAAGTAATCATTAGGGGATTATTTTTGGCTGGCATCATGAGCACAAGGAGAAATGTCATCAACGACATTTCTGATGTGGAAAATACACCCTTGCTAGGCTTAGCAATATCCTTGGGATTAGAGAAAGAGGAGTTTCTAAATATTGCTACCTCTAAATTACCTGAAACACTTAGAATTACCGGATTTTTGCCTGATAAAGATTGGACTAAGTTACAAATCGAAAAATTGGGAGGCAAGGCAATACCTTGGATGAAAAAAATAGAAGCATATGAAATGCCATTTGTCAGAGGCGATATTGATCCCAACAACAAGAGACTGTTTACACTGTTACATGATTCTGGTAGAATTACAAGACAGGAAGCAGCAAGCATGCTTCCAATCGAAGTTCTGAATCCTAAATCTGATTCCGTATTAATCGATTTTTGTGCTTCTCCTGGCTCAAAAGCAACCCAGGCTGCCGAGATATTATTACCAGATGGGATAGTAATCGCCAACGAACCTGTTGCAGGAAGAGTCAACTTGCTTGTAACTAATACTGCAAGACTAAGTCTTCATAACGTCATTATTTGCAAACACGATGGCAGGTCAATTGGTAGAATCCCCAAACCAGGTGCAGATTATGTGGTATGTGATGTTCCATGCAGCGGAACTGCTACTACCAGAAAAAACGGAAATGTTTGGTTCAATTGGTCTCCAAAAAAATCGAGGTCTATGTTCGATGTGCAGGTTGGTATTGCAGAGAGAGCGGCTATGATGTTGAAACCTGGAGGAGAGATGGTATATTCTACCTGTTCAATTGATCCATGTGAAAATGAAGCAGTAATAGCAGAATTGATTCGGAGGTGCCCTTGGATGGAACTAGAAATTATCGATTCAGAAGTTATTTCAGATCTAAATTATCGCCCGGGTTTGAGTCAATGGAGCCTCCTTGACGAGGAAGGAAAGGTTGTTGAGGATAATGAGTTTCCCAAATTGCCTTTGCTGAAAAAGGAGCATGTTGACCCTACCAAGCGCTTGCGATATGACCCCTCTTTGGAAAAAGAATTAGAAGAAAAAATCTCTTCCGAACTTTCAAAATGTATGCGAATATACCACAGTGACAATAACAGTGGTGGATTTTTTGTTGCCAAACTAGTCTACAAACCAGACGGAAGATCCTTTGCTAGATGCTATCCAGATAAACCTAGAATAAAGCCAGACGGAACTTTTTACGAACCAAATATTAGGAAAGCACCACATAAATCAAGGCATACACTTTCCTTGTTAGATGATTCGACAAAGCAAATAATCGGAGAAGAACATGGAATTGATACCAGTTCAATTAGTTGGTTCAAACGCGGTAAAAGAATCCATGTTGCTCCTAAAGCCATGATTGAAAAAATTCACAAACCTATGACTCCGGACAAAAGAGGCAATCTATATCCAGAAGATACATTCCATCCTTTATCGGTTATCCAAGCAGGATTGCCAGCACTTTCCGATAATCGTGGCAGATGGCGGGTCCGACAGGCAGGCTTACCTTTCTTTAACGGCAAGACCAATGGAGCGGCAGAAATAAGCGAAGAAATATTGATTCAGTTGTTGAGCGGATATGCTCCTGATTTGGATTCATTCATCCAAGACACAGGAATCTCTCCCGAACCAAAAGGAACAAGATTACTGAAAATCTCAATCCTCGGACAGGATGTCCTAATTTCTGCTTGGTTTGCTGCTAAAGTTACCTTGATGATCGATGAGGATGGGAAAGACATTTTGAGAAGTAAGTTAAATCTCCCTCTGTCAACAGATTCTATTGAGGAGGAGTGAAGATTAGCAAGAATTTCATTTTTATCACCTTCTTGGTTTTAGCAATTAGTTTTTCCAACTTTGCAAGTGCTGAGGAGGATTTAGTGGAATTACAAGAGCTTTCGAGCACTGAGGTAGACCGGGAAAATGTCGATATGCGTCCTCTTGTGGAATTTTTCTACTCCGAAGGATATGAAAATGTCACTATTATGCTAGAAGGGATGGATGAACTTGTAAACACTATCCATTGGAGAATTGATGCTGAGCAAGAAGGACTAGATTGGCCCAATGATGATGCTAACATTAGGGCAGGGCAATTGGGTGTTTTTGAGTTCCCTGCTATAGTGATAAACGGAGATTTATACTTAGGAGAATACAATGAAAATTCAATTAAATCTTACATCGATTCTTTAGATTCTGCCCAAAGAATACCATCTTCAGTAGAAATTGATGGTATAGTCCAAATTGCCCAACAATCAGATGGATTGTTTAGAATAATCTTAGATTTTGATATGTCCCCAAATATTGATTTACCCATAAGCACCACTGCTAACATAATTCTAACCGAGAATTATGCAATTGATGATTTTGGGAGGTCAGCAGAAAATTTAGTGCGAGAATGGAAGCCAGAGACTGGTTTTGCCTTGCAACAAAACAATACTACTGAGATATATTGGACCTTGACCGACATACATTTAGAAGCTGCTGGAGTTGATTTTGAAGAAAAATCAAGAGGATGGCAAATTCAAATCGTATTTTTCAATGAATTTGCTACTGAAGAAACTTCAATTCTTTCTGTACACAGAGTTGAATTAAACCCTCCACAAAATCAAATTGGGCTAGGAGATTTCTTGATTTTCATTCCGATTTTTATTGCCATTAGCCTAGTAATCGCTGTCATACTTAGGAGTATCAACAATGTAGATGAATCCTTACCAGATATTAGCGCTAACTGGAAAGATTCGGATTCCACTCGATTGAAAATCAATGTTAAAGCCAAAGCAAAAACGATTCAGTTAAACAACGTTAGCGTGGAGGGGCCTTGGAAAATACAAGGTAAAGTAAAATCAATGACCATAGAAAAAAATTCTGAAGTATCTTTTGTGCTTAAACTCGCAAAACAACATGATCAGAATGTTGTGGTTAAGATAAGTCTGGAAATTGAAGACCTTGGCGAATGGACTCAAACTATTGAAATGCCCACTAAAAGGATAGTTTAAGACTCAATAATTATTCAAAGTAAGGTTCAATAGGCTGTGTAATGTGCAAATGCTCATGAATAATCAATTGGATTCAATAGACAAGGATATTCTCAGAATTTTAGAGGAAGATTCAAGGACTTCTCAAAGAGAAATCTCTAGGAAACTAAATATCGCTCAAGGTACAGTCACTAATAGGATAAGAAAAATGGAAAACGGTGGCGTAATCCGAGGATATTCAATCAATTTAGGTGCTGAAGAAATTGGATGGACTATGACGGTTATAGCAGGCTTGCGAATCGAAAAGGGTAGGATGATAGAGGTGCAAGAAAAGATAAGTAGCGATTCCAGGGTTTTTGCTGTCTATGACGTTACTGGAGAATATGACTCAATGGTTCTAGCGAGAGTCACTGATAGAGAAGATTTGAATGATTTAACAAAAACAGTTTTCACATTAGATGGGATTGCTAGGTCATTTACGCAGGTAGTTCTGAATACGGTTAAAGAATCAGGAATTCAATTGCCTGAGCTAAACTGATACCCGCATGCAGTCTCTATTGAATGTTTGAAAGAAACCAAATCCTCAACACATTTGATTTCTGGATTCAAGCAAATAGACAACTCACGTCTTAATTCCTCATCAACTGGTTGATCTAGTGATTCAAGGCGCCTCTTGATGTCTTTCTGTAATTTCCCCCCGGTTCTGTCCCAATCCATCAAGAGGATCAAACCGGGAAATCCATCATCGAGTTTTCGCTCGTGATTTTCCCACAAAAAATTGGAGATTTTTTCTAAATCCCAACCCCGGTTAATCTCAAAAATTGATTCCTTGGAAAAACCAAATTTTTGTAACGCCGCAGTATCCTTCTTTCCTTCAACAACAAGTACTGCACCAAAATCTAAAACTCTCTCCAATGCCTGCAAAATAGCAAAGCCTGCTCTACGAAATCGTAATTCTCGGTTAGCAAAAGAAATCTCAGTCCACCTCTTGATTAACTATTTCTAAAATTTCAACATCGGTAATCCCGCTTACTATAATTGACTTGAGCTTGCTTTTGTGTCCAGAAATTAATTCTGCCTGATCCCTCTTGATGGCAAATTTTTCGAGAATAAAGCGTAGAAGTTCTTCATTTGCCATTCCACTCACTGCCGGCTTGGATACGTCAATTTTGAGCCTCTTTCTCCACTGGTTTATTCCAGATATCTTATTTGTTTGCGAATTTGGACTAATCTCTAAGTCAAGAATTAACGAGCCATCAAGCCTTCTTTGAATAAACAAAATATCAACTAAAAATAACTAAAAAAATGGAGTATAAAAAAACTTGCTCTTGAACGACCCGTTGGTATTTTGTGAAACATATATTTAATAATAAATTACAGTCTATCAAGGTTTTTTAAGGTATCATGATTTGATGCCAACAACCCTTAAGACAGGCCTTTCCTGCCATTAGATTAGGGAGCATTATGCCTGCGGAAGACACCGTATTCGCCCACCTCTACGAAGAGTTCCTTTTCTGGTCCATTATCGTTGGAATTTTCACGTTCGGTGCAATGTTTTTGTTCATGATAAGGTACAAAGAAGGTTCTGCTGCTATTGATGAAAGCCAGTTCGAGAAAATCGAGGTGGGATTATTCCCTGCTGAAAGGCATAACACAAAACTTGAGGCTGCTTTCTACATCGTCCCATTAATTCTTGTTATTTGGGTAACAGCAATTGCTGCTTCCTCAACTACTGCAGTTTGGGGAGATGAAGACTTTTGGGACACAGCAATTTATGGTCAAGATGATTACGATTATGATCACTTCACTGTTACCGTAAACGGCAAGCAATGGTTCTGGGAATTCGAATACAATCAACCACTGACATGGGAAGACGAGCACCCGTACATGGACGTCGAATGGGACAACAACAACGGAGTGATGATGATCCACGCTCACAATCACGAGCATGACCACAACGAAGATGCTCACCCCTCATATGCTGAGTTGACAGTTGCGGGATTAACCACAGATATTCCATTCAATGGAGATGACATGATAATACATGAAATTGGATTCAATCCACTTGTCCATCAAAAAGTTCAGGTATTCGACGCAGATGATACCCTACTTCACACCTGGGAACATATTCCAATTGGACACAAATTTGTAACTCCTACAGACCATTTAGTTGTTCCTTGTTCCCTTGACGATGATGATTACACAATTTTGTGGATGCACTCTAGGCCATTAGACGATTCAGAACCAAGATATGTTGGAGTTCAACACTCATTCTGGCTACCGGAATGGGGAGTTAAGGAAGATCTCGTGCCAGGATTGGAATCTGGAACAGTAATGAGATTCCAACCGGATGATGCTGGAACCTTCCCGATTAGGTGTGCAGAATATTGTGGATTGAAGCATTCTCTTATGCAAGGGAAAATCGACATTGTTGCAGAAGAGGGAGAAACCTGTGCAGCAGACATCGGACTGAAGAAAGAAAGTAGTAATCAAGACCAGGGGGGTTACTGATGAAGACTAGAGGCATCCTGATAGTGTTAGCGTTAGCCCTAACTCTACTGGCAACCCCACAATTCACAGCAATGCCAACTGGAATTGGAAGTGCAGGAAACGATGGTTGTTCTTGCCACGGTGGTGCAAGTGACCTGACAGAAATCATTGTCGTTGGATTACCCGAAAGTTTCAACGCTTCCGAAGTTTATGAATTTACGATGACTATCGAAGCCCAAGACTTCCCAAGAGCTGCTGAAGACAGTGGAAGACTTGGAGGATACCGTATCCTTGCAACCGCAAGTGACGGCTCATCTGGAGGATTGGTTGAGGTTATTCCTTCTGACCTAGGGCATGAAATGGATGGTGGACTCACACACACATCAGATGGAAACATGCAGCGCTCCTGGAACTTCACTTGGACTGCTCCTGCTGATGATTCTGTAACAGTTACCATGAGGATATACGGAAACGCTGTAAACGGAGGAGACGGTTCTGGCGGAGACCACTGGAATCAAGAAATCCTAAATATCGGCGGAATCAATGCTAGCGGAACCAGTGCTCCACCTCTTACAATCTTGATGACTGCTATCCTATTGGCTATCATCATAATAGGTCTTGGAGTAATGTGGAACTTCTACCAAAGAGACCCTGAGAGTTTCTCAATGCAAAACTTCTGGAGTTACATTAAGCCTTGGTTGAGCACTACTGATCACAAAGAAGTTGGAATTTTGTACTTCTTATTCGGTATGTTCTTCTTCCTTGTAGGCGGACTACTTGCTCTGTTATTCCGTATTCAGCTTGCACTTCCAGAAAATGATTTCTTATCCTATGATGAATACAACTCATTCTTTACATTGCACGGTACAACCATGATTTTCTTAGCAGCAATGCCAATGATCGCTGGATTCATGAACTACATCCTACCTCTGCAAATCGGGGCCTATGATCTAGCATTCCCAAGAATCAACGCTCTTGGTCTTTGGATTCTAGTATTCTCCACTCCTCTAATCTTTACCGGTGTCTGGACTGGAGAGGCTGCAGACATTACTTGGGTTATGTATCCGCCTTATTCTTCACTGAACAATTTCGGTGACTTAGGAAACAATCCAGGTACAACCGCATTTATTTCAGGAATACTGATGCTTGGTGCTTCTTCTACATTGTCTGGTGTTAACTTCATTACAACCGTATTCACTTTGAGAGCTAAAGGAGTTGACTTGATGAAAATGCCATTATTCACATGGTCTGTTTTCGTCTCGGTTTTCATGCTGTATGTATCTTTACCTGCATTCGTTGTCGGTGTAGCATTCTTGATGCTTGACCATACAATGGCTGCTCAATTCTACACATTCGGAGGAGATCCGCTATTGTTCCAGCACCTGTTCTGGTTCTTTGGTCACCCTGAAGTATATGTCGTGGTAATTCCTGCCTTCGGAATTGTCTCAGAAGTACTTGCTACAAGTGCTAGAAGGTCTATCTTCGGATACAAATCGATGGTATTTGCCATGGCTGGAATCGGCGTGGTCGGGTTCGTAGTATGGGGGCACCACATGCTAACATCTGGTATGTCACCATTCTGGAGATCTTTATTCATGGTGACTACAATGTTGGTTGCAGTTCCTACAGGTGCTAAGATATTCAATTGGATTTGGACACTACAGGGTGGATCTATCAAACTCCAATCCCATACTATGTGGTCTCTTGGATTCTTGATTACTTTCACCCTTGGTGGATTGAGTGGAATGTTCTTCCCAGTCGCTGGTCTAGACATCCACTTCCACGACTCTTACTTCGTAGTCGCTCACTTC
>CAXAGT010000052.1:0-8933 GCA_963968885.1 uncultured Candidatus Poseidoniales archaeon | reverse complement strand
GAGTAGAAAATTACTCTGCTCACTTTGATCAGAGAAAGCCTGGTGAAAGACCATACTGCCTGCTTGATTTCTTTGCGGCGTGTGCTAGGCAGTTCCATGGCGATGCAGATAAATTCCTTGTAATAATGGATGAATCCCACGTAACTCTGCCTCAAGTAGGAGGCATGTACTTTGGAGATAGGTCGAGAAAAGAATCGCTTATTGACCACGGATTTAGACTCCCAAGCGCAGCAGACAATAGACCCCTCAAGATGCCTGAATTCCAAAAGATGGTGCCTCAGATGATCTATGTTTCCGCTACACCAGGAGAAAGAGAATTGAGACATCTGTGTGAAATTAGTGGTCAAGAAATCCCCAAGGGACTATTACACGCTTTCTCCAAAGGAGGAGCAGGCCCTAGATCTATCGAAAAGAAGCATCCAGAAGCAGAATCCCTTTTTGATTTGGTGAATAATATAGACGGAATTGCGAAAATGGAAATTAGACCCACAGGATTACTAGACCCTAGGATAGAGGTCCGAGGAACAGAGGGTCAAGTTGCTGATTTACTAAGCGAAATTAATGCAAGGACGGCTAAAGGTGAAAGGACGCTTGTCACCGTTCTTACAATAAAATTTGCAGAAGAAGTGTCCGAATATCTGAATAAAATGGGCGTAAAGGCTCATTATCTTCACTCGGAAATTGATACTCTTGAGAGAACTGAAATAATCAACGCACTCCGATTAGGAATAATAGATGTCATAGTCGGTATAAACCTCTTAAGGGAAGGTTTGGACATTCCTGAAGTAAGCCTAGTAGCGATTTTTGATGCTGGCAAGCAAGGATTCCTGAGGAATGAAAGATCACTATTGCAGACAATGGGAAGGGCAGCAAGGAACTCCAACGGGCAAGTTCTGTTATATTCAGATGACATGTCACCGGCAATGGAAGCATCCATCCGTCAGACCCTTGAGAGAAGAGGTCGTCAAGAAGCATTTAACCTGAAGAATGGTATAACCCCTCAGACAATAAAGAAAGCATTACCCGAAATGGGGCAAGAAAGTTCTGAACTCATTGCGGGAACCAACACAAGCAAGGATGGTAAAAAACGCCTTGTTTCCAGAAAAGGTGGTAGGGCTGATGGTGAATTTGCATCAAGGCTGAATTTAAATTCAGCATTATGGTCAAGGCACGATGACGAAAGTAAAAATCCAATTGAAAATTCAAATTCTCAATTGGAATTTCATTTATCCAAGGAATCACCAACTGTCATTGGAGGGTTGGACATAAACACCGCCACAGAAAAGGAGATTAAGTCAACAATTACCAAACTAAAGGCTGAAATGCAAGAAGCAGCGGCTGAATTGGAGTTCGAAACCGCTGCAAATTTAAGAGATCAAATACATCGACTAGAGTTGCTTTTGTGAAAAATACACACAATTTAATTCCGAGTATTTCATTTACAAGTCCGTACCGCAGTTGTGTATGGCAATCGACCCCCAGTCATTTGATGAACCAGTCGTCGACTATGACTTTGCTAAGATTTCAACACCAAGGTCACTAATTGATCAGATGTCCGGTGCTGGAGGATTCACTGCAACAAAACTGGCATACGCAAGAGATATACTCAAACAAATGAATGACGATATCCAGCAAGTGGATGCAGACCCCACCAAAGTAACGAATTGGTTATCATTTCCTGCCTGCTTGTGTGCAACAGGAACAAGGGGATTCTTTGTTGAAGCCATCAAAAGGAAGATGTTCAACGTTGTTTCAACCACATGTGGTATGCTAGACCACGACATTGCTAGGGCATACAAACACTACTACCATGGTGCCTTTGAACTAGATGACATAGAACTTGGAGAGCATTCTTTGATGAGACTAGGAAACGTAATTGTTCCTAATGCCTCGTATGGAGAAATAATCGAAGCGATGGTTATGCCTGCTCTTGAGGAAATAAGGGAAGAGAGATTGAAATCTACCGGGAAAACTGGCGCAGATGCGTGGATAGGATTTGGCTCAATACATTTAGTATGGGCACTGGGTGAAAAGTTAGGAACACCTGATACTTTGATACACTGGGCTTGGAAAAATAAGATTCCTGTTTGCATTCCGGGAATTACAGATGGCTCAATCGGAGCACAGCTATTCATGTTTAGACAGAAGTACCGTGATTTCCACATTGATACTTTGGCAGATGAGCAGGTAATGTCAGATTTAACTTGGGATGTTGAGGCATCTAACGCACTAATGGTTGGAGGAGGAATTTCCAAACACCACGTGATATGGTGGAACCAATACAGGGGAGGGCTTGATGCAGCCGTCTACATAACGACCGCTCCAGAGCATGATGGTTCTCTTTCTGGCGCAAGGCTTAGAGAAGCTATTTCTTGGGGCAAAATGAGGCCTGAAGCACCGAATGTTTGTGTTGAAGGTGATGCATCAGTTCTACTTCCTTTACTCGGAGCAGATTTATTCAAAGGTGATTAAATGAGAACAATTCTTGTAACATTGATGATGCTAAGTTTATCCTTAGCCGGGTGCATGTCCAATGAAGAAATAGATCCGATTCAGCAGGATTCTCCCGTGTGGACATTTGAGAGACCTGAATTAACTTGGTACCATTTTCCTGACGCAATAGATGCATGGGGGAATGATACATTCGAATTTGATAATAGAAATATGCCATATCCTGCAACTGGAACATATTACGGGATAGGCATGTCCACATTCGAACCAACAATGGGCATAACTCAAACAGATACTATGGTAATGAGTTCGTATGGCAATGGTCCTGGAGGAAGTACTGCAGTAATTTCATGTGACTTGATTGGAATGCATGATTCTCTAGATTATTCTTGTGAAAATGTTTACGACCCGCTATTACCAATAGTCAATTCTAATGATCCATATATCTACGTTGACCCATGGACTGGGAGAATTATGAAGTTCGATATGCATGCTCTACTAGGTATGACAGTAGAATGGTCTGATGATGATGGAGCAAGTTGGGATGGACCGAGCGTTGCAACTCAGATCTATTCAGTACAAGACCACCAAACGATAGCAAGTAGTAACATGCCCGCACTCCTACACCCAACAACATGGATGTTTTGCATAAATGGAAATGCGCCTCATCCACTTTGCTCCTCCAGCCAAGACGGTGGAGCATCATGGGGACCAGAGACATCAGGTGCACCGGTAACTTGCTCCTCTGGAGGATTATCAGCACATTTAGTTGGGAGCATCGATGGAAATTTCTACCGAGGTAACAAAGGATGCACTGGAGAAGGATATTCCGTATTTAGAACTACAAATGCAGGAGTTAGTTGGACTGAACACCCATTGCCAACAAGCGAAACTGGAACAGCCGATACTTGGAATGCTGAAGAAGCACAAGTAGAAGTAGATTCAGAGGGTAATATCCACGCTATGTGGATGGGGTTAGATGACATGCCATACTGGTCTTATTCAAGGGACCAAGGAGATACTTGGTCAAATGCTACAATGATTGCACCACCTATCAACCTCTCAGGAACTGGCTTCCCGGTAGTAGTAGCCGGTGATTCCGGCACTGTTGCCTTTGGATATGTTGGAGAAACTGAAGGAGATGACGAGATTTGGAATGCATACCTAACTTATGCTACAGATGCGTTTAATGAAACTCCGCTACTTACTACAGTACAGTTGAATGATAACGAGGACCCAATAGATACCACTGAAGATTGTGGTTACAACAGATGTGGCGGTCTTGGCGATTTCCTAGACATTAGAGTTGATGCATATGGAAGAACATGGTTTTCTCTATCGCATAATATTGCAGATATTGGAATATTTGCAACCTTTGACACTGGTCCAAGCCTCAGAGGAGAATCAATTACAATGCTTACTCCGATGCCAATTGGCGGTCCTCAAACATTGTAAAATTAGTCAGACCAATTTTGCTAGATAAATCATAAGAGCTTGTCTAATTGGCTGAGTTTGCCTCCACCCTTCACCATTCATTTCTTTTAAAACGGCATGGAGTGGCCCCAAATCAGGTCTTTTCGGTGAAGGTATTTCTTCAATCTTAAGGTCCTCGATTTTAGCCATTGATTCTAATTTTACTAATCCAGAACCCAGTTCTTCTAATTCTATTCCAGGAGGTTTTGGATTTACTAAATTCTTAGGGATAAATTGACCTGTCTGTCCATCTATTGTTCTATCCATTAGTAATTTATATTCGGATAATATATCTCTGAATTGCCATGATCTTCGTCCACATATATGCATATTAGAATGATTTGCTATACAATTTGGGTTTGACAAGATGGTGCTCAATGCCTCGATTACGTCAACTTCTCCAACCCACCAATGTTGCTTTTTGAGATCTGTATCGCTTAATTCAGCATCTAGCAACTTTAGGTCTGGAGAAGCAAATGAATCATCTGTGTGAGTAGGAATTAGGTCGGATATTTGGATAAAACAATCATGCAGGTTTCTCTCCACAGGATTAGAATCAATGAAAATCGAATGTTGATGAGTTAAACCGGTCAGCTCTAATTTTTGTTGCCCAGTTAATCCAAATAACACTGCATAATCTACCTTCATGGGGATTTCAACTGGTGGATTAATGCAAAACTCCAGCATACTTGCATCAGTTTTTTTCAAAACTTCTAGACTTTCCTGATCAGTATAGAATTTCTTATCCGATCTAACTAATTTAAGCATCAAAGAAAGCATTAGCCCTTCAGGTTTACCCAAGAGAGCGATTGTTGACACAACATCTCCAAAACGAACGCTTGTATTATCTTAACTAATACATTAAAAAAACACGATAATTTTGAATTTCCAATTGAAATTTAATCAGTTTTACGAAATTAATGATTAAAAATTGATATCAATTGAATAATCGAAGATATCACCTCATGTAAAATAAAGTAGTTCAATTGAAAAATGATTATTTGCAAAAAATGAGAATGCAATATGTTACGTATTTTCAATTGAAACATAACGTAATTATGCGACAAAACCAATTGGAATTTGAATTCTTGACGTAGAATAGTATATATGCTAAATTAATCAAGGATAAAATAACCGAGAACAACGGGGAGGGAACAAAATGAGCAGAGGCGAATACAACATACAGGAACTAATACAGAGAGACGTCTACGTAAAAGAGACGAAAATCGGAACAATTGTGGGGGAGAGACATCACCCTAACGAAGCAAGAGTTCAATCTATGAGAATACTTGTAGATGACGAGGTAGCAGACGAATTTATGAGAAAACCAGCAGAATATGCACCGCTACCAAAAGAACTTGTCCACAGTATTAGAGGCGACGGAAGCGTAAAACTTTCAAAATCAATGAGAGAATTGCAACGCAGGTGGAGAAACACAATCAGAATTGATGAGCAGCTATATGCTCCAGATGAGATGCTTGACCGAGCAGTACTCGACAACCAAGGAAGAGAAATTGGCGTTATCAAATCCATGCTAAAGGTAAAAAGAACATACAAAGGATTCACAATTGCAACAAGAATTTCAGTGCAAAAGGAGTTCGGAGTTGAAGCCTTGATTAGAATGCCTATTACAGCGATCTCAAAAACAAGAGACAGACTTGACGAAGTAGTATTGTCCAGGAATTTCGATAAGGTAATGCAATTACCATCTTTTATCAGTTTGTCTGAGATGGAACTTGAAGAATTCTGTGAATAATTTAGCACAGAATTTTACTCACGACTACGCGCCGCCATCCTTATCAATAGCAGGTCGAACGGGCGATTGCCATTGCGCGGGTAGCTTAGTCGGTTGGAGCACCCGGCTGATAACCGGGAGGTCGCAGGTTCGAGTCCTGCCTTGCGCACCAAATCGCATCACTAAGAGAGGTGTTTGACTTTTCTTGAAATCTACCCTTCAAGTATAGGCTCCTTAATGCAAATTAAGATATCTTGAAAAACGATGAAAAAGAACATGAATCAACTTCTCTTATCGTGACTTGAGGGGAACCATGGTAGTAATTTCCGGTAGCAATTCCAGACCAGTTGCAGAAGAGCTTGCTCTATCTTTGGGATGGGAACATCACTCCTTAGAAACAAGAAGATTTCCTGATACTGAGGGATATATTAGAATCCCGACCCCAACAATTGACGCCATAAGATCAGAGCCTGTAGTGATAGTCTCGAATACATTTCCAGATTCTGGAATCGTTGAAACATTGCTAATGATAGAGGCAGTAAGGGATGTCCGTGCAGGAAATATGGCAAACCTAAGAGAAATTGGACCGCAGGAGCTGCCTGATGTTGGTCCAGGAATTATTGTCGCTATTCCATATTTTGGATATGCTAGACAAGATAAGAGATTCAAGCCAGGAGAAGCAGTGAGTGCAAGGGCAATAGGGAATCTCATAGCCAGTAGAGTTGATGCATTAACTGTCCTAGATCTTCACGCACCTGAAGTTTTGAAAGATTTGTCAGTTCCAGTCGCATTCACATCTGCAATGCCGGAATTAGCAAAAAGACTGCAAGAGGATGTTAATCCTGATTTCATTCTTTCACCCGACAAGGGTGCAATAGAAAGGGCAAAGAGTGTAGCTGAAGCAATTGGTTGTGAATTTTCCTATCTAGAAAAAACTAGAATCGATGCTCATACAATCGTCCACAAAGCCAAGGATCTGGATGTTGATGGGAAAGTTGTTGCAATCGTTGATGATATGATTGCGACGGGTGGCACAATATGTAGAGCGGCGGAAGCCCTAAGAAATCAAGGAGCAATTGCGGTTCACGCAGCTTGTTGCCATGGACTATTTACAGGTGGAGCAATCTCTAGATTGATTCGCTATGTTGATGGCGTCCATGCCACAGGATCATTATCAAATCCACGTAATGACATAAACGGTGGACCGGCTTTAGCAAGAGGTGTTAACCAACTGCTTGGAGAATTAAATTTGAGTTAAATATCGTTCAATTGCTTGGTTTTGATATTTTTCCACTTGCGATGCGTTTATATTCGCGGGGCAGTGCGCAGGGATTACCTTACATGAGGATGGAGAGATTCCAATGAGTGTACACGTAAAATTTGAAACCCCCGAAGCCGTAGCAACAAAGATCTATGAATTGGTACAAGCATGCAATTCTTCTAAAATTAAGAAGGGTGCTAACGAAGTTACCAAGGCAGCTCTAAGAAAGAACGCACAAATCGTAATCCTAGCAGAGGATGTTAACCCACCAGAACTGGTCCACCACATTCCGCTAATCTGTGACGATGCAGGAATACCATATGCATACGTCCCAAGTCAAGAATTCCTTGCAAAAGAAGCAAATCTTCCAGGTGGAGTCAAGGCTGCAACTATAGCATTGATGGACATTAACAAGGGAGCAAAGGAATTATTCGACGAAGTTGTTGAACTAGTTGGAAACCTAAAGGCTTGAAATTCTAACTCGGAGTTGAAAAAATATGAGTGAAGAAGAGAAGCAAAGTATCCTAGGCGGATGGCCTGCTGAGGTAGTTGAAGTTGTAGGCAGAACCGGAATGACCGGAGAGGCTACTCAAGTAAAAGTGCGTGTAAATGACGCACCAAATCCACGTGACGTTGGTAGAATCATCACAAGGAACGTTTTGGGACCTGTTAGAATTGGAGACATCTTGATGTTGAAGGACACAGGTCGTGAAGCAAGAAAAATCAATGCGAGGTGAAAATAAATGCCAGAGCGTAGAATATGCACATTTAGCGGAGAAGAGATCGAGCCAGGTACTGGCATGATGTTTGTTAGAAGAGATGGTAGTATTCTTTGGTTCAAGAATTCAAAGGCTCGTAAGAACTTTGTAAAGCTTGGAAGAAATGCTAGAAGGGTCAAGTGGACCCGCCATTTCGTTAAAGGCGGAATCTAATTATTTGCCGCAGAGAATTACTCTGCTAGCAAGTTTCTTAGTCAGAAAATATTCATTAATTACTCTGATTTGAAATCTAGTCAATTGGATTTTCATTGATTACACGTCTTGTCCGTTCTTTCAATTCATCACCCATCGACCAATGATGAATCCAATCTATACCAAATTCCTCTCGAAGTTCCCGTTTCGGATACTGAAGTTTTACCCAACTAGCAACCTCAACTCCTAACAACTCAGCATAGCGCTCAGCAGTTTTGATTGCGGCTATCCGTCTTCTATCCGAAGATGGTTTTCCTTGAGAGTAGAGTTCTTTTGCAAAGGGTGTTATATCTAAACTCCACTTGACACCTTGACTATTTTTTCCAATTATTTTGATATAATTATTCGCCACTTCATCATCAAAAGGATCAACCACCTTCACCCATTTAATTTCATCAAGAGGGTATTTTTCTACTAATTCCTTATTTTTGTAACTCGTCTTTGCTTCTATGGTATTGTCTGCTGTATTGATGTGTACTGAATAATCACTTAACAATCCCAGATACATGTGATATAATGTGAAGGGTGCTAGAGCATATGGTATTCCAAGAAACAATCCACCCACCAATTTCTTCGGGTCATCGATAGATGAACTGATGTAGAGTATTGGGACAATTACCGCAGTGAACAAGAAAATTGGAAGAATGAAAAAATATGCAAAGAGACGTTCACCGTTAATTGGATTTGCTGATTCTTGATGTTCTATTGTATCAAGGTCAATATTCCAAAACTCATTATTCACCATAATAACTACCAATTCTCGTAAAGATGCCTGCATACTTCCTATTCATGTTTATCCCGAACAGAGATGTTATGTTTCGAATTAACTGGATATATACTAAGCAACCAAAATGTGCATGTGCTATGATCAAACAGAGATTGTCTCCCCACATGAAGGACATTTGACCTTACCAGAGTAATTTTCTGGCACTGCAAGATTTGCTGAGCAACTTGGACAAGAGATTGTTACATCAGAGCCACCTGAGAATTTATCGATAATCGATTGTATTCTCTCAGGATAACCTTCTTTCAGCGGAACGGA
>CAXAGT010000051.1:0-8933 GCA_963968885.1 uncultured Candidatus Poseidoniales archaeon | reverse complement strand
TATGCAGAGGAGCTTGAATCCACCCCCTTTGACCACTCGGGTACCCCGGCTTTGTATGTCAGCGGTCAAGGGGTCTATTTTTGTATATTCCCCTCATTCCTGCTCGGCACTATTTTCAATTTCACGGCGATTAAACTCTTTTTGCTCGAAATGATTGATTAGATTGTCTTTCCTTTGAATCCTAATAACCAATACGACCATCAATGCAAGAATAATTGCTAAAATAATTGAGCCTGTGATCGCGATATTTTCTCCGGATGAATCTGTTTGATTATCTGGAACTTTGGCAATCACAACAGGAACCGATTGATTAGTGCCTTCAAAATGTACCTCCAAACCTAATTCGCCACTCTTGAACACTTCGATTGTCCATGTGAAAATAACTATTTGATTGGGCTCTAAGCTCTCATCGAAAGTTCCGTAGATATTTCCTTGCTGGTCTCGTAATGTTAAATTGACTTCACCAGGCAAAACGCCTTGGTTCTGCAACTCGACTGTGACATTAACCTCTTCACCAAATGAAGGACGATATGGGTTGGCAATCACGCTTGTAAGTACTGGTTCAAATGAAATAATATTGTAATCTAAATTTAGAGGCATTTCCATACTTCCAATTCCTTGGACCCTTTTACCACTCATGTCAAATGCATCAAACCAAATTGTAATGTGATCACCATCACGGAAACCAAAGCCGCTTGGATCGAGATTTACTTCACCCGACCAGAGACCAGCCCTAGAATCAACTAAAGGCACCGCATATGAATTATCACCGCTTGAATCGATTATCATCCCTGCTCTGGTCCAATGCCAATTCATTGTAATCGGTTCTTGTCGAACTAATTCAGCGTCTTGAGCCGAGATATTGAACCTGAAATTTTCTAATTCATCAGACCTTACTTCAGTGAACTCTCCCGGAGGAATAACCAGTCTTGGTACATTATCATCGATAATCAGAGAGTAAGAAATTGGAGTAATTTGAAGAGCAGCCCAAGAGTTAGACTCAAAATACAACATTCCTGAATTTCTAATCCATTGTTGGGTTTCAAGAGGCATTCTGATAGTGGCGCGACCAAAATTATTGACGTCAGTAGAGCCATTTACAGTTGTGAAACCATCATTGCTGCGCCAATTGAGAGATATGTTGTGAGGGAGGTTTTTGGCTGTAACTTCCGTACCTTTGTAGAATACATCGAATTCAAACCTCAACAAGTCATCTTTGCTTACATAAATTGTTCCTTCATACTCCTGACCATAAGGAGAAACAGTATCTTGGAACCTTGTCATCCTTAACTCTGATTCGATTTGCGTGCTCCAACTTAAACCGCTAAGTTGTGTGACTCCAAGACCCAAATCTTGCCCTTCGTCTTCGATTATTAGACCTGGTGTAAACTCAAAATCTGCAATCAATTCTGCTTTTTCCCATGTCAGTTCAAAATCAAAATTGATTTCAAAGGTCTGAGTGATTCCAACTTGTTGACTTCTAAATCTCGGAGCATACAAGAAGCAACTAGCGTCAAAAATGTATTCATTTAAGGGAATATTATAGTGGATATTACAATCATTTGGATTATCTCTGCCCATTAGCATTAACTCTATTGAGTCAAGGGATTTCAAACCATTTCCATCAGTTAATTGCATTGAAAAAGTGTGAGTAGAACCCGGCAAGAGTGTACCATTTTCTCGATTCAAAGAAAAATATTCGTTTGCAATTGTTGTTGGAGCCCTTTTCTGAACATATATTGTAGCCAAATCTAAAGATTCGTTTCCTAATTCCCCAGAATTAGAAAATGGATTTCTCGCATAGTCCATTCCTGTTATCGCTATGCTCGCCCTTCCCTGATTGGCAAATGATGGTAAAACATCTGAGGAGGGGATTAATGGCAAGTCTATGGTTTGATTTCTCGCACCAGCTTCTAATTGAAGTGTTTGATAATTATATTCATCAACATCTATTTCACCATCTAAATCAAGGTCATCCACTGCTTCTAGCCAAGTCCAGACTCTTATTGCTCCAGCAAGGGCTTGGTCATCAGAAATATTTGCTCTCAGTGCAATATTTTGCCCCTCCATCATTATGTGCCCATCAGCAGGATACTCGTATCCTGAATCTAAAATTTGTAACGAGTTTACCATAGGTTGGACAGCATCATATCGTAAAACAACCTTGACATCTTCATTTGTCTGATCACCACAACTAGATGGATCAAGCATGGCATTACTACACCTAATTATTGATGGAACGATTATGAATTCTTCACCAGGCTGCAATCCTTGAGGGACAGAAACAATAGCAGTAATCTGACCGGTGGAGTCGGTTGCGGTCTGTAGGGTTGAAATGGGGTTTAGTAAGTCGGATTCTCGATAAATATCAACTCCTACAGTAGCCTGATCAGACTGCAAATATCCTGAATTAACTCCAGCAAACCTAACACTAGCTGAAACACTAATGTTTGCTGATGGCTTCATGAAAATTGGGTAATATGGTTGACTGGAATCACCAAGGTTATTTCCAAAATCGTCAAAGGCTTGGAAATTGAAAATCTCAACATCGTTAAGAACAGATTTACTTATCGAAATGTGCGTGTCCATTACTGGGCCTGCATTCAGTTGGTCTTCATCCCAAGCACTGAAGAACCAGTAAGCCTGTTCTATATCATCAAGCAACCATGTAGAATTCAGAATTAAATCGAAGTCGCATGTAGTAATTTGGCAGGATATGCTGGATAGTGAATTATCAAATTGAGCCAACCCTGCCCCCTGAATTTGCCTTATCCTAGGAGATGTGTCTAAATCCACGAATTCTATCGTAACCAATGAATCACTAATATTTGGGCTAGGAGACAAAGAAATTTGAGCAGAGACTAATGACGGAGCGGTGTTTGTTGAATCATAGGGGATTTCACGTGATGCTGTAGCCATCACTCTAACATTAGTTTCAGGCAACCATGTTTGCGTTGGAATTTGAGTAATTTCAAGATTCATTTTTGGACTTGATGTAATATTCCAGCCAAGAGAATGCCCGATGTTTTGACCATTTGATGAAATCTCAATCTCGACAAATGAGCTGTTTGAATCTGATTGTGCAGAATTGCTTTCAAATACTGAATTGAGAATATCGAGGTCCGGATAAATAGTAAATTCTTCATGGAGCCCTATCGCAATAAAATCGTAAATTTTGAATGAATTAGTTGCTTGAATTTCGAGGTCTAATATGCACTCTGCTAACTTTATTTGCACATTTATTTGCTCAATTTCTGTGCAATTGGCTGCAGCAAAATGCTGACTTATTTTTTGAGTGCCGAAAATCTGATTCTCACTGATGCTGCTGTTCAGATTAATCACGGAGCCTTGGTCGGATTCGATATTGAATGAAATTAATCTCTCGTCACTGATGCTTAATTGATTTTGATTGAATGAATATGAATCAAATGTTGAGTCAATAAATGTTGTAAAAGATAACTCAAAGTTCCCTGATAATTGTGACACGCTTGCATTACTTACTTGAGTCAAATTAAGAGAGTTGTGAGATAGGTCAAACCTGTGTACAATTGTAGGGCTATATCCGCTTGTATTCAATAATTCATGACCACCGAATTGTGTCAGAATCATTTGCGTAGAATCTGCAATGCAATTAAACTCAACTTCTAAACCGGTTAATGCATTACTAGAATCCAAGTAAATAGAAGGAGGGTAATCTGGATCGAAGGAAGGTTGCACATATGAAATATTGAAGCCTGAATTAGAATTAATTTGCGTTGTAATGCCGCTAGAACGAGCTATATTGATTACAGAATTTGCGATTGTTCCATAGCCTTTTACAGAGAAACCTTCATTCAAACAAGGATTGGAATCTATGGTTAATGGCATTGCTACAGAACTAACTCCTTTCAATTCACCATAAGAGCCTAAGTTAGTTTGAGTAAAATCCCATATCGTAGAAGAATTTTGTTGTGCATGGATAAGATGGCTCGGAGTCAGATAAACATTTGACCCTAGTCCAATAGTTTCAATGCGTGGGGTTACAAGCCAATCCTCGGTGTAGAAATCTGCCTTAATCGATACTGAGGGATACTTCTCAATATCTAAATCGATACTTTGACCTAAAGATAAATCGGAAATCTTAGAGCCATTTTGATCTAATAATGTGAAATTAATCGAAGTTGAATTTGGTAATGATAACTGGGCATCAAAGACTCCGTAATCAAAAGTTGGGTTAGGATAAATTGGTGGCGAGGTCCAACTTCCCAATGTTTCGAATACATCAACTTCAACGCCTGCATCATCCACATACCAACCATGAGATTCCACATAGGTATCAGAGAAAAAGGAGAATCTAACTCTAATCTCTTCTCCGCTTAGATTGCTTACATCTGTACTTTTTGAGGCAAATTGGTGTGGATATAGGCAACCATTTGGAACTTGGGAGCCATCAAATATTCCTTCTCCAAAGAGCGGGGAATAGACATTGGCTGTTGAACGTACATCGTGGAAATTTGGAGAATCAAGAGGAATAAACCACCAATTCTCACCATCATCTTGTGAAATTGAAACTGCTCCTCCATCCCAATTTGGTTCAGTACAGACCCATGATTTGAATGAGACTCTTGCAGTTGAATTTTCAGGTATTACATAAGTCGGAGAAATCAGATGAGTCCAAGAGTTTGCTGCATATTTTCCGTTAAGTACAATACCTGCACCATTATTTCCACTTGGCCAGTATCCTGGGCCCCAACCAGATGTATTTGATGTGGTTCCTATTGACCACTCCGAGCCACTAAGGGTCTGGACTGTCCACCCAGGAGGACCCTCTGTCTGAGATTCGAAAGATTCGTTTATCCAGTTCTCTGGATGAGCATTTTGTGAGCGGATGTATTGCCAGTCATTTGCTAAACCACTGATGTTCTGTAGCCATCCTGTCTTCGAGCCATTTTGATAGGAAGGTGTCTGGTTAAACTCCATCAGAACGTGTCTTTCTTCACTGGTTAAACCAAAGTCTTCGATTATTCCGACATCATCGATCATCATGCCTTCCCAGCCAGTACCAGCATTTCCACCGTGATGCTTGATATTGTCTGTCTGGACAAAGAAAGCTAGTAATGCACTAGAAGAATTGTTGTGATTGAATGCATTTGGTGGTATTGAATATTGAATAGGTATCCATTGGAACGATTCCTGCATATATGTCAAACCATTATGGCTCACCCCAAAACCAGGGTGACCAGGATATGGAGATAGTAGAATCCAGTTGCTGCCGTTATCAAGAGAAAGCCAAGTTGTCATTTGGTCATTATTCCCACCTTCAATATCCCAGTTTGTTTCTAAGAACAATCGGCTGTTATTATTGTATGAGGAAAGATTGAGTGGGAAGATTAGCCAGCCCTCGGCATTTGGTGAATAGTCGCCAGTAAGGTTACCGTGAAACCATACTCCGTTTTGAGTACCCGCATCATAAATACTTAGATTATCGATGAATAAACCTGCTCTAGCAACATTTGAATTGGAAGTTGCAAAGCAATATCTGAAGTCATAAAATCTGTCTGTGACGGGATTTAGCACACTTGAAAGATTTACATCAACACGGTCCCAATCAGACATGGATCCATTCCAAGCTGCGACTGGAAGATTACTTGCTTGGTATAATGAGGAATCCACTTGGTGAGGATATCCTTGAGAAACAGGTAGGGGTTGCCAATTGCCTGATTCAATCCTATATTCAAGCCAAGATATGTCATCATCTGCTAAAGAAAGCCAATGATCAAAAGTCAAAGTTAGGTCAAAAGCAGTCATTTCTAGGGTTTGTGTAGGCGTTGCTAGGCAAGATGCTGAATCTGAACTTAAAGCACCAAACGCGTTTGTAGAAAGGATATGGGATTGGTCAGACGCATTGCTTGGGAGATCAAAGCCAGTGCCAACCAAATTTGTGAGGGTATTATTTTGACTCAAGTTCTCTATTTTCCAAACTGAGTTGTCCTTGCCTGTGGAAAACCAGTTCACTGCCTGAGGTATAGAGGTTTCAAAATCCGTTAGACTTCCAACTGAAGAATTGGTCTGTAAAGTCAAATCACCTGAATAAGAAAGATATGATGTTTGATTAGGCATACCTGTTGCAAATGAATTACCCCAATCGGAATTAAAGTAGGTTCCATTGCTCTGTTCATACTGGAATGATGGAGAAATATGAAATTCGGCTGAGTCGATTGAATGGTTTTTTGCAATCGTCAAATTATCTGAAAAAAATGATCCATTATGATCTCCAGTTGCCGGGTTAATGGGCTGAATAGGGCTGTCGTATTGTGTTTTTGAAGCAGAAAATACAGGAGAATATACTGAAAAAATCATCAGCCCAATCAACAAGAAAGCCTTGTGATTTTGCTTAAATGTCCTCATCGGGTCACCTCCTGTGAGTGATGGTTTGATGCTTTTGATTATGAGGCTTAGTGAAATTAGTTCAGAAAAAACTGGGGAAGAAGTTCAAAACCTACCTTCGCAAGGAGGTCTGTGATGGCGTCCTATAGCAACTTCGATGAGGCTCAAGCCTCAAAAATCGAAGACTTGCTTTTTTCATTAAGTCGCCAACAGGCAAACCGAAAATTACCGGTTGAATTGCCTATACCAAATTTCTGGAAAGTGGTTGCTGAACTCTTGAATAACATGGAAACTGAACGCCGTTATATGTTAAAAAACAACATGACAGGAGTTAAGTTTGAATCTCTTCAAAAGCGTCAGCAAAACATCAGGAGAGTATCTGCAGAATTCATGCGAAGAAGAATGGTAGCGATGGTTGAACACGTTGGTACTCTTGAACTCAAGCCCTCGACTCACAAAGGAATGAACAATGACATACCTGCGATGGATTGGGGTAAAGCAGATCCTGCCGAAAGGGCATTTTATGGACACATAAGGGAAGAGATTATCAAATTCAAGAAGAATGTAAATTGGGAAATGATGCAAAGAGGATTGGAAGGAGAAATCGATATCCCAGAGATAATTCATCCAAAAGGTACAACTCAACTAGGTGATTTTAGCTCTGGCATGGCTAATAATCCATCGATTTCTATCGAAGAAGAATTTGTCAGCCCACCACTTGCAGCATTTGATGACCAAGAAGAATTTGATTCTCCTGAACCAATGGAAAATGAGTTCTTGGACATTGATGAGTATATTCATGCTGATCTTGCTGACCAGGAATTTAGTGTGAATCCAGATCTTGGAGGAAAATCTAGTATTGCCATGGAACTTGCTCCTTCAAAATCATCATCTAAATCCTTCGATGAGGTTCTTTCAGAAGAGTCAGAAGAAGAATCTGTTGAAAATTCAGAACCAGTTGAAAATATTGAGCTGGTTAGAATCAAGATTCTCGAAGACGCTGATTCAATTATTGATGCTCATGGTAATGAAGTCAGTTTGGAAATAGGAGATGTACAAAATCTGCCAAAAGAGGACGCTGAGTGGTTAATAGAGGCAGGGATTGCTAAAGAAGCACCACTGTAATATTCCTCTAAATTAATCACTCAGTTTGCTGGAGTATAACGTTGTCAGACACTGGTGGGGTTGGGTTGCTAAGGTAACCCACTCAGTGAATAAACAACTACGTGCCTATCTATTGCAGGACAAGCACTATGCATTCAGCAAATTTAGATTTCTCAATCTTGCTCAAACAGCGCTGCGCATCGAAATTTCGATACTAACTGTGTCTGGAATTTGGATCTTTGTCACTTGTCTAAGTGCGGATTCATCCTTACCGGTTGTGATGTCCATCTCAAGCAGGCGCTTGTGAACTCTCATTTCCCAGTGGTCGTAGGTTTCGCTTCCTTCACCAGATGGTGCCTTTCTTACAGGGACAACCAATCTTCGTGTTGGTAGTGGAATTGGTCCTCTTAGAGTAATACCACCATTATCGCAGATTGCTTTCACTTGGGAAGCAACTCTGTCGAGATCTGTGTGGTTCTCTCCGGTCAATTTTACTACGGTTACGACACCCATTCTAATTCCTCCTAATCCAATCTAGATTTCAAAGGAGGCTCAAGCCTTCTTCTCGATCTTCATGCAGACGCCAGCAGCGACGGTCTTACCCATGTCACGAATAGCGAATCTGGACAATTCAGGGAAGACAGACATCTCCTCGATTGCCATTGGCTTTGTTGGTTGGAATCTAATTAGACATGCGTCACCAGTCTTTAGGAAAGACGGGTTTGCTTCCTTACCAGCCTTGTTAGTCTTCTCAAGAAGTTCTTGGAACCTAACAGCTACTTGTGCGGTGTGTGCGTGGAATACTGGTGAGTATCCGACGGAAACAGCCTTTGGAATGTCCATAAGTTGGATTTGTCCAACGAATGTCTCGTCGTGTCTTACGAAAGATGGCTCGTTGTCAGTGTATCCTGCAACGTCACCACGGCGGATGTCAGTTGCAGCTAGTCCACGGACGTTGAAACCAACGTTGTCACCAGGCTCTGCCTTGTCGACCATTGTGTGGTGCATCTCGATAGACTTGACTTCAGCACTCTTTTGTGAAGGGTTGAACATAACTGTCTTACCAGCTTGTAGAACACCAGTTTCGATCTTTCCTACTGGAACAGTTCCGATACCAGAAATCTTGTAGACATCTTGAATTGGAAGTCTTAGAGGCTTGTTGATTGGCTTCTCAGGTAGTTGAACAGCGTCGATTGCTTCGAACAATGTTGTGACCTTCTTTCCGTTGAACTCGTTACCGGACCACCATGGGCATTTATCGGACTTGTTGTATACGTTGTCTCCGTTTAGAGAGGACGCAGGAATCTTTGGAACATCATCAGGCTTGAAACCAGCCATCTTCAGAAGTGTGTTGACTTCTGCACAAGCAGCTTTGTACTTGTCTTCTGACCAGTCGACACCAGAAATGTCCATCTTGTTGACGTGGACGATTAGTTGCTTAACACCGAGAACACGTGCTAGGA
>CAXAGT010000050.1:0-9999 GCA_963968885.1 uncultured Candidatus Poseidoniales archaeon | reverse complement strand
CGTTTTCCCGATTTATTTATCGCGCTCTTTATGTATCAAAGTAATGACATGGAGATGAAACCTTAGGGTTTCGGATGGGACAATTATGGCGAGAGCATTCCGCGCAGGCGTAGAAAAAGAGAGGAGAATCCGTGCACCAGTAACACAGCGTGTATGGAAGAATTTGAATGACTTGAAAGGGCTCAGTGAGCGTTCTGCTAGTGCAGAAGAATCGATGGGTGAACTGGTAAAAATACCAGCACTCATCAGAATCGAAGGAGAACACTGGGTTTTTGAGAGATGCGATGCAGATGTTTTGAAAGAAATCACTCACAAATTGGTCGTACATTCAACAACCGAAAAGCAAGTAATCGGTGGAACTATTGGAATTCGAAGTGCATTAGATGTTGCCAAGAGAATGGCTGATGAAAAAGGCGAAGTAGTTCTAATTCAGCCAATTTTCTCAGAATAGGTCGAAAATCCACCCAGTAACGCCCTGATTGACTAGGTAAATCAGTCCCGCCATAGCAATGCATGCCAAGTAAACTTGTCCTTTTGTGATCTTCCAAGCATCTTCTGACTCTTCATCGAAATAACGAATCAAACCAGCTGCTTGCTGAATACCGCCATCATTGCTCTTTGCCATTGCAACCGTTTCGCCCACAGACATCTCCTTTATCAACGCGACGCGTGTCTTTTAGCGCAGAAAATCACTCTTCTTCATTTGAAAGGTCGACGAATGTAATACCATCATCGTTTGCTTCGTTGAGCAAAACATGTCCATGGGGTGAAGTAAATTCATCATCGGGATTCATAATCTCATCAATATTAATCAATAATGCTTCACATCGTGAAAGCGCTCTTTCAGTTGCAGGAATATTGCGATCTTCCAAAGCAAGTGACGCCATCTCAACCTCTTCGTATGCTTCAGTCAAACTTTCAGCAAGTCTCCCTGAGTCTAATTTTTCCTCGAACATTTCACATCTTTTCCTTACAATGTCAATTTGTAGATTAACCTCGTTTGTAGCTGATTTTTCAGCCTCCTTCCAATTTTCCTGGTTTTCCGTAAGTGATATTTCATAATCGAACTTTTGTAGCCATTTTCTAAACGCTTTTGGGTGTTTGAATTCCCATGGCTTGAAATCTAAGGATGAAATCACGTCAAAAATTAGACGATTGCCAACTTCTTCTTGTGACGATAACGTGATTTTGTTAGCATAACCGCTAGAAAATAGTCCAAAGCCCCAGTATGAGAATGACTCAATTTCTATTTTCAGTCCATTCGAAGCGGTTGACATTCTCCAACTTTGTTCATCCCACTTTGAGAAGTTGTGAATTTCTACGTTAGATGAGGTAATCATCTTATTGAAAATCGCATTTGCTGTTTGACCAAGGTAAAGTTTCCTTTTGGCATTTGGATGATTTTTTGGCCTCAGAATCATTTCATCCTCATCCATGCCGTGTAATGCTGATGCTTTGCCAGCACTGCAGAATAGTGTCAAACACCACCCCGATGGGTTCACCATAGCACAGCGCCCGTGGTTTAGACACATGAATTCGACCCAAGATTGATTAGATTCAGCCAAAGAGTTCATTTTCTTCTTGTAACCTGCCCTTAATAGGTGGACCCATGGCAAAGGATAGCAGAGAAAATTCAGTCCGAGTTCTGACCAGCATCCCTGGTGTAGGAAAAGCGACTGCAGAAAAATTAGTGAATGCGGGTTATGATACAGTAGAAAAAGTATCATCTGCTGGCAAAGAAGCCCTTGAAGCCATTGGCTTAGGTTCCGGGAAAGCGGATAAACTGGAAAAGGCATCTTTAGAAATTCTTGGTACGATGAAATCCGTGGGTAAAAAGGTAACATCAAAGACGAAATCAACAACAAAAAAAGCCTCAGCAAGTGCAAAAAGCACAGGTAAAAAGGCAAAAACCACAGCAAAGAAGGTCGCTAAAAATACGACTCAAAAAGCTAAGAAAGCAACTAAGGCCACTAAAGCAAAAGCAAAGCAAGTTGCTGGCAAAGCTTCTGCAAAAGCAAAGCAGGCGAAGGAAGAAATTTCAGAGGTTGCAAGATCGAAGAAAAATAATTCTAATGATAGCATAGAAGGTAGAAAAGGAAAGACATTGAAAGTCGGATCACTATCTGACATGATGAAACGATGGAAAAAGAATTGATTTGGGAAATAAATCAAAAACCCCCTTTGTTATTTACCTACAATGCCAAGAAGGAAGTACGGGCGCTTGAGAAAAGCAGTAGAACTTCCCAGTAAGAATAATTGCTCGCGTTGTAGAAGCGGCAAGCACTGTCCAATAGAAGGTCATCAAGGATATGTGGTTTCAAGTCACAGAAATTGGTCTGGGCCATCTAAGATATCCAAGAGAAAGAAATCTAAATCTTGATTAGAAAATATTCTCTAATTCAATACCTGTCCCAGATGATGAAGGTGTAATTTCTTCGATTGAAGGTTGATCAACATGAAGGTCCTGTGCTTCTTTTGCTCTCATTGATTGTGCGCGATGGTAAACTTCTCTCAAAGTCTGATCAGAGATTTCAAGATAAACTCTAGTTGTGGATATATCGCTATGTCCTAGTAGCCTTTGGATAGTCACTAGATCTGCCCCTCTCTCAAGAAGCCCAGTTGCAAAATTATGTCTCAAAACGTGAGGAGTTAATCTTCCCTTTGGAAGGCCTGATTCCTGCCCTAATGAATCCATGATTCTCTGAACAGCTCTAGGGTTTAACCTCCTTCCATGTTTATTGACAAATAAGGAAGTCTCTCCATCACAGTTGAATGATTCTCTAATCGGTATCCATTGCTGAATCTTTTCTACTCCTCTACTTGTGAACAAGACATACCTGTCTTTGTCACCCTTACCTGAACGGACTATTGCAGACTGGTCTTCAAAATCAATATCATCAATCTCTATCTCACAAATCTCACTAACTCTCAATCCAGTCTCTAAACAAAATATCAATATCGTGCTAGCAAGAGGGTCTTCTGAGTTTTCGGCAGTTAGTAGTACATTTGACAATTCCCTCTTTGTCAGTGTTCTTGGTAATTTCTTTCCGGTTTTCGCTCTTCTTAAATGGATTGGCCACTGAAAACCAAGCCACTTCATTAGATGTTTAGCGGAGGCTAATCTAGCATTGTAAGTTGTTGCAGATAGATCGATCAAGCTGTGACACCATCTGTCCAATCTGCCATTGTTTGGATCTATTCTTTCAGATAATTCTTTGACCGTCAAAACATCGATCTCCTCTTCACTGAGAATGTGCTCTTTACCAATCGTTTGTGAAATAAGCCCTTTCAATCCATACATGTATGTTTTTTGCGTATTTTCAGATTTATTTTCAGATTTTAGTTGGTGTAAATAACACTCCGCCCACGGAAGGTTTGCAAGGTGCTGAATTCTATTTGGAAGATGGTAATATGTGTCTTCAGTAATGCGTAATTGAGAAGGACGTAAAGCACGTGGCTGAATATGTCTATACCCTCTCTCATCCATAGCGTTCACCGCCTTTGCCGAAAATTCGGCGTGCATCCCGTGTCCCGGAGGACGATTGACCATCAGGGGGGTGTTTTATCAAACCATCGCGGAACTAAGCCAAAATTATTGATTGGAATTAGCCTTGGTTCTGCTCTTCAATAGAATCACTTACCGGCTTAAAAATTGCTAATTTCAACTGGGTTCTCATTTTCTTTAAATCGCCATAGCAGATTACAAGGTCATCAAAACGAAGTAAGGTTTCACCATCAGCATTCCAAATGAATTCGTTATTTCTACTAAGCGCATAAGTCGGTAATTTATCCAGCCCTTCGAATAATGATTGAATCGGGTTACCGATTAACTTGGGGTGTTGGCGTACCTGAATCGAGAGAACTCCTTCTCCAGGTATAGTCCTCAAAATTTGGTCCATATTGACTTCAGAAAATGTAGCTTCATTGATAACATAATCAATAATTTCACCTGCAACATTAACTCCGCTTGCCTTCTCGATTCCCTCAAGACCAGGGCTTGAATTCACTTCAAGCACCAGTGGTCCATTTTCCCCCTCCAGCAAATCTACACCTGCGATGTGTAATCCTAACAATCGCGCTGCTCTACAAGCAACTTCCTCATAATCGGACGGAATTTCAAATTTTTCAACAGTTCCATTCAGATGGTAATTACTTCTGAACTCTCTGCCTCTTGCTCTTCTTCTCATACTAGCGACTACCTTGTCTCCAACAACCAAAGCCCTAATGTCTGTGCCATGGCTTTCCGAGATATATTCCTGTATCAATACGGCTTTTTTGGATAAAAGTAGACCTTGGACAAGGTTTTTGGTTTCTTGGAATGAATATCGTAGAAAAACTCCATCTCCTTGTGTACCTTGAGTGACCTTGACAACAACAGGTAAGCCGCCACAGTACTCAATCGCTCTTTCAACATCCCTCGGATCTCTAACGTAAACTGTTTTTGGGATGGGGATTTTATTTTGAGAAAGAATTTGACTGGCTTGTAACTTATCTCTTGACTGTTGAATTCCTTCTGCCGAATTTGCACACCAAACCCCTAATTGGTCGAGATGTCGTAAGACAGAGCAACCGTGTTTTGTTATGGAATGTCCGATTCTTGGTATCACTGCATCCCATTCAAATGAATCTCCTTCGCTGGTTACATCGAGCGAATCGCCTGCTGAAAATAAAGAGAGAGTCATTGGGTTGATGATTGAAACATCAATATCTCTCTCCCTTGCTTCTTGTAGTAATCTCTTGGTGGAGTAAAGTCTCGGCCCACGCGAAAGAATAGCGAGGCGCAGAGACATGATGTTTGGAAAAAGCCTCTCCTTTATCATCCAATCGCCTTCAATGCTCTCGACCTGTATAGTTGAAATGTTAGGGTGATGTGGAAGGCTTATGTCGGCTGAAGAGAACGCTGATTCATCCGAAGAAGAGTCAGTAACATCCCAAGATTTGACCGTAGAGGACAGGGATGAACAGATAGAGGAAATGACTTTGGAAGCGAGAATCGAAGATTTGAAAAAGAAGAGAAATAATGTGTTCTTATTCTTAGGTGTAGCAGTCCTCTTGTTTTCATTTTCCTTATTCCCGATGCCATTTTCGGCAGAATACGATACAAACTGGGGAAGCGCAGATGTTGGACCCATGCTTATTTGGGGAGTGCCGTTGCCTGGTTCCGATGTAACTGATGTACCAGTTCACGTAACTGTAGATGTAGAGAGTTCACCACCTTCTCACACAGAATTGGTTGGGTGGTTGATAGAATCTGATGATTGCATGGCTATAGATGGAGAGAACTACATCGAAGCCGAGACAGGAGAATCTTCAACAAAAGCCTACGATTCATCCCTAGCTCCAGTCAGTGGAGGGGAATCTCACACCCTTAAGTTCAGGGTTGACCCTGGTCAATATTGCCTAAAGGTACAATTCATAGATGCTGAAGGTAATCCTCCGGTGGATAAAAGTTTGACATCTGTTGATATTAAGGGAAAAATGTGGTCTAACCAAGCGTTTGGTGGTTTGTTCGGATTGATTAGCCTAACATTGTCAATCTTCGCATTCATCGGGGCTCAGAAGCAAGGTGAACATGTTAAGAGATTACAAATGCCGAAAGCGAGCGTAGAATCCGAGGTACTCGAAAGCGTATCACAATCAAAACTCCTTGCAGGACCCGGAGCACCTCCGAAGTCAGGCCCAACCTCCGGACCATCTTCTGGACCAAGTGCAGGGCCAAGTTCAGGTCCTACTACAGCACCTTCACAACAAGGCCCAGGTAATCTATCACCAGAGCAAGAAACGGAACAGACAACAACTCCAACAACATCTGAAGAATTGTACGAGGATGCAGGAAATGGTTTCTTCTTTAGAAAATTATCCGATGGCAACTATGATCAGACTGTTTATGTAAAATCAGAAGACGGTTCATACAAGCCGCACGAAGAATGACCGCCTTCGATGGATAGGGCTAGAAATTGCCCAAATTGAATCAAATCATACATACCCTTGAAATGTAGTAGATACAGGCAAATGTGAGGTAGCGGTATGTCGGATTCTCTAAAGACGCCACTTACAGTTGCTAAACTCAAGGCATTGTGCACCCTTAATGACCTTCCAATTTCGGGTAAGAAAATAGAATTGATTAACAGATTACTTGAATCAGGTGTTTCTCACAAAGAATTGAAAATAGAAAATTTTGAAGAAGAAATCGTTCCTGTTATTGAAGATGAAGGTGAAATTGAATCTTTTTCCTTAGAGGATGAGGACTCAGAACCGGTTCAGGAAACCACAGATGAAGATCATCCCTTAGTTAACGAAGAAGAGGGTCATGAAATCTTTGATGATTTTGAGGACCCATTGGATTTGAGTATGGAAGACGACGGGGCCTCGATAATTGAAGCAGAAATAATGGAAGCGGAGATTGTAGAAGATGAAAAAACCACAATTACTCCGGTTGAATCCAAGTTAGAAAAAGACACTCCTCCAACCTTAATCGATTTACTTAAGCAACCCAGGTCAATTGCTATTTTGTGTGCAATCGTAATCCTTGGGGGCGGAGGCTACTGGTTCTTTGCCCAATCATTGGATGCGATGGCTGTTGATACATTGAATTACGGAGATGAAATGAGATACATCATCACTGATGGGGAATTTTTAGCAACTGAAGAATTTATTGAACCAGTGGTTGAATTCATCGGATACGAAGATGAGATTTGCCGTTTGGAGCTAGACTTCTCGGGCATAGGTTCAAACTCCATCACCCGAGGAAATAGTGCTGACCTTGCTAGTCAGTCATCCACCAATAAGGCAAAATTGTTGGGCGCAGTTCCGGCAAGAGGTAGTTACGGAGGAGAATGGCTCACAGTCGAATCAGTTTCAACTTACGAGTTCAATGAGCTTACAGCAAGTATCTTTTCGCCCATAACACCTGGGTCTGAAACCTGTGATACTCAATATCCTGATTCCACGAGTGGTTATGCTGAGCTTGACTCAAAAACGTGGTCCGAGTTAAGTTCCCGGAGTACGATTGCTTCAGAAATTAATTGGAAGACTAACATTCAAGGAGTCCGAGAAGGAATAGTACACAGTTATGGAGCAAGCGGCATACTTGGGGATCTTGACATATTGGGGCCGAGTGTTACAATGATAACTCAGCCAATAGAACTGAAGGAATTATTTGGCAACGATTTCATTGATAACGAGGCCTTAGGATCCAATAATGGGTGGAATTGGAGAGTTCTAGGAACCGATACCATCAGTGGAGTAAAGATGTGGAAGGTAGTAGCAACACAAGCAGATTTAGAACAATATTGCTTGGGTTCAGCGACTCTCAATCTGTGGATTGAACCAAATAATCCATGGCCAACTCAACAAGAAGTAGATGTTAGCATCTCGGGTGCAAATGCGGACAGACAGGGATGTTCGGCATCAACTCAATTCCTCGGTGACAGAGTTCTTCCGGAAGGAGAACTCAGGCTTAGCCACAAATTTACCAGCACTAGCCTGACAAGGGGTACAGATTCATTGGATTTCGGAGCAACATATGATAACAGACCTAGAGGAAATGAGTTAGGGCCAACCGATGAGCAAAAAATTGACTGGGCTGCCAGTTCTAATCATGCTTCAGATAACAGTAGTTTAAGAGATATAACTCTAGAAGACGCTTTGGAATGTTTCGAGGCTCAGAGTTTGAGAGAGAATGCAAGCGGTGCAAGAACCGCATTGCAGGATAATGGGTACGTATACAGAAGTACTCAAGAAGATATCAATGGCATTACTGCTTGGAACCTTTCATGGATAGATGAAGACAATGCCGCTGGATGGGTTACCTTCAATCAATCAGGTTCAGCAAGTGATGAAAATTGCACTTATACCACAAAGGGATTGCATGATGAATCTTCTGACTGGAACAAAGAGGGAGTTCCAGATATGGTTGAGTTTTCTTACATAGAAAATCAATTAACATCATCAGGAAAGTATCCAGGCTTGCTTGGAGAGAATGGAATTTTCACAAGTTCAGGCGAATATCATGATAACGTTAGAGTGGGTCATCTTGTGGTGACTCCAACATCCACGGTGAATGAATTGTTATCTGCGTTCATCGATACCGGAACCGGAGCATCAACCATGGACATAACAAGGGAATGGAGTGAAGGGCCAGCAGATCACAGAACTGATGTTTTAGTCGAGCTAAATGATGGAAGAGTGCTTGGTTGGAATTATATCAAAACAATCTCTTGATATAACTCGGCAAAAATTTGGTCCGCTAGAAAACCAACAAATCAACGAACTTGCATCCGTAGGATGTATATGATAGATGATTGATGGATTATGGATGGGGGAGCGTAGAATAGAGCGTAGCATGGTCCCCGATGCCGAGTTTGAATCGGCCTCTTCACCCTCATTTTCTAAAAAAAATATCTTTGACAGCAGTGCAAAACCCAGGCATGCTATAGATCTTCCACATTCCACTCAAACCAGAAAAGGATTAGCAAGAGTTGTCTCAGTAATCAACCTAAAAGGAGGAGTTGGAAAAACAACCTCAGTGATTAATATTGCTTCAAGAGTAGCAGAATTAGGTTTGAGAGTATTAATTGTAGACATTGATTCACAAGGGAATTGCGCAACAGGTCTGGGAATTGATAAGTCAAGAGTTGAGAACACAACCAAGACACTGGTTTTGAATCCTGAAAAAGCAATGTCATGTAGATATTCAACAGATATTGAGAATCTACACATCATAGTTGGAGATGGTCGTCTTATTTCTCTAGAACAGGAAATTATATCCGACTTAGGTAGAGAAAATTACCTTGCAGATTCATTAGAATCATTATTGCCTCATTACGATCTTGTGCTAATAGACACTCCTCCTAACTTGAACTTACTGTCAATAAATGCACTTTCTGCAAGTGATGGAGTTTTGATTCCAGTGCAAACCGAATATTTCGCTCTAGAAGGGCTAGCGATGCTAACAAATAGTATCAAAGAAGTACGCAAAAGAATTAATCCAAGATTAGGTGTTGATGGAATATTTTTGACAATGCACGCTCCTACGATATTGAATAACCAAGTTGCAGGATTACTCAGAGAACATTTCTGGGAACATCTTGTAGAGCCCCCTATTAGAAGAAACATCAAGTTAGCAGAAGCTAGCAGTCACGGTCAACCAATTACAGTATTTGCACCAAAGAGCAATGGAGGAGAGGATTATGCTGCCTTAGCAGAAAACCTAGTTGCGAGATGGGCAATAGTATCAGGAGGCAACTGATATGGGAAAATCAAACAAATCTACTGGCAGAGGTCTTGATCATTTAATAGAACAGAATTCTACCGAATTAGATTTCTTGAGTGCATATGTTGGACCTGAACAAGTTGATTCAGCAGAAATAATCAATGCAATGGAAAGATTCTGCAAAAGGAAAAACTATGACTTTGAAGTTGCTGATTCCAAGATAAAATTCTCCTTTGGTTTTGCAGAACCGCTAGCAGACGGGGTCGCAGTAAGCGTAAAGGGAACTCACCTTCCGTTAGTTCCAAGTGATTTAGTCCAGGTTGGCTTTACCGATGGCGTATTGAGCAAGAAAAGAGACTCCTGTGAGGTAGTTTTTGTAGAGTGGAGGAATACTCAGCAGAGATTCCTTGAAAGAATATTCGAACATTTCGATTAATCTCTTCTCAAATATACAAACGCGATTACAGCTACTCCGGACACAGCAGCCACTATTGCTCCTTTAGGTAAACCGCTCTTACATCCTTCTTCAGAGGAATCTTCTCCACCCCACTCGCCATCGTCATAATAGCAAGTAGACCATGTAGTGTACCAAGACGATGAAGGAAAGTACTCCTCACTACCATTTTCATCAATTAATGTAATTCGAAAGTTCACATATGTATGGTCTTCTGGTGGAGTCAATGATGTAGAATAAACCCCGCCATCATTTTCAAGTGTTTGTGGAACTGGTGGGTCACAAACTCCGTCATTAGTGCATATTTGGCTAATGACTTCAACAGCTGTGT
>CAXAGT010000049.1:0-10136 GCA_963968885.1 uncultured Candidatus Poseidoniales archaeon | reverse complement strand
GGTTTCTTACTCCATGGTCAATGTAGTATTGCTGTACATCACCCATCAATTTCAAGGCAAATGGAGTTGAGAAAATACAGGTATTTTGTGCCTGGTCTTCTTTCAAGATATCAGCTTGAACAGTTCCTCTAACGGTAGCCAAAGTCCTTGCTTTAATTTCTGCATATACATCTGCTGGAACTAAGTCTTCGCCACGCAAGCCAACGGTTGCAATTCCAAATCCATTGTGTCCTTCAGGCAAATCTCCTCTGTATTGATTCTCAGAAATCTGTAGTGGCTCTCCCTTTTCAGCCAGGTATGCCTCAACCTGCTGGTCGATTGCAGCATTCAAGAAGAAAGCAAGAATGATTGGAGCAGGACCGTTAATTGTCATGCTCACGCTAGTGTTCTTATCACACAAATCAAATCCAGAATATAGCCTCTTAGCATCATCAATGCTAGCAATAGAAACCCCAGAGTTCCCAACCTTGCCCCAAACATCGGGTCTCAATTCTGGGTCTCTTCCATACAATGTTACAGAGTCAAAAGCAGTGGATAATCTGACATAAGGTGCACCTCTAGAAAGATAATGGAATCTACGGTTTGTCCTTTCAGCCTCTCCTTCTCCAGCAAACATCCTAGCTGACAACTCATCTTGTCGCTTGAACGGGAAAACGCCAGCAGTGTATGGGAAAGAGCCAGGAATATTTTCTCTTCCTAGCCATGAGAACAAGTCGCCTCTATCAGTTCCTCTTGGCAGAGCAACTTTTGGAATTTGAGAGTGTGCAAGTGATTCAGTAGTTGTGGGGACCTTGAATGGTTTTCCACGCACGTAGTAAGTGAATTCCCCACTTCTGTATTCTTCAGCTACCTTGTCAAATGTTTCCAGTTCAGCCATTGCAGCAATTACATCTTCGTCTTCCAGAACCTCATCGATATTGGCTTGAATCTCATCAGCAACAGCACTAGATCCTTTGCTAGATGCATGTGCTTGAGCGGTTTGTAAGTGCTGAACCAGCCTGACCTTTTCTGCTACTTCGTCTCTACCTGAATGGTAATCTCTGACAGTCTCTGCAATCTCGTTTAGGTAGTGAACTCTCTCTGGTGGAATAACACCCTTTGTCTCACCTACTTCGCCCATAGGCTCGCTTGAATTCAGTGATGTTCCGCTTTGGTTAACAATTCCAGCCAAGCGATGCCATAACAGATCCACTCCAGCATCTGCAAATTGACTAGCAATTGTCGGCACTACCGGCAATTCTTCATCACTTTGAGTAAACATGTTTCTGTTTCGCCTTACTTGCTTGCGGATTGCACGAAGCGCATCTTCGCTTCCTCTCTTCTCAAACTTGTTGAGAACAACTAAGTCTGCGACATCTAACATCTCGATTTTCTCTAACTGAGTGTGAGCTCCGAATTCTGCCGTCATGACGTAAAGTGAGTTATCTGCAACTGAAGTGATTGCATCTGAGCCCTGTCCAATTCCGCTTGTTTCACAGAAAATAAGGTCAAATCCAACTGCTTTTGCTACAGCGATTGCTCGGTCCAAGTGAGCAGAAATTTCGCTACCAGATCCTCTGCTAGCAAGAGAGCGCATGTATAGATTGGAATTAGATAATGAGTTCATTCTAATCCTGTCACCAAGAAGTGCTCCTCCAGTTCTCTTTCTGGTTGGGTCAACGCAAAGAAGAGCCACTTTCAGCTCTGGATTATCTCTTTGAATCCTGAGCATTAACTCATCGAGAAGACTTGATTTTCCTGCTCCACCAGTTCCGGTAAAACCGATGACTGGAACTGTTTTTCCATCACTACTTCTAACCGCTTCAAGAGTTGAATTGAACATCTCATCGCTTGCATTCTCGCTAATAGTCATCATCAAACCAACAAGGTCGGTTTGTTCTGGGGTAATCGGAGAATTCAGTCTAGCAATTCTTTCTTCATTGATTAGGTCAACTTGAATTGCCTCACCCATTAGATGGTGAATCATTCCAAACAATCCCATCTTTCTGCCATCATCAGGAGAGTAGATTTTGGTGATTCCTTTCGAGTGTAATTCCTTGATTTCTGGAGGAGTAATAGTTCCTCCTCCTCCACCGAAAATCTTGATGTGCTCACATCCGGCTTCATCCAGAAGTTGTCGGATATAGGTGAAATACTCAATGTGTCCTCCTTGGTAAGAAGTGAGAGCAACAGCGTGTGCATCCTCTTGAATTGCACAATCAACAACAGCTTGTGCACTGATGTCATGACCTAGGTGAATAACTTCTGCTCCACTAGATTGAATCAATCTGCGAATGACGTTAATCGCAGCATCATGTCCATCGAATAGAGAGGCAGCGGTAATCACTCTGACAGGACCTGTGCTAGTGGTGAAAACCGGGGATTCTTCCTCAGCCATGTTATTGCCAGCCTTGGGCACTTCATGAAATCTTTCGCGCTTAGAAATCTATTTTCGATTCAAAAACCGAAATCAGTCTTCATCATCAGGATTGTGAATTTCTCCATCAACCAATGGCGGAAGCCCCTTCTTTGCACGCACATAATCGGTATAATTTCCTCGGTAAACAGTAACCTTTCCATCTTGCAATTCCCAAATTGTGTTAACGACTTGATCTAGGAACCATCTGTCGTGAGAAACTGTCACTAGGCTTCCCTCATATCCATTGAGTGCTTCTTCTAGAGTGTCTTTGGATTCCATGTCCAAGTGGTTGGTAGGCTCGTCCATCAAAAGCAGGTTATTGTCTTCCAGTAGCAGTTTTAGAAGCGCAACTCTTGCTCTTTCTCCACCGCTTAAATCCTTTAGTTTGGACTTGACTTGCTCACTCTTGAATTGGAATCTTCCAAGTGCTCCACGCACTTCTCCATAAGTTAGGTCTGGTCTCAAAGCCTCGATTTGCTGCACTGGATTTTTGTCGAAATCTAGAGTTGCGTGGTCTTGATGGAAGTATCCGATTACGCATCCAGGTGCAATGTCTATGCTGCCTTCTGTGAGTTTCTCATCTCCTACAATCATCTTCAGTAGTGTGGTTTTTCCTTGCCCATTTCCACCAACAATTCCAATCCTGTCGCCTTTGCGAATCTCCAGATTTTGCTTTCTCAGAATTGGTCTGTATAATCCATCGAACTTCTTGGTTGCATCTTTGAATTCAACCATGTCATTGCTTGCTTTATCAACAGCATTCAATGACAAAATCAGTGCCTTGCGCTTCTTTGGAACTCTTCCCCTCAGAGCCTTGAGCTCTTTTTGCATACGCTCGATCATCTTGTGTTTTGCAGAGATAGATTTGTCGTATTTATTCGCTCTTTTCATCTGTTGGAGAGCGCCCATTGTGTTCTTAATTTTCTTCTCAGTATTCTCTATTTGCTCGCCAAGAGATTTTTCGAAGTTCTCTTTTATATCGACATATGTGGTGAAATTCCCCTTGTATTTCCACGCATTCTTATCTTCAATTTCAACAATTCTAGTGCATACTTGGTCCAGGAAATATCTATCGTGAGATACAATCAGTTGTGCGCCCTTGAATTCTCTTAGGAATTCTTCGAGCCACTCTGTCGTTTGAATATCTAAGTGGTTTGTAGGCTCGTCGAGGAATATAACGTCAACTCCGCCCATTCCAACTAATTGCCTTGCCAGTGCTAACTTTGCCTGCTCTCCTCCAGATAGGGCTGAAACTTTCATGTCCATGGGGTGCTGATCTAGTCCTAATTGAGTTAGAATTCCTTTTGCGATTCCAGCAACATTTCCACCTCCTGAAGAGGCTAATGTTTGTTGAAGTTCGGTGTATCTTTCCATTACTGGCTCCCAATCACCTTCGTAGAACGAAGGGTCAACCATCTGTGCTTCTATGCTAGCGATTTCCTCTTCCAATTCTTGGAATTGTCTTCCCTTTCTTGACAGTTCTTCTTCGATTGTCTTATCGCTCTCTTGGTCCCTTATCTGGGTAAGATAAGCAATGCGAAGTCCAGGTGCGAATTCGATATCTCCAACATCTTGTTCTTGTTCAGAAATTGTGTTGAGCAGAGTGGTTTTACCTGCTCCATTGTGACCTACAATTCCTATTCGGTCACCATCATTGACAATAAGGTCGATATTTTTCAAAACATCTACAGGTCCAAATGAGCGCTCTACCCCTTCAACGGTTATGAGTTGCCTGACCATGACTATCCCCAAACCGCATCGCATGGCTCTTACTTCATCATGGTGTCGATTTAACTGAGGGGATTTTTTCTCTATCGGCTGAACTTTTATTTACTGCATAGCCAAAGTTTCACCGATGCAACCAGCACAACAACCACAAGCACAACCTCAAATTCAGCCTCAAGCAGTTCCTATGCAGCAAGCTGCTCAACCACAAATTCAGCCTCAAGCAGTTCCCATGCAACAGACTGCTCAACCCCAAATTCAAGGACAAGTGATTCCTATGCAGCCAATGCAAAATATGCAAGGTTTCCCGACTACAAATGCCGTATTGGCTTTGATTTTGGCTTGTGTGAGTTTGGTATTCGGCGGTATTTGTCTCTCTATACCTGCACTAATAATTGCAACTGGAGCACTGAAAATAACTTCTCAATATCCAGGACATCCTGACCAGTCGAATGCAAATACCGCAAGAATTGTGTCGATAATCAGCATCATCCTTTACTCGATATTCATCGTTATTTATGCAATTTTTATTGTCGCAATCCTTTCTGCTGAAGCAACATACTGATTCAGAATAGATTTGGAACTTCTGCAAATTTTTCTTGATTTCAACCGACTTAACCTAGAATGCCTTTGCTAACCTTTGAGACAACTATTGATAAGCAGTACAGAGATATTCTGTATTATGAGTGAGTTCTCGAATCGTTTAGTAAAAACGTTCGATGAACCCAAGGAATGGCATTTTGTAGCTTATGACCAACTCAACTCTCACCTGCTTCCTGACTATGAAACTCCGAATGATTTGGGTTTGATCTTTGTTGAAACCAAGTGGAAGCCTGAGCAGATTCCATACCACAAACAGAAACTGGTTTTGCTTCTTTCAAACATGAGAAATTTCGCCCTAGAGATGCAAGAACTCGGGCACCCCATAATCTACTTACAAAGCGAAACTGACTACAGCTCTACGCTGATGCAAGTTGCAGAACAAAAGGGGCTCATCACTGCAACTATGCCCGCAGAATTGATGCTGAAAAATGACTTGATGAATTTGACAGACCACGGTTTAATCCACTTTATTGAGCACAAAGGATGGCTTACAACACAAGAAGAATTCGTAGATGCAGTAGGTGATTCACCACCTTGGAGAATGGATCGTTACTACCAGAAAATTCGTAAAAATCATGGAATTTTACTTACTGATGACGGAAAACCGCTAGGTGGAAAATGGTCTCTAGATGCTGAGAATCGCTTGACTTGGGATAGAGCAGTCTCTCTTCCAAAACCAATTTGCTTCGAAATTAACGATATAACGCGTGAAGTAATTGAGATGGTGAACAAAGAATTTTCTCATCATCCTGGTCTAATCGATGAGAGTAATTTACCTTCAACTGGAAAGGATGCTACAAGATTATGGGAATGGGCAAAACAAGAGGTTATGGAATATTTTGGACCTTACGAAGATGCGATGACTTCAGAGCATCTAACCTTATTTCACACAACGATTTCATCGCTAATGAATATGCACAGGCTAATGCCTAAACAGATTTTAGACGAAGCCCTTGATTTGGATATCCGGCTGAATTCAAAAGAAGGCTTCATTCGCCAAATAATCGGTTGGAGAGAGTTTGTTCGCCATGTTCATAATCTAACAAATGGATTTGAGGACCTGGCCCTGCAAAATGAGATACAAGCAAGGCCTGCTGCTGGTTGGAATGAAAATTTGGAGTGGGCTGAAGCAAAACCAAGCCCTAATATTCTTGCTGCTGATTACCCTCTTCCTCAAGCCTTCTGGGGCGGGGAAACCGGAATGTTGTGCCTAGATTCTGCCATCAAGCAAGTACATGAAACAGGATACACTCATCACGTCCCTAGACTCATGGTTTTAGCAAATATTGCTACTCTATTGGGAGTGAATTCTAGAGAAATAACCGATTGGTTCTGGGCTATGTTCACCGATGCTTATGATTGGGTAGTTGAGCCAAATGTTCTAGCAATGGGAACTTATTCAGTTGGAGAGGTAATGACGACTAAGCCATATGTTTGTGGCACGCCTTACATCAAGAAAATGGGTGATTATTGCACAGATTGTGACTTACATTTCAAGAAAAGCTGTCCGATCTCAGAGATGTATTGGAACTTCTTGAATGAGAATAAGGATCATTTCGAAGGCAATCATAGGATGATGATGCCTATGAGAAATTTAGCTAAGAAAACAAACGAAGTGAATTCAAGGAACAAAGAAATTACAGATTACGTCCGAAAAACACTTTCAGAGGGTCGGAAACTGGAGGAAACTGTGCTTTTGAATCTTAAAAGTGATAATAAAGGGACATTGTTTATAAACCCAGCAAAATAAATAACATTTCAAATTAGAATGGTGAGCCCAAATGGATTTTTTCTCCTTCCTGGCAAATAATAACACAAGAATCATTTCTGTGTTAGTTGCTTGTGCAACCGGAGGATGCATAGGATTGCTCAACTTCTTCTTCCTAGGATTGTCCTTCAGTGTAGCATTATTTTCGGGCATAGGACTTGGATTACTGGTAGGATTTGTCTGCTGTAAAAATATCGCTAAGGATGCTAAAATGAACATCTCTGCAAAACCAATTCGTAGAGCAAAGGTCTTTTCTGCTTTTACCGCATTTGACTGAAACATATACTGATTGCTTCATCTAAAATCGGGGTTTATTTTATTTATTGAATAGCGCTGATAGAATCATGCAAGACCAAGTCATGGCATGGCCAAAACAGAGTGAAACTAGACAATGGGAAAAGCCAGAAGGTGACGACCCCAGAACCCTTTACCAAATGATGAAAACAAGTGTAGAGAGGTTCGGAGCAACCAATGCATTTGGATACATTCCAGCCCCTGGAGCTTCCAGAGTTCACGTAACTTATGATGAATTTTCTTCCTTAGTTGACGCTGCTGCTGTAGCATTGATGGACAGAGGAGTAGTAGCAGGAGATAGAATTGCAATTATCCTTGACAACTCAGTTGAGTGGGGTGCACTATCATATGCTGGAAATGCTTTCGGAGCTGCTTACACTGCAATGTATACCCACCAACACGGATCAGAGTGGTCTTACATTTTGAATGATTCAACACCTTCAATTGTTGCAATTGCAAATAGTGAATGCCTTGACAAACTTGTTGACAATCACGGCGATGATGCAAGCAACTGGCCAAAGAATGGTGTTATTCTTCTAGGCGACGAGCCTGCTAATAAGTTGCCACCTGAGGGAATTGAAGTAGTATCATGGAGCGATTTCATTGCTGCAGGTAGAGCATCAGAAACTGAATTAGTTGTTGCTGATGACCCATTTGCTCTGAACACTTTGATCTACACATCCGGTACCACTGGAAACCCTAAGGGTGTAATGCTAACTAATTGGAACACACTTTCTAACATTCTTTGTGTTCAAGCAGTTTTCCCAATTTACATCGGTGACAAGACAGCGGCTTTCCTTCCATGGGCTCACTCCTTCGGAGCAACCTTTGACCTAAACTGGATGATTAGAAGTGGTGTACACATCAACTTGGTATCTGACATTACTAAACTTGCAGATGAAATGATGGAAATTAAGCCAGCAGTACTGATTGCAGTTCCAAGAGTTTGGAATAAGTTCTATGATAGAGTAAATGCACAATTAGCATCTTCTGGAGTTAAGAGATTCATGGCAAAGCAAGCAAGAAAGCATGCAAGAAAGAGAATCGATAAGGCAAATGTCCAATGTGACGCTGTTGCTCCAAGTGGAATGCTTGACAAATTGTTCGACAAGCTTGTTTGGGCAAAAGTAAGAGCCAGATTCGGTGGTGAACTAAGATTCGCAATCTCAGGTTCTGCAGCTCTTTCTCCAGACGTTGCTGATTTCATTCAGATGGTTGGAATTTCCTGTTTCGAAGGATATGGTCTAACTGAGACATCTCCACTAGTGAGTGCAAACGGATGGATGGGCTATGGTAAGTCAAGATTGAACACGGTTGGTATGCCTGCAAATGGTGTAACCGTAACTATCGATACGTCTGCTTGGGATGACCCAGACAGACCTGATGAGGGAGAGATCGTTGTTGCTGGACCAAATATCATGCAGGGTTACTGGAATCTTCCAGAAAAGACTGCAGAAGTCATCATGGAAGATGGGGCTTTCAGAACTGGAGATCTTGGTAAATTAGTAGATGGATACATCTCAATTACTGGAAGAGTAAAGTCACAATTCAAGTTAGAGAACGGAAAATACGTTGCTCCAGCACCACTTGAAGAGAATTTGAAACTATCTCCTCTTGTTGAACAAGCAGTCCTAGATGGTGGAAACAGAAAGAAGACTTTCCTAATCGTTCACCCAAATATTGCTGGTGTTCGTGAACTTATGGCTGCAAAAGGAATTTCTGCACCTGGTGATAATGAAGAGTTGTGTAACAACAAAGAAGTTGCATCTACACTACTTGCACACCTCAAGGAAACAGCGATTTCAGCACCAGCATGGAAGGGATACGAAATTCCTGACGCATTGATTCTAGACCACGTTGAGTGGACCACTGACAATGATCTGTTGACGCCTTCAATGAAGGTTAAGCTGCGAAATATCTTGAATAGGCACGCAGATGCAATCAGTGAATTGTGAGAGTGGTAGACTGGTTAAAGTCCGCAGAAAGGCTTCAGCCGATCTCGACTATGGTGAAAAGCGCAATGCGCACATGAAAACCGTCCTCTCCATTTTTGAAAACGGAGAGATTGAAGATTTGAAGTACACCAAACATCTAATCAAGTACTTCATGAGAGGGATTACAGATTTTTGTGCAAATAACAACCAAACCTACAAGCGAGAAAAAAGGACTCAACTCGTTTTCAAGTACTCTGAAGAGGCTTGGAAATTAAGGGATGAAAAAGGCAACCCAAACCTTGTTGGCGACCATGTAATCCCTCTTGAGGTGATCTTTCAAGAGTGTATGAAAATTAGACAGGATATTGGGAAGGAATGTGGCCATCATTTGAGGGAATTTCTTGAGCAATACCTCGAAGTTATCATGATAACAAAAAAAGAAGATAAACTGCTAAGTGGCTCAAAGTTGCAATCAAAGATGCCGAAGGGATTTAGTTTTGCAACAATGAAAACAAAGTATCCACGATATCATGCAGTAGGAATCAAAATAGAGCCCAAATCTATCAAAAATTCTCTCAAAAATCAAACCCAATAGCACAGCGTTTAGTATTGCTCTAGCATGCAAGATGTAATATTTGAAACCGAATTGTTATCGGTTAGTGGAGTCCAATTGGAAGTCTATTGTCACATATGTGGCAGGTTTGTTCATAGTAATGTTTGAGCCAATTGTGCTGCTTTTCAGTGGAAGGAACATCGTCGATGCAATTTGGCCTGCAGCTGTTGGTTCTCTCAATTTTTCGCTCACGTTAAGGGAAAATATGTCGTTGTTTTTTTCCATATGTTTCTTGGTTGTGCTATTAGTTGCTGGGACAAAATTTGTAATCATTAAGAAGAATTTACTTGATGATTTTTTTTCTAACATGAAGCAGAGAGATAAGGATACATTCAGATCTCTGCCCTTCATATTACTTGGTTATGGAACTTCAATGGCTGTAATTTTCACACTTCTCAATTTGGCATATCTAAGGGGAGTCTTCATCCTCTTGCCCGCATTTTATGGAATTTGTTTATTGTTGGCAGTAATCATTATAGTCGATTTCGATAAGCTAAAGTTTTCACTAAAAGAGCTGAATTTCCACACCGTTTACAATCTTGGATTTTTGATCATCTCAATAGTTTTGATTTCTCCAGCAGTGCCTGCATTCATTGGTTTATCACCTTCTCCACCAGAGTATGAGTTAGCCATGGGTGGCGAATATTCCTACACCACCACACAACATCCATATCCAATGCCGCAGGAGGTTGAGGAAATCATTGGAAATTATGAAGGTGATATCGATTTCTCAATTTATGCAGCAATCCCAGATGAGATAGAGCAAGGAGCACCTTTGGCAATATTGCTGCATGGTTTTGC
>CAXAGT010000048.1:0-11119 GCA_963968885.1 uncultured Candidatus Poseidoniales archaeon | reverse complement strand
CCTGATGAACAGATATCTATCACATGCAGGCAGTTTTTAGAAATAGAATATCTCGAATTTGATTTGGATGGAGACGGTACTATTTCTGAATTCGAATTTGAGAGGTCTGGATTAGGTGATAATGATGACTTTTCTGAATTCGACATAAACTTAGACGAAAAATTACAGTTTAATGAAGCATTAAATGCATTTTGCACATGTGAAAATGAGTTAGAAATAGTTTGGTCGGAAATGTCAACAGATGGAAAATCTGTATCTTTTGAGGCTATGAAAAATCATGAATGGTTAAATCAGTTTGATTTCGAAGAAATTGATAGGAATGATGACCAAGAAATTGATTTTGCAGAGATGGAGAGAGAAACACTAGCTTGTGAAACCACATTCAACGCATATGATTCAGATGGTGATGGTGTTGAAGATGACAAGGATGCTTTCCCTGATGACCCCACTGAAACAATCGACACAGATGGAGACGGTGTTGGAGATAATGCAGACTTAACTCCCTCAATCAGCAATGACATCCTTTGGCTTGTTGGGGCTGGAGTCTTTATTCTGCTAATTGGAGCTGTTGTAATAATCGCAAGAGGAGGGAATGATCAAGAAGACTGGAGTTCTCAAAAACAATCTTTTGATGAACAAATGTTGGGATTGAATCAAGCAGAAGATTCATTTTCTTCAAGCCAAGATAGCATTGAATCTCCAAGCGAAGGAAATATCGGGTCTGCTGCAAATCCTGAAGTTGCTGATAGGAATCAAATTGATTCAATGAATTACCAAGAACAAGTTATTGCTCAAGACAAACAATCTTCGGATTATTTCATGTCTGCTACAACTGATTATTCAAACGATTTAGGTGATTTATTCAATAGTGATTCAAACTCTGCTCCAAGTCCCGACCTAATGGGTATAATACAATCAGATGGAAGGGAAATGATTGAGTATCAAGGTAAGGTTTGGTATAGGTCAAACAATGGAAACTGGGAGAATTAGAGTAAGCATCTTATCTTGTATTTATTATCAAGAGTTAGGATTGCTTCAACTTTCTAGCCTTTGCGATAGGTTCCAACAAATTTAGTACATGTTTGTGAAATTCAGGAAGCATCTGAAACATAATCGTAGCCATCAAAAACATTGCAAAAAGAGATACAACTCTAGCCGCATATGTGTGAGCGAATTCAAACATTCTTATCCCCATCCATTGCCAATTTGGAAATGTATCATACAGGTAAATTATTCCAGCATTTCTGAAAACATTGAGGATATGAATTGTTGGGACTGTTAGCATTAATGCCCTAATCTTTCTTTTAGCATCAATATTTAGCACACTGATTGCTCCGATAAATACTATCATTGATTGTAGAGCAGTACATGCTAAAACGATATTTATTCCAGTGTAACTACCGTCGGACCACATCATTCTTGTTTGAATTGGGTATTCGCCATATGGATTGGCCCAAAACCACTTACTTCCTTCGTAATTTTCCCACAAAACAGGTCCAGTTGGTGTGTTGATTACCGTATCTCCAAGCGTTACAGCATCGATACCTGAAAAAGTAAGCATCCATGCTGTGTGAGATGCAACAAACTCAATTCCTGCTACAGAGATGTACGGGATATGTGCCACAGCAAGATATGGAATCCCAGCAAAAGCCATAGCTCCTCTGAACCATATTAGTGTTGAAATCTTGTCGTCTTGGGCTTTAAATTCCCAATATGCAAAACCAATAGAAATAGGCAAAGCAAGGGATGTCATGGTAGTTAAAACAGGGTCATTATATTCGATGTAATATTGCGCATCATCAAAAAAGAACAAGCCTGTAAGAATCCATCCACAGGATGCAAAATGCTTTGAAATTGTTCTTTTTTTCATGCCCCAACTAATTCCGAGGAGTAACAGACCAGTGGCTCCAACCAAAGTTGCCCACTCCTCAGGGAATATCATCAAAACTATGCAGATTGAAGTTATTATTCAATCCTTACCTCTAAAGGTGTAGCCCAACAGCACTATTTATGCCTCAACACGAAGCCATTGCGCATTGGGGCTCAGTTAATTCATTACCAATGAATTGGAATGGAGCCATCGCATATTTAGATCGTGACGGTGTCATCAACAAAGGTCTACCAAATTACGTAAAGTCGTTGGATGAATTAGATATTTTTGAGGGTGCACTAGAATCTATAGAACGTTTGGTAGATGAGGGTTATGCAGTGTGTGTAGTGACTAATCAATCTCAAGTTAGTAGAGGATATATGTCAAAAACTGATTTAGATATAATTCACTCAAAATTATTAGAAATCAGTAAGATTAGATTAATCCTAACTTGTATTCACCATCCAAATCAGGGATGTAACTGTCGAAAACCATCTCCTGGAATGCTTAGATTAGGTGATGATTTAATTAGAGGTTCAAAGGAATCGTTTGAAGACTTGATTCAGACTTATGTCGTCAATGATGAACTATCTAGGGTTAACTGGTGGTCAGATGTAAAACCTAAATCAACAAACTCGCTTGATGTTATGGTAGGTGATAGGAAAAGTGATCTTGGTGCAGGATGGGCTTTTGGAGCTAGGCTATTCAAAACAAATAATCGAATAGGGATCGCTGAGGTTGTTGAAGATATAATAACAGGAAAGGATGGGATTGAATTCAACCCCGTATAGGTTTGTGATGTGATGGGATTCTTAGGGCTCGATGACACTGACTCCTTAATGGGTGGATGTACAACTCATCTTTTCTCAAAAATACTCAATCAATTACCTGATTATGCAAAACTGATTGGATTGCCTCGTCTTGTAAGGCTCTATCCATTTGCGCAAAGAAGAACTAGGGGCAATGCAGCAGTTTGTGCTCAGATCGCAATTGATGAGGGCGCAGAAGGTGATTGGCTCCAATTCTTAGATGAACTATGGGAGGAAAAATTGAGACATTATGTAGGCGTTGTAGCTGAGTCTGAACACAATACAAGAGAGCAATATCCCAGTGACCCAGGTTTAGTATGGTTTGATAAGCAACCGGACAGGAAATTTTACTATTCTTGTGTTAGGAGAGAAGTCAAAGCAAATCGTCTTCCTAAAGCCGTATTCTCAAGAGGCGGCCATGGTTTGATTGGTGCAGCTGCAGCTTGTGCATGGCCTATGGCATTCGTGACCTACGAAACTATTGCTTATCGAATAGAATCAAACATAGGAACGCAAAGGAAAATCTGTACTGATACTCTTGCAAAAATCGATTCAATCGAGGGTACATTTTGGTCTAGAGATCCTTCTAACGGGAAAGGATTAATTGCTCCAAGAGGACCTTGCCCAGTTCTATTTGGCATTCGAGCAAGGGATGGAAAAACTTCTGAAATAGCTGCTGAGAAGATGATTGCTGCAGAAGATTGCGAACAGGTAGGTTCTTTCACAACATTCGTAACTAATCAATGCTCTGATGATCACATTACTGGGTTAAATAATGGCACATTAAAAGAAGTAAATATATTGAAAAATGGGCACGTTGCTCTGATTGTAAATGGTAAAACTTGGATGGCTTTCAGAAGTTCTGGGGATGTAAAAAACCTAGCACAATCATTGAGAAAAGGAGATCAATTATCTGCAAAGGGTCTTTGGAAGGATAGCCAAACATTGCATCTTGAGAAATTAATGATCACAAAAGCTGTCCCAAGGACTAAGAAACGTCCACTTTGCACGGACTGTAATGTTAGAACTAAGTCAATGGGCAAAGACCAGGGTGTAAGGTGCCCTAGTTGTGGTGAGAGGTTCAAAGCTTCGTGGGAATATTCGAGCACAATGGAGATTGAAGGCAGTTGGAGTCAACCTCCGCTAGACTCTAGAAGACATTTAGCAAAACCAGTTGAATGGGAACAGTAATTTAGAAAGAAACATATTCTTCCTGCTAATGGTCGTGGCATGGAAGACTACGAGCGTACACAAATGATATTCAGAGTAATACTATCTCTAATTCTATTGGGTCTGCTGATATTTATCTACAGGAAGGCTCAACAAAATCGAACAAATTCCCTTACATCTGATGAACCTGCAATCGCTGGTTCTGATATCCTAGAAGGCGGTGCAAAGAACCCTGAACAATTCGATGAACCCGATGACGAAGCTTTGGATATGATGGGTGAATTACTCGGAGAAAATGAGGAAGATTAGTTTATTTTTTTGAAACCTGAATCTTCGATTAGCAATTCAGTTACATTGTCTCCATTTGTTAGGATTCTTTTTGATGAATCCTTTGATTTATTCAATTTTAGAATTTCGAAATTTGCCTCTCTCATTTGTTTCTCACCTCTAATATTGAATTCATTCTCACCTGTGACATTTGTACCCAGTTTTGTTATTAAGAGCAATACTAAGTCATCTGGTATTCCTTGAGCAAGTTTATGCATTGACTTGATTGAATCTAACGGAATCTTTCCCTGCTTTTCACACCAATCATCCAAAATAATCAATTTTACATTTGGAAGTGAAGTTGATAATCTAATCAATGAATCAACTGTTTGATCCAATTTACCAACTAGATTTACTGCATGAAATTTTGAAGAAGAAGTAATATCGACATCGGCAAAAATTTGGGAGAACCTCTGTTCATTGGGGAACTCAGGGCTTACCCAAAGAACTCTTCCATCTTCTAATAGCGTTTTTTTTGCTAAAGTCAAGCCGAAACTTGAACCTCCACATGATGCCTCTACACTGAGGTGTGTTCGGGTTGGGATATCGAAATCACCTGTCATGGAATAACTGATTAGTCTAAGGTGCTAAACAGTTACGGTTCATTGACATTAAATTTCGTAAAGGCTTTTTTGCTTGTAGCATTACGCAGGGGTATGGCAGGAACCGTAAGAGAGGGTGAAAGGATACCACGCAGAGAGTTGCCGGACTTTGAAGAGGCTAGCAGTTTTGCTGAAGCAGTTTCAAGAGATGGAATGATGGGGACTGCTTTTGCAGATAAAAATCAGTACGGGCCGGTTGGCATGATGATTATGCTATTTGTAGTGGCTGGAATAACTAGCGCTGTACTAGCAATTTTGTGATGTCACAATAATATTTTAATCATTCAAATGAGAATGTTCAAAGAGTTCCTTTACTGCCACCGGATATGGCATTCTGTCCACTAGACTACAGATACGGCTGTCAAGAATTCAAAGAAATTTGGTCTGAACTCGGTAGGCATCAAAGGCAATTAGAGGTAGAGAGAGCCTTGATTTTTGCTCACAATCAACTTGGTAGAGTTAGTGATGATGACTATGCTAAGATAGTTGAAATCTCAGATCCTAAAGTTGTGACAAAGGAACGAGTAAGCGAAATTGAAGCTGAAACTAGACATGATATTATGGCTCTTACCAAGGCTATGGCAGAGGCTGCTGGCGAAGCAGGCTGGTGTATTCACTTAGGTGCAACTTCAAACGATATAGTTGATACTGCAGTCGCTTTGCAACTAAGAGATTCGATTGTTTTACTTAGAAAACAACTGGTACAGTTAATCTCGGTTTGTGCTGATGTCGCAGAACGAGAGCGTGATACTGTGATGCTTGGAAGAACACACGGACAGGCAGCAGTACCAATCACATTTGGATTGAAAGCAGCAGTTTGGTTAGATGAATTAAGAAGACACCTAGTCAGATTAGATGAGGCTGCTCCAAGGATTGCAGTAGGGAAATTTTTGGGTGCTGTTGGTACGGGAGCTGCACAAGGAAAGAATGCTAGGCAATTGCAAAAGATAATTCTCGAACATCTTGGTCTTGGCGTTCCATTAGCAACTACCCAAGTTGTTGGTAGAGATAGGTACATAGAATATGTCCACTGGTTAGGTAATACTGCAACAACATGTGAAAAGATACTCACTGAGGTAAGAAATTTACAAAGAAGCGAGATTGCTGAAGCGGGTGAAGGATTCGATGTCAAGAAACAGGTTGGTTCATCGACAATGGCACACAAAAAGAATCCTATTAAATCTGAAAATGCATCTGGACTGGCTAGGATTGTACGTTCTTTTATCACCCCTTCTCACGAAAATGCAGTACTTTGGCATGAAAGAGATTTGGCTAATTCAAGCTCCGAGAGATTCACTCTAAGTCACGCTTCAGCACTTTGTGAAGACGTACTTGCAAAAACAAAGCAGGTACTCACTAACATGTGGGTTGACGCTGAGAGATGCATGGAGAATATCAAATCACAAAGAGGTCTTGTAATGGCTGAAAAAGTAATGATAGAAATCGTTGACCACGGAATTCCAAGAGATGAGGCTCATGAAATATTAAGAACAGCGTCCTTCGAAGCGATAGAGAAGAAACAAGAGTTGCTTGATATTTGTTTGAGGACTCCTGAACTTGCTGCTGCATTCTCTGCTGAAGAATTGACTGCAATGTTTGATCCTATGAACCATATTGGATTTTCTCAAGAAATAGTTGATGAGGCTGTTGAATTAGCAAGGAAGGCTATTTCTTGAATTCAAGGTGTCCCCTAACTCCATCCCATATTTTTTCATAATTCAAATCAATTTTATTCTTCATGAACGGAGCATAAGTGACAAATGTCTCATATTCTCCTCCTTCTCCATCTACATTGAATCTGTACTTTTCTGATAAAATCCTAAGTTCCTGGTAAGATTCTGAACAAAGGATCTTCCCAAGCCAAGAATCATCCAAACCTTCACACGAAACTCCTGTTATCATGACCTCAAATCCAAAATCAATTAACTCCTTCATGTGCTGTTCTGGGTTTTGATGCCATATTGGCGTCCAAATTTTAATCCCCAAATCTTCTGTCATTCTTTCTAATCTAGATTTTTGATAATCCGATCTTATTGCACCTACTACAATCCCATCGATATCAAGTTCTGCTAAAGCCTTCTTTAGGTCCTCTATCTCGACTTCTTGTTCACCTGAACTCTCCACTTGTAACCAATTAACTCCAGCAGAAATTGCCTGCAATCCAACTAGCTCAGTGGTCGGAATTTGAAACATATATGAGTCGTTGCCAATTATCCTAACAGTAACCACGGCAACAATATCCCATCCTTTACATTGCGCAACCCACCAAACTTTGGAGGAATCCTTCCCTCCAGATGATAGAATCGCAACTCGCATAATACCCCCAGCCACTACTTGTGCTTGAATCATACCTAGGCAAAAAGCATGGAAATCTGTGAGAGGGTTCAAGAGGGTGGATGTACCCACTCATTTGTCGGCAGGTTTTGAGACCCCTATTTTGATAAGTCTCCGGCATTAGGAAAAACAGAGGTGCAAAGATGCAACCAAGCGGAAGAGGATACGACCACGGAATCACAACATTCAGCCCAGACGGTAGATTATTCCAAGTAGAATACGCCAGAGAGTCAGTCAAAAGAGGAACTACGACTGCTGGTTTGAAATTCAAAGATGGCGTAGTTTTAGTATGCGACAAGAGAATAGTTTCAAGACTAATTATTCCTGAATCTATTGAAAAGATGTTCAAGATTGACAACCACATCGGTATTGCTACATCCGGTCTTGTTGCTGATGCAAGACAATTAGTTGCAAGAGCAAGAGTTGAAGCACAGGTTAACAGAATCACATATGCTGACAAGGTACCAATTGATGTTCTAGTCAAGAGAATTTGTGATTTCAAGCAATCATTCACCCAATATGGTGGTTCGAGACCATTCGGTACAGCTCTATTGATTGGAGGAGTAGATGAGAACGGAATTCACTTGTATGAAACAGATCCATCAGGTGCATACCAATCATATCATGCTGGAGCAATAGGCAGCGGCAGAAACACTGTGATTGACTTCTTCGAATCTAAGTGGAAAAAAGGAATGACTTTGAATGCTGCAATAAAATTAGGTCTGGAGGCTCTTAGAGATGCAACTGATGCGGAATTGAACAGAGATGCTGTAGAGGTTTGTGTTGTTGATTCATCAGGTTTCCAAGTCCTTGACAGAGATACGGTCAACAAGCAAATTGACAGACTGAAACCTCTAGAAGATTGAATTTTAACCCCAACTTGGTGGAAAAATGGTCAGTCTAGACGACGCAGTTCTTGCTAGACTTGAGAAATTTGGAAAACGTTTTGAGATACTAGTTGATCCAGATTTAGTAGGTAAATGGAAATCAGACAACAACTCAGTTCAAATTGATGATCTTCTTGCAATGGATGAAGTTTTCCACGATGCTAGAGGTGGTGAAAGAGTACCTGACGAGTTAAAGATGGAGGTCTTTGGTTCAATTGACATTCAAGAAATAATAAAAGTGGTTTTTGAAAAGGGTAGCATTCAACTAACAACGAGTCAAAGAAAGGCTAGAGTAGAAATCATGCGCCAGAAGATTATCCACGCAATACATTCGGATGCAATAGATCCTAGGTCAAAATCTCCTCACCCAAGAACCCGAATCGAACTAGCCCTCGAAGAATCAAGGTACTCTGTCGACCCCTTCAAACCAGTCGACAAGCAGATTGAGGAGGCTGTGAATAAATTAAGACCGCTCATTCCTCTATCATTCGAAATGATTCAATTGGCTTTCAAAATACCAAGTTCTGGCTACGGTAAGGCTAGTCAAATACTGAGGAAATATCAGAAAAAGGAAGAATGGTTGTCCGATGGTTCTTGGGTATGTATAACCGAATTGCCTGCTGGAAGAAAGGGCGATTTAATCTCCATGGTAATGAAAGTTTCAAACGAAGCAGAAGTTCGAGATTTGTGAATCTTGATAATATATACGACATTCAGCAAGTGCAGGTTTTATGAACACTTGGTAGGTCGGCCAGTTTGGAGAGAAAAGAATGTCAGGAGTATCAACAGGCGCCGAGCCGCGCCTAGTGACTCCGGGCGCGGTTATTGGAACCGCATCCGGATACAGCGTAGGCAGTGGAGCCATCATCGAAAATAGCAATATAATATCAACAAAAACTGGTTATGTTAAAGAAGTAAATAACACAATTTCAGTTTCGCCATTGAATGCAACTTATTCCCCAAGATCGGGTGACTTGGTCATTAGCATCGCAGTGGAGGCAAGAGCAAACCTATGGTTCCTAGATATTAATGGTCCATTTCAAGCATTGTTACCAATGTCATTAGCACCTTGGAAAGTAGAATACGGTGCTACCAAAGAACATGCTGACGTTGGAGATGTCATGATGGCGAGAGTACAGGAAGTTGATGAGTCTCACAATGTAGTCGCAACAATGAAGGGTGTTGGTTTGAGGAAACTTGGTCAAGGCGCTATTGTACCATTCAGTGTCAATGCAATTGATGACTTGAGAGGTGAAGGCAATGAAATGCTTTCCCAGATAAAAGAAGCATGTGATGCTAGGGTTATCTTAGCAGATAACGGTAGAGCATGGACCGATGCAGAGCCAGAGGGTGTTTCAGCTCTTAGAGCGATTGCAAACTATGCAAATAACAACTGCCACAAGGCAAATTTCTATTCCGAATTGAAAGATTTTGTAAATAATATTCGAGGTGATAATTAATGGGAGGATACGGTGATGTACAGCTTCTTCGTGAAGATGGACTGAGATTAGATGGAAGAAGAGTAGATGAAATGAGACCAGTCGAAATTAAAGCAGGAATTCTTCCTGCTGCAGACGGTTCTGCATGGGTTAAACATGGATTAAACGTTGCAGTTGCTGCAGTTTATGGACCAATGGAAGCTCATCCAAGAAAGATACAAAAGCAGGATAGGGCTGTTATTGATGTAAGATACAACATGGCTCCTTTCTCAACATCCGATAGAATTAGACCTGGATTCAACAGAAGAAGCAGAGAGATCTCAAAAGTAACAGCAGAAGCATTGGAATCTGTCGTCCTTTTGGAAAGATTCCCTCGCTCTAAGATAAGAGTAGAGATTGAAATTCTAAGCGCTGAAGCAGGTACAAGGTGTGTTGGTATTACCGCAGCATCTGTTGCTCTTGCTGATGCTGGAATTCCAATGAGAGATATGGTTGTTGGAATTGCTTCTGGAAAAATCGAAGATACCGTTGTTCTAGATTTGGATAAAGCAGAGGACAATTATGGTCAAGCAGATTTACCAATGGGAATTCTTCCGAACACTGGAGAGATGGCATTTTTACAAATGGACGGAGACTTAAGCGTTGAGGAATTTAACCTAGCAACAGAATACAACTACAAAGCAGCCGCTGAAATCCATGAGGAAATGGTCAGAGCACTCAAAGCAAGATTCGACGGGGGTGACCAATGATGACAAATGTTCCAAATTTGTTGAAACAAGAACTCGCTGAACTGGCTAGCAAAGACATGAGAATAGACGGCAGAGGACGTTTTGAAAGGCAAAATGTCAGTCTTGAAGTTGATTGTTTGTATAATGCAGAAGGTTCAGCCAAGGTAACTTGGGGAGAAACCATCGTATATGCTGGTGTAAAGTTCGAGATGAGGACCCCATGGCCGGACAGACCTGCTGAAGGATCATTGATGTGTGGGGCTGAACTAAGACCAGTAGCAGGAAGAAAGTATGAACCTGGACCTCCTAGCCCGCAATCAATCGAACTTGGCAGAGTTGTTGACAGAGGAATTAGAGAATCAGGATGCATCGATATGGCATCCCTATGCATAGTCCCAGGAGAGAAAGTTTGGGGCGTAATGATCGATATTCATGTCTTGAGTGATCGTGGGAACATATTTGATGCTGCTGGATTAGCTGCAATTGCGGCTTTGAGAACGACTACTGTGCCTGCAGAAAAGTTTGATGTTGGAGAAGATCATCCTCTCCCTGTTAATGGCTGTCCAATTATTGCTTCATTCACCAGAGTCGGAGGAAGATTTGTTTATGATGCAAATGAGCAAGAAGAAATTGGTGGAGCAGAAAGAATCCACATTACTCTAGGAGACGAAGGACACCTCCACTCCCTACAAAAGGGGTTAAAAGGAGTCTTCTCTCCGAGCGAATTCGCTGAGATTCTGAATGAGGCGCAGACACACTGTACCGAACTTCGAGAACTCGTTGCTTCTAAGGAGGAGAACTAATGGCAAAGAGAACCCAAAAAGCAGGTGCTACGGCTAAGTTTGGTGCAAGATATGGTGTCAGCGTCAGAAGAAATTCTGGCAAGTTGATGGCTAAGAAAAAGGCACTATACACATGCCCGGTATGCCAATACAAGAAGGTAAAGAGGCAAT
>CAXAGT010000047.1:0-11263 GCA_963968885.1 uncultured Candidatus Poseidoniales archaeon | reverse complement strand
ATGCAGTGAAACGGGTCGAAGCATCCTGCTCTTTCTGAGAGAGAACCTCAAAAGCCAGAATTGCTACAGGAATACAAAATAGCGCGACGCCCAGGTAACTTTCGATTCCTATTTCTGCGTCTAAAGAAATTATTGACCCCACGATTACAAGCAAAGGACCAAGAATAGTTATCTTCGCTAGTTTATTCCAGGCATATCTCGAAAGGTCGCTCTTTTCTTCTTCTTCGGAAATAACCCATGCATTGACGTCTGGGTTCCATACTTTGCCCGAGTTTGAGTTCATCGCATCAGTTAACCAACCGAACATCATTCCAAAGTCTAACTCAACCTCTCTAGTTCTTTTAAAGACCGCATAGAGAATTAAACCAATTACTAACACTTCATATCCAAACTTGATATTGAATGCCTCGGCTGACAGAGATCCATTTAGAGCCAGTATTATCGTTACAACTAAAGCAAGGGCAGTGTATAGAGTGCCGTCTTTTCTAGAATCGATATCCTGCATGGAAGCCTTATTCATTTTGAAAACTGCTAATCCTATGAGATAGGCTGAAAATATCCAAGGCAATATTGTTGATGATGAGTTGATAACCCCTCTTGAAAGACCAACACAAACCATCATCAAAATGTCAGTCCATGCAGAAGATTTCTTTGCATAACTTGCCAATGAGGCTGTGATTACAAGTACAATTGGCAGTATAATCTCCATATAATCTAGGGCAAACATATCTGCGTAGGTAATGTCAATTGTAACCGCTCTAACATCGGTTAATATGAAGGAAATGGCGAGTGCTGCCAAGGTGAAATCGATAACCCATTTTCTTGCATCCTTGTTGATGAAAATCATGTATTGAATTATCATTACAGTGATTATCCATGCAATCCATGATCCTTCAAAGGGAAGTATTCCCAAAGCGAGTGCTAATCCTATCGGCATTGCAGGAACTCTCTGCTTCAGAACTGCTGGGAAGTAGGAAATCAGCAGGGCAATCCACAAGCCAATTGGGAGGGTTATGCTTGAGGCAAGGCCAGTCAATTCTGAAGTTCTTATTGGGCCTAATATTAACTCAAATTCGTTTAAATTGGAAAACAACATGGCAGCAAATACTATTGAAACTAATCCAGCAGATGCTTTTTGCATTAATTCAAAATTTATCATTTCTTTTTCGGCATACCAACCCTGAATTGCGATGATAAAAATTAGCAGCGACAATGCCCCTCCATCAAATGGTCCATTATTTGCCTCATAGAAAAATGGAATAATTCCCGATATGATTGCCATCGCTATGAAATATCTAGAACGATTACTTCGAAACGCGACCTCCATAGAAATGAATGACAAGAAGACAATACTGATTCCAATCTCGTACGAGACAACATTTTCTGACCAGTTCATCCAATTTGTTGATCCTCCCAAAAGTAATGCTAGAGGCGTTAATGCTGTAACTCCCCAGGCAAATCCAGTTTGCCCTTCGTAGCGTTTTAGCAGTAAATACTCAGCAAGAACTACAAGTGCTAATGCTCCTGATTGAAGATAAATTGCGTTGACAGAAGGTACTAGTCCCCCATTACCATTTGAGACTACAAATGCATCAATGCCTAGTCCTGAAGAAATATCAACGAAGTATCTTGCCCCCCAAATTATACCAATGGCAGCGAAGAAAAATCCTAAACCCAGCATGTAGTTTTGTGATTCTTGAAGATTCATTCCTTGCTTTCTAGCCTGCATTTCAACCATGCCGACTGCCATCGCACAGGATACGAAACCACCTACGAACAGTAGGAGATAAGATTCAGTGTCTGCATTTGCAAAACCTATAGTGAATATACCTCCCCAAATTGCTATTAGTGCTACAATATACATAATCAGCATCGCAAATTTCTCGAGAGCAACGTCTGAATCTGCCCTTTGAGATGCTGGTAATTGAATGTTGATGGGGTTATTATTGAGCGGTGCGGTTATGCCACCAGTCATTCCGATAACCTCTGAGGCAACTTGCTGGTTAGGAGCACGAATAGGTGTTCTTCTTGGCGCTGGCATCTAAATCGATTTCATCAACGATGAATATGTAATAAAATTTTAGCCGTTAATTAGCAATATGGGTTCAAAACAAAACCCGTTGGTTGGAACCACATTGAACCATAATCCGATGCATTCAAACCATGCGTAATCTTGGACATGCTAGGTCATAACCATGCAACTAAAGAGAACCCTAGCATTTTTCGCTCTATCTTTGCTTATCATGCCGGTCATTGCGGCTGCAACGCCAGTAAATTCTGAACCCTCTGAAGATGAGGGCTGGTGGATTGATACCACTGTGGACCGCAATGGTAACAATATAGGTGATATGGTAGAGAAATTCCATGACCATCCTCTATTTTTGGATGAAGAAGGAACTCTTCCAGTAATCGTTGATTATTCAAGAGATGTCACTGAAAATGACGTAAGAATTCTTGAACAAAATGTTGACTTCGAACACCAGGTTACTCTGCATAGAATTGATGCAATTGCAGGCAGAGTTCCACACAACTTGATTCTTGAAACACTTGAATTACCGGGTGTCATCATGATTGAGCTTGATGGTATCCTAGAAGCACTCAACGGAGATGCTGCGGTTGTCCACGCTGTCGATGTAGCACAGCAGAACACCGGTTACGATGGTTCAGGAGTTACAGTTGCTATCATCGACACTGGAATTGATGGAAATCACTCCAGTCTTGATGACCAGGACGATGATCCAACAACATATGATCCTAAAATTATCGGATTTTATGACGCAGTTAACAATCCATCTCTAACAAATGGTACTGAAATTTTCCCATATGATGACCAAGGTCACGGCACTCATTGCGCAGGTACTACAGCTGGTACAGGTGCTCCAACCTATGAGCATCCCGGAATGGCTCCACAAGCCAACTTAGTCGGTGTAAAGGTTCTGGACGCAGGTGGTTCAGGTTCATTTGCCACAGTTATGGCTGGTATGCAATGGACAGTAGATCACAGATATGAATTCAATATTCGTGCTGCTTCTATGTCTTTAGGTGGTCCTGGTGCCATAGAATGGACCTCATCTGAGGAAGACAGTGTAAATCGCTATGCTAACGAAATGGTAAGGGCAGGTGTTGCCATGTTTATCGCAGCAGGAAATAACGGTGTTAGCTCGCAAATCGGTACTCCTGGTTCTGCTGAAGATGTAATTACAGTTGGTGCTCTCGACAAAGATACCAGCATTGCCGTTTACTCTTCCCAAGGACCAACAGAAGAAGGTAGAATTAAGCCGAACATTGCATTTGTTGGCTCAGATGTAATGTCTGCTGAGGCAAACTCAGGAGATGGCTATGTTGGATTCAGCGGCACTAGTATGGCAACCCCTGGTGCGGCGGGAGTTGCAGCTTTGATGTACCAGGCAAACCCAGATTTGTCACCGTTTGATATCAGAAACATAATGCAAGAAACAGCAACATACAGAGTCTGTCATTACATGTTTGCTAACGAGCCATGTGCTGATGATTTAATTCCTAAGAATAGGCAGAATAACGTCTATGGGCACGGTCACGTTAATGCTGATGTTGCCCTTCAAGAAGCAGCTGAGAAGTCATATGAGTGGGATTCGAACAAGACAATAAATATCGAAACACCAATGGGAGACGATGATAGAATCCACCTAATGCCTGGTGATTCAATTGAATTCGATTTATCCTCTGGAGTTGATACAATCCAATGGAGAAGTAACCATCTAAGAGATGACTGGGCTAATTTGCACAGTTATGAGATGGGAGAAGAGAGTTTCACACTCGATGATGTCACAATCTACCATCAACTTGAGCACCTTCCAGGAATAGAAATAGAGGGTAACCACACTCTATCGGTAAGAGGAATTACCTGCAACAATGCCGAATGTTCTGCTCCTCTATCAACACCACTTGTAGCAATCGATATCATGATGATGGATTCTGACAAGATGTTAGTAGATGGGCAAGGTGATGAATCAGGCGCCATAACTGGTGGTACTCTCATCATAATCGTTCTATTAATAGTAATAGCAGCACTTGCAGCTTTCATCGTCCAATTAAGAAACGAGAATAACGATATGATTCTAACTGCTGAATTAGAAAAGGATTGAAACATTTCCGTGAAGATCTAATCTAATACGGTAGCGGCTTCTAAATTTGTTCATAATAAGAACAACACATAGACTAGACAGGGATTAAAGAAACAATTGCTATAGTCCAAGTTCTTGCCTTAATTTGTTGCAGAGATGGTGATCCCTCTTTATTGATTTCCTTGTGTCCACATTCATGACATGTAACTTCATGACCGAGACCTGGATATTCGACAATCCTTCCAATTGGTCCCCATGCAGATCTTATTTTCACTGCACTAGTGTTCTCTGAGTTGCAGCTCCTACATGTGAAAGATTTATTCTTCATATGCCATCATTCGCTAAAAGAATCGGATTTCTCATGCATTAGCCTCTTCCCACTTCTCTTGAATCAAGGCTTGGTCATCCAGAATTCCTTTGTGGTTGTAAGTGATTACATTTTCCGAGTTCACGAATAAAACATATCCTGGTCTATCAATTCCAATTTCAAGACCAACGTCATGCCCCTTCATGAATTTGTAAGTGTCTAATGTCACTCCCTCATCTAATTGTCCATTTTCATCATATTCATCGTCATAATTATCAGCAGATTCTTTCCAATCAGTCAGGCTAATATTTCTTGGATTCTCATCGGGGTCCGTACTGAAAACGAACACTTGCAATCCCTCTTGGTATTGCCATATGTTGTGCATAGACGAATGGCATGGGTTTTCGCACCATTCAGCAGAGAATATCGCAATGAATGGACCATTCGCAGAGTCAAGAGAATATGTGTTTCCATCGTCTGCCACAGTTTCAAAAGACGGGAAGAGGTTATCCGTTACCTCATCATTTCCACCAATACAACCTGCCAATGAGCACATTGAAACACATAGGGTCATCAACACAACAAGTATCTTTTGCATGAATTAGTATGATTTCACCCTAGTTTAAATATCTAATCTATCTATAATCTACTGCAGAGATTATTTTTTAGAACAAATTATATTCAATTTGGAGGTATGTTCAATATCAATCAATAATAATGCTCAAAGGCTATTTTACTAAGCACCGATTGGGTCGGAATATGGTGGGCGAAGAGTTCGTGAACATGATTCCAAAAGCCAAGGGGCAAATTTGGAAAGCAAGTGTTAATGGAGACGCTGTAGAAGTCATTGCTCCATCAAACGCTGTGCTTTTGGATGTCCTAAGGGACAAGGTAGGAACTCTTGGGGTCAAAAGAGGATGCGACCTCGGTACCTGTGGTTGTTGTGCAGTTATGGTTGACGGAGAGCCAAGATTGTCTTGTCTATGCCTTGCAGGTGATGCTGAAGGCAGCGAGATAACGACCGTTGAAGGTCTTGCAGATGGGCACCATCTTTCTCCAATCCAGAACTGTTTTGCTGAGTATGGTGGAAGCCAGTGTGGTTTTTGCACACCAGGATTTTTAATCAGTTCTCAGGCACTTCTAAACCAAACTGATAATCCGACTGAAGAAGAAATTTCGAAAGCGATTGAAGGCAATCTTTGCAGGTGCACTGGCTACCAACAAATTAGCGACTCCATTAGAGCAGCAGCAAGTATTTTGAGAGGTGAAAAAGAGAATAATAATCCAACAATAACCCCTCATTCTAACCCGCATCCAACAGGTCCGGAGGAACCTAATATGCCTCCTGGACACGCAAGGTGATACCATGTCTGGAGGATACAAGCAACAACCTGGATCTGGTGGTAGCACCATAAGAAAGGATGGAAAAAGAGTCGCTGGCAAACTGAAATTCCAGCCACCGGGTGCAGGAGGCTCCAATCCTAAAATGAAAGAGAGAGATCTTGATTTCATCCCTGAATCTGTAGGGGGTAAAGAGCCGCAACCTGCGGGTTCACACGTACATGACAGACTAAGGACAGGAACCGTAGTCGGTAAGGAAGTAGCATTAGTCGATGCTAACCCCAAAGTTATCGGAAAAGCAGAATACGGTGATGATGTACGCTTAGGAGGTGAAATTATTGGAAAAATTCTTCGCTCTCCTCACCATTATGCTAAGATTAAATCAATTGACACTTCCAAGGTCGAAGCTCTTCCAGGAGTTATTGCCGTAGCAACTGGGACAGATGCTCCAAAGACATTCGGTGTTCTTCCAGTAACAAAAGACGAGCATGCTATGGCTATCGAGAAAGTCAGACACATGGGAGATTTAGTTGCATGCGTTGCTGCAGTCGATGAGGAAACTGCCTTGCATGCCCTTAATTTGTTTGAAGTCGAATATGAAATACTCGACGCTGAGTTTGACCCAAGAAAAGGTATCGAAGATGTTGACGAACCTATTCACTGGAGAGGTAAATATCACGTTGGAAATACCAATATCCAAAAGAGAGTCTTCCAAGAATTTGGAGATAGATCACTCATTGAATCACCTGCTGCTAGCAGTGCTAGAAAGTGGAGGTTTGAGGGCGTTCATCATGGATTTACAGAGCCTCATGCAGTGGTTGCTGAGTGGGATCCGACCGGAAGATTACAACTTTACACTCCACAACAAGTTCCACACTACACACATCGTGCTCTATCTACTGTCCTTGATGTTCCTATGCATCAGATCAATGTAATTCGAACGTTTGTCGGTGGTGGATTTGGTGGCAAATCAGATCCATTCCCACACGAAATGTGTGCTGCTATTCTAGCAAGAAAAGCAGGAAGACCAGTAAGGATTACTTTTGACAGAGAAGAAGTCTACTGGATAAACAGAGGAAGACACCCATCTTACATTGAAGTCAAGATTGATGCTGATGAGCAAGGAAGAGTTGCTGGATTTGACATCGATGCTCTAATCGATGGTGGTGCTTTTGCATCATTCGGTCACGTAACTTCATACTACAATGGAGTACTAGCAACTTCTCCATACGAATTGGGTTCATTCCACTACACTGGAGCAAGAGTTTGGACAAACAAACCTGCCAGTGGAGCGATGAGAGGTCACGGAGCAGTTAACACTAGATGTGCCGTTGAGGTTGGAATGGATGAGATTGCAGAGCAGCTTGCAGTCGATCCAATCGATCTAAGGCTAGCAAATTTGCTCCCTCCTCACTGTAGAACAATCACAGGATTTAGAATAACCTCAAACGGAATGAGAGAAGCACTAACGAAAGTCAGAGAGGGCTCAGATTGGGATAATAAATTCAGAAAACTCCCACTTGGAAAGGGTATTGGAATCGGATGTGGATTTTTCATCTCCGGGTCAGGTCTACCGATTCATTGGGACCCAAATCGATTCCCACATGCAACAGTTCACATACAAATCGACATGGATGGTGGAGTGACCGTTCACACAGGTGCAGCAGATATCGGTCAGGGATCAACAACAGCAGTAGCACAAGTTGTCTCTGAGGTTCTTGCCCTGCCCTTGGATATGATTCACGTTAGAAGTCATGAAAGTGATACTTCTCCAGTCGACTTAGGTTCATATTCAAGTCGTGTTACCTTCATGAATTGTAACGCGGCGATAAGAGCAGCAATGGAAATCAGAGAACAACTGCTCAACGCTGCTTGGGAAATGACTGGATACCATCCAACAACCCTTGTCTTAAACGACCGAAGAATCTACTACAAGCACGACCCAGCAATTGGAGTTTCATATCTCGAAGCACTACACAAAGCTCAGGAGGACGTGGGCGCTCTTATCGCTAGAGGCGCTTACAGGTCACCGCCAATGGGAGGTGTTCACAAAGGAGCAGCAGCAGGTCTAGCCCCTGCTTATTCATTCTCAGCATATGTTGCTGAAGTGGATGTAGATGTTGAGACTGGTATTGTGAAATGTACCAATGTTTGGGCTGCACATGACTGTGGTAAGGCTTTGAATCCACTTAGCGTAAGAGGACAGATTATCGGGTCCTGTCACATGGGATTAGGGCAAGTGCTCAGCGAAAAGATGGTCTATGGAAGAACTGGGCATTTGCAAAACGCAAATCTACTTCAATACCAAATACCGAGCGTTCATGAAATGCCGCATGTTACTCCAATTATCGTAGAATCCTCTGATCCAGAGGGGCCATTTGGTGCAAAGGAGGCAGGTGAAGGGCCATTGTTGCCGATTCTTCCTGCGGTTGTAAATGCAGTTTACGACGCAATAGGGGTAAGACCGAACACTTTGCCATTGACCCCGGATCAAATGTGGTCTGACATTAGAAAGAAAATGAAGGAGTTGAAGATAAAAGATCCAAGGAAACTAGAATCACCAAGACTGGAGCACGGTGATTTGCAACCTGTTCTTGAAAAGAGGGCTGAAGAACACAGAATTAGAGATGGGAAGAGGCAGAGAACAGAAGACACTTCTGCTTACGTGAACGGTGCTTTGTTTGGCTTTGACCCAAATATCCCTATGGAGGACCAAGTCGAAGGTTGGCGAAGTGCTACTGAACCCGAGCCTGAAAAACTTGCTGAACTTGGTATTGCTGGAAAGGCATGGCTCAAACAAGAGCAAAGAAAAATGGGAGGTGGAAATTAATGTTAATGCCTGCTTTTGAATTACATAGACCAGTTTCCATAGATGAGGCTGTAACTATAGCAAAAAATCTAATCGATTCTGGGCAAGAGTTTGATTGGGTATCTGGCGGTACCGATTTGATTCCAAACTATAAGTGGCATATCAACACAAAGCCACATGTCATAAGTTTGGCTGGAATTGAGGAAATGAAATCATTGACAATGACAGAAATCGGAGCAGGTGTGAAACTTAGCCAGATGGAGGTCTCGGATGAGATTCACCCGTTGCTGAAGATTGCAGCAGGGAAAGTAGCTTCCAGTCTGATAAGAAAATCAGCAACACTTGGAGGCAATATCTGCCTGGATACTAGATGTTTTTGGTATAATCAAAGTGAGGATTGGCGCAGGTCGATTGAGTGGTGTCACAAGGCTGATTGTGGCACAGGTGCCGACTGTAGAGTAATACCGAATCAAAACACTCTATGCGTAGCAACTTACCAAGGCGATATGGCTGCTTCACTAATATCTCTGGGAGCGACTATTACATTGGTTGGTCCTGATGGAGTTAGAGAGATGCCAATAGAGGATTTCTTTGAATTAGATGGGATGAAGAAAAATGTCCTAAAAAGCGGAGAATTTGTATGCAAGGTTACATTTTCTGAGGATGTTTCCAAGAGGGTTGGCGCTTACAAAAAACTCCGAGTTAGAGAAACATGGGATTTCCCTGAGGCTGGTTCAGCAGCATCCTGGATCCCTGGCGACCTAAACTCCCTTAGAATTGGTACAACTGGTATTGAATCAATACCAAGATCGCACAGTAAGGAAATAGAACAACATACGAATTGGAACGACGAGGATTCTATATTCGAATTGAGTCAAGCAGTTCAAAAATCTGTGAAAGCGGTCAATAACACTATATTGAGTCCGAGATACAGAAAAGCGATGGTTTCAGTTTTAACAAGAAGGGCTATTGAAGAAATAATTTGAGGTTATACGATGAAAGTAAAACTGTTTGCTGCTCTATTTCTAATATCAATGATGTCTCCTATTGTCTCAGCACAATTCGAGGTTCCTGAATGGGAAATTGGGTGGGATACAAACATGGATACTACCTATGAATTACAGCTTGATGTTGATGATTGGGACCTTCAAGAAATCTTAGTTTTGTATGTAGACAATCAAAGGAATAGTGAAGTCAGCATAGAAATTTCAATCGAGATAAGCGATGAGGATTTTCCTATTGAGATAGATGCTCCTGAATCAGTAAGTGTTAGCGGCGGTAGTAACGACACCTTCGAAATTACTGTGACCGCAATTTCTGATGAAGTAAAAGTAAGAGAATATTCACCCTCTCAATCTGTAACAATTACAGTGACAGCAGATGAAGTTGTTGCCGGTTCCGGGCAATCTCGTTCAACTCAAGAATTAGATGGAGATCTAAGATTCTCGAAGGAGCATAAATTAGACCATGAAATCCAACAGAAAAACATAGAGTTGACAGCAGGGACTTACATCGAAGTTTCTTTACTCGTGCATAATTTAGGTAATCATCAAGACGCTATTAAAGACAGTTCTTTCACTGTTAGGATGTGTCCCCATTTGGATGTTGAGCAATTAGATACAACTGAGGATATAGTTCTCAAAACTACTGGTCAAGGTGGAGAATTAGCCAATCCTCATGAATTTACAATCAGGATTAAAGCCAGTTCTTCTGCTTCCTCAAAGACTTGCGAAGTCAGTATTTCCCTTGTTAGCGAAGGTTCGGGAGAATCTTACACGAATTCATTTGATGTTGAAGTAGATGCGGTAGAATCCGATGGAGAAAATCAAAATGACCAATCTTCTTCGGACAATGAAGAACCTATCATTTCGACAGAAACTAATTCAACACCGTTTTTTGGCTTAATTGAAGTTCTTACAATCTTGGCTTTAGTTGGAATTACTGTTAGAAAAAATTAGGAAAATCGCTTCCGTATTTTATCAACCTTTGTAACTGATTTCAATATATCGCATTTTCAACCCTATTCGTTGCATAGAGACCATATCGGCTCTAAGCATTAGGGGAGAATCATTATGAGTAGTTTGTTGTTCGGGAGGATGTCCACAGGTTAACTCGCGTTACTCTTGGATAAATAGGTGATAAAAATGTCTGAGGAAAATGAATCAAAATTTTCTCTTGAGGCAATCCTAGCCATAGGACTTGTCACAACAATTCTCCTTTCGACCATCCTAATAATCGTTGCAAGTGCAGGCAAAGAAACTGTGCTTTCTGCTTACGAGGCTGATGCTGAAGGAAACCTAGCGTTCATGCAGTTAACTGAAATGAGAAACTCACTAGGAGAAAAAGGCGATGATTACAGAGTCGCAAACACAATGTCCACTCCTATGCTAGTTAACGACTGGGAGGACCCTCACAGAACTATGCTAATAATCGCAGGTGCTGAAAAACCATTTGACTCAGCAGAAGCGGCAGCCATTTATGATTTCGTGACAAATAAGGGAGGCAAGGTAATTATTGCCTCCAACTCGACCAACGCTCAACCAGTTGCAGAAGCTTTTGGTGTGAAGTACTTCGATGCTCCAGTCGTTGATCCGTTTAGATTCTATGAAGTAACAGATGATACAGATCAGAGAGTTCCTGAGGACCAGAGAAAACTTTGGGCTGTTGCAAGTATTGACAGAGATGTAACTCAAATGGGTGAAG
>CAXAGT010000046.1:0-11558 GCA_963968885.1 uncultured Candidatus Poseidoniales archaeon | reverse complement strand
GTAACCAAGCCAAGGTCCTCTGTAACGTGCATCTAAATCTCTTCTAATCAATCGCTGGATTAAGTAAGAGTGGGACAAATTATCTGAGATAAAATTGATGGGAGCCATCAGCAGACTTCTCTTTTTCCACATCGGTCTCAATTCCTGAGCATCCGATGCATTTTCCATATTCGGTCTCCTTTGACCGCTATTTATCAAATGTACTCAACTAAGGACAAATAATGGCTATTACAGTGAGTGAATCTTGATTTTGGAAATCAATCAAACATCTATAACCAACTCTGTGAACCAAATGACATGCGTAAGATGCTGATTCTAGTTTTACTAGCAGTTGTCTTACTGCCTCTAGCAAGCGCAGAAACTTACAGAATTTCGGGCACTGTGAAATTCGCTAACGGCACCCCAATGACGCTAGATTATGTCTCAGTCGCATGCCCGGAAGATGAAATCCAATGTTTCCAATATCGTGGAGTCGATGTTAGGACTGATGCAAATGGATATTTCACCGTCGTCATAGATGCCGATCGAGACGAAGATTACACAGAGATTTATCTTACAGTGAAAGGTGAAAACTTCACGCATATTATCGATATCTCTGCAATGGAAAATTCATCTGATAATCGGATAATTCAAGATATTCAATTAGAGCAGAATCCTATATCAGGCGGTATTTTCGCTGGAGCTGGATGTTGCATTCTGATCTTTGGGCTTGCATTTATTTCGGTGTTATTCAGAACAACTCGACGATTGTCCACTGAAGAAGGCAGATTAGAATTCATGGGAATTAGGCGCGCTAATGAGTTACAATGTCCAGAATGTGGAGAAACAGTGTACCAGCATGAACTCGTTCGTCACCTAATGACAGTTCATGATATGCCTCCTGTTGAAGCTGGTGAACTAACCGGATTGGTGATGAGGAAAACTTGGCAAGAAGAAGAATGAATCTGATTTCAAGCCTATATTCTAACAACGCAGGGGCAGATTCTCACCGACGCACAATTGGGAATTGTGCTAGGTTCTCATCCTGCCTTGATTAATTTAAGAGTGCAGGGGGCAGGATTCGAACCTGCGAACCATTGAGGAATGGGACCTAAACCCACCGCCGTTGACCAAGCTTGGCAACCCCTGCGTTAGCCCGTGGGAAACCCTGTTACTTTTGAAATAATCGACATGAAATATTCCAGTCAAAAACGAAAAATGATATTTTATTTTTAACAAATTAATACATGATTTGATAAGCGGGAAGTAGAGGCGTTATCATGGAATTGATGGATAGACTAGGTTCTATCTTTACACAAAGTCCAAACAAAGTACACATTGCTATGATTATCCTTACCATATTGTTGATTCCAGGTGCTCTAAGAGCCTTAGAACCAATTGACATGGAATCTTATGATATGGAAACTCCGGAACTTGCTGCCCAATCTTATATCGATGAATCATTCCCTAATTCTGAGTTAATAGTTGCATTCATTGTCAATGTAAAGGAAGAACAACACTTCACACAAGGCGATTGGGAGCCAATCCCCTCACTGTCCGACGGGGCGCCCGATTACTCCAGTCTGCCGACATTAGACCAGATTGCTGAATCTGGAGAAGAATGGCAGGGGATATCCTCCCCAAATGGCGGGATTTTAAATCTCTCAGCATTGAGAGACATTGATAATAAGCAAGATATAATCCTTGAACACACTCTATCTTCAAGCATGAAACCAATGGTAAATGATGTTACGGGATTATCTAATTCAGGAGTAATGTCCTTAGCAGATATTTTCAGGGGTTTCATGAACAATACTTCTTTCTTGACCCAACCAAGCAGAAATGCATTCGGCGAACCATTACCGCCTTTGACAAACTGGACTGATTGTGGAGATTTAGAGTGTCTTGAATTTGATGATCAAAATGTTACCCAAGCACACATTGACCTTGCTGCTTCAAGGATGGTTGATGCTAGTAGCGGGACGTTCCTAAGGTGGTTATCTGTTGACAGAGGATTCAGAGCTGACATGAATTCAAACCTGACTGGTCTAGTTGGGGGAGAGCTCAACACTGATGGAACATGGAATGGAGGCATTGAAGCAAATGGAAGATGGTCAGCTTCATCAACTTGGATAATCGTTCAATTTGATAGAACTGAACTGGAAAATAACGGCTGGACACAGATCTGGAAAGATGCTCACCAAGAAACTTCCATCCGATTCGAAGATGGTTTGAGAGTAGGTGGTTACAGGCTTGTAGATGGAGGACTAGTCGTAGCGCCCCCACAATACAACACTGAGATTTGTCTAGAGTTCAAAGAAGAAGGCGATGGTGCATGCTCTATCGAATGGGGAATTATGGACTTGGAAGGAAAGATGAGAAGCGAAGATCACGCTGTAGTTTCAATGCAGGTTGGACAATCAGTTAACGTTGAAGTTAACAGAGAGTTACAATCTAGTGCCGGCTTGATACTGTTAATGGGATTGGTCATCACAATCCTCCTTTATGCTTCACTGAGAAGGGTAAGCGATGTAGGAATTGTACTCGTAGCGCTTGGAGGAGCTATGATTTGGATGCAAGGTCTAATTGGGACATTTGCATCAATAACCGAAGCAATGGGTTTTAGCCTAATTGCACGGTCGCAGTTCTCTAACTTACTACCAATCCTTGTGTTAGCTCTCGGAATAGATGACTCGTTGCATGCACTGCATCGTTACAAAGAGGAACGTATTCTTGGAAAAACGCCCGAGCAAAGCTCTCAAATTACCCTAAGATTTGTCGGGAAAGCAATTTTGTTGACCTCGGTCACAACTATTGCAGCTTTCAGTGCCAACCTGTTTAGTGATATTGCAGCATTGAGATCATTCGGTATTGAGGCATCCTTCGGTATTTTCTCAGCACTGGTATTGACGGGGATTTGGACTCCTCTTTTGAGAATGAGTCTAGACAAATATCTGGATAAAAGAGGAAATTCAACGGTACCAAACAGCGAAGTTACGCTTCTTGTCCCAAAAGAATGGCCTGAATTTGTTGCAAAGAATTCTGGCTCGAGAAGAAATGCTCTTGCAATTGCTTTGATAGCAATTCTACTTACGATTCCAGCTGCATTTGGGATGGCTTCCCTAGAGGGAGATTTTGCTGTTGAAGACTTCCTTGATGACTCAACAGAATTTGCTGAAGGAATATATCTAGTAACCGAGAGATTCAGTGATGAAGGCGAGCCTGCGGCTATGCTCATAACAGGTGATGTGTTGGACCCAAGAGTCTATGCAGCAATTGATGAGTTGCGCCAAAATATGAACACAATAGAAGATGGAGTTCCTGACAAAATGGCAAAGACGGCTGATGGAAATGTCGACATTTTAGCAATGGATGAAATTGTTTCACTTGCTATTTACTCAATGATAGAGAATCCAGAACCATACGAACAAGCAGGTTGGGATTCTAATGAATCAGGGCATGGTATGAATTGTAGCGAAAATCCGAATACTGGCTTACCTGATACAACCGATAGGGAATGTCTTGCATTCTTTTACGGTTACACATACTTGAACGGCATTCCTGCTTCAACCTCAGTACCTCACATCCCAAACAGCATAGTGAGTTTATACATCAATCCAACAACAGAATTGGATCCTTCTCAACCTTGGTTGGACGTTAACGGAGAAGAAGCAGTTTACGATGACATGATAATTCGGTTTGGAATCATTAGACCTGAACACTTCCCTTCAATGGGACCAGGTTTAGAAGAGGTATGGAGAGACCTTTCTCCATTCACTAATCTATCATCAGGAACATTTGAAGAAACAGGAGAATTAAGCGATGAGACTCCAGTTACCTGGGTTATGTTAACTGGAAAACCCGTCATTAGATACGAGGCAAGCACACAGATGCAAGATGAAATGCAATCATCTCTTTTGCTTGGTGCGTTATTTGTATTCATTGTCTTGAGCATTGGTTTTGGATCTCCAAAACAAGCAATGTTATCGTTGGGACCAATAATGATAGTCGTGGTTTGGTTATACGGATTAATGTATATTGCTGGGGCAAGTCTCAATATTGTTACAGTGACAATAGCAACGATATCTTTGGGTGTTGGAATTGATTACTGTATACACGTGAATGAGCGCTACAAGGAAGAGCGTAACAAAGGAAGAAAACATTCCGAGGGGCTTATTTCAGTGGGTGGAGCATGTGGTCTTGCCCTTGTGGGTAGTGCAGCAAGTGACATCGCAGGATTCAGCGTAATCGCTCTATCGCCAATGGGGTTGTTTTCCTCATTCGGTATTTTCTCTTCTGCCATGATTGCCCTGTCTTTGTTTGCTTCATTGGTTTTGACTACCGCCGCTTTGGGTATACTCTACAAGGACGAGGATGATTCAGTAGTTATCGCAGAATAACCAACTTGCGATGATTTGAAATGTACAGCCATATTGGGTATATTGCCGTTCTAAGGGGTTGACCCCAGTATGGTGGTGATAACATGACCGAAAAAGAAAATCCTGATGACGACTGGATGAAGTACTCAAACGCTGGATTCGGAAAAACCGACTATTCACTTTGGGAAGATGTGGTTGAGCACAAGCAAGAAGCGGAAGTTGAAGAATTCGATGACTCCCCTGACTTGGAAGGAGAAATTTGGGATGATTCTGAACAATTAGGCTCTCACATGGATGAGATACCTAGGGCTCCAAATCCCGCAGGACACAAGCACATGGTTAGAAGCGGAGTTTGCGATTCTTGTTTGGGAAGATGCGGTGGCAAGAAGATGTTTGATCAGTCAAATGCTGAGTCTGGGGCTCAAATTAGAGCAGAAGTTCTTCAAGGAGACTCACACCTTTCTGATTCTGGAAACACAGACACTCTCTGTCCTTATTGTGAAAATTTATTTGATGAAGTGGATTTGCTCACAGAGTTAATCTTGGAAGCAATGGAAGGATACGAAGCAACTAAAATCCAAATTGGAGCAAGGATACCAAAAGACCAAATCGAAACCGAGGACAATCTTAGGAAGAAATATGCCGCAGGAGGTTCTGAATCTCTAAAACCGGCACTTGTAAGTGAAATTTCTAAGAAAATAAGAGAGAGTGGTAGGGGATACAAAACCGTTTCCGATTCACCAGAGATATTAGCTATCGTTGATGTACTAACATTGAGCATAGAGCTTGACATTAGGGCCGTGTATTATTACGGAAGATACGAAAAACTGGAAAGAGGAATTCCACAGACAAGATGGCCATGTCGAGCATGCAAGGGCAGAGGATGCGAGAAGTGTAATTTTACCGGTCAACAATATGACTCAAGTGTACAAGATCTAATCGGTAGTCCAATGTGTGAATTCTTGGATGCAGAGGAGGATTCTTTCCATGGAATGGGAAGAGAGGATATTGATGTTAGATGCATGGGCTCAGGAAGGCCTTTCGTTATCGAAATAAAAGAACCGAAATCCAGGACATTGGACGCTGAAGTAGCAATGGCTGAAATCAATTCACGAGCAGAAGGTAAAATCAGGATTAACTCGCTCAGACTATCCAACAGAAAAGAAGTTGTCAGAATAAAGGACACTCCTGCTGAAAAATCCTATGCAATAAGATTCAAACTTCACCCCATGACAGAAAATGAGTACAACATACTAATTGCACCGATGGACCTTACTCAAGAAGATATTCAAGAGCGCGGCTCCAAGGGAAGAAAAAGGCAACCAAGACAAAAAAGAGGCGACAAAGGACAAGATGCAACCAAGCCATTGCAGCCAGAAATTGAGAAACAAGAATGGCACAACCTTGAGAGTCTTGAAGGAATGAAAAAAGGTGAATTGTTGGAGATTATTAAAGAGAGAGGATTAACTAAAACAGGTACTAAATCTGTTTTAATTCAAAGAATCCTTGATGCCGGGCCTCCTGAATTACCTACTGTAAACAGAGCATCAAATGAGGAAATCTTACAAATTATTGAAAATTTGGCTGGTGTGAAACTTGCTCAAAGAACCCCAGATAGAGTAAGTCACAGACGTGCTGATTTAGTCAGAAGAAGGACTGTTTATGAGACAAATAATCCGATAGTCGAAGAAATAGATGGAGATACATTTGTCGAATTTACCCTTAGATGTGAATCCGGAACTTATGTCAAAGAAACGATACACGGAGACAGTGGTAGAACACAGCCAAGCGTCGCTGCTTTGATAAAATCTAGATGTGAAGTAATGTGGCTCGATGTGGCTGATATTCATGCTGATTGAACACATTTCTAGTGAATTAACCGCTGATTCAGCATCGCGGTGCTTAAATGGAGAAGGTAGGTCGCCGATAAAGCCGAGAGTGCTTAATTGCTGACTCGGAACCAAACGGAGGGATACAAATGAAGAGATCTCATGGACAACGTGTAGGAACAAGAAGCATTCTACGTCGCCGTAAGAACGAGCGCTCAAGAATCAACATTTCACGCGTAATGCACGAATACAAAGAAGGCGACAGAGTTGCTATTATCTTAGATGGTGGACAACAAATGGGAATGCCTCACCGCAGATTCCAAGGAAGAACTGGTTTTATCAAGGCTCGTCAAGGAAGGGCCTGGGTAGTCGCAGTCAAAGACAAGGACATGGCTAAGACCGTGATTGCAAGACCAGAACACCTTAAGCCCCTGGAGTGATTTGAATGAGTAATGAAAAATTCGTTGATTTCGCAACTGTAAGAGACTTGCTTTACGAAGCTCAAGATCGCAGAGGACAATTGACCTACGAGCAAACTGCTGCGCTTCAACACGCTGAATGGGCTGCAAGTGATGCAAGAAATGGAAGCAAGACAGACCCTCAAGTCTTTGAAGACTTGAGAAGTGCAATCCTTAGTATTGATTCAATGTCCAACTATCCTGAGTTGGCTGCAAAGATAGCAGAACTAATCCCTATGAAACCTATTCAAGTAAAGGCAGTTGCTGCTTCTAGAAGAATCTCAATGGAAGACTCAGATGTCGAGCAAATTCTTACTCTAGTTCGCCAACATGTTGGTGTTGAGTGATTAACCACAAGAGGCGATTTCAATGACTTCGCCGGGTCGTGATAGAAGAATCAACATACCCAACAAGGGTAAAAAAGACCAAACTAAAGGGACTAATTACCAAATGAGTCGCCCAGAAGTTGGTAGAAAGGAACGTTCTCCAAAGCCAAGACAAAGCGGAAACAGAAACTTCAATCGCGGAAATAACCGCAGGAACCAAGGGAATAAACCAAGGGGGCTTCCAGAAGACCATCCACTGCAAAAAGCAGGATATGCAAGAGTTCTGGATCACGATGTTGATGAAAACGTGATTTACGCTCTAAGCGAGAATCCATTTGTCCTATCAAGACTGAAGCCAAAGGAAGGGATTGCTAACCAAATGGCAGGTAATAGAATATGGATTGGTAAAGACCGCTCAAGAAGAGAAGTTGTTGATACAGTTCTAGGAATGACAAGCGTTGAGAGATTGTCCAATGCTGCAAGCCTTGATTTGCCGTTGATTATTCAGTTGTATGTTGAGGAAAATGCTGGGCACTTCATCAATTCATTCTTTAACAAAGCAGGTCCATTGTCGCTCAAACAACATGCATTTGAACTGCTACCTGGAGTTGGAGGAAAAAAGGCTCAACAAATGGTTGAGATAAGAGGCAGGGTCGGTTTCAAATCCCTAGAAGAATTGAATGAGAAGTGTGGTATTGATGCTGCTGAACTACTGTCAACTAGATTCCACCAAGAGATGTCTGACAGAGACCTACAGCCAAGGCTGGTCGAGTTGCTATTACCGGTGAAAGCATGAAAAGCGCAAGGCAACTTGTCGATGCATTAAGAATTGAACAACCACCGAATAAATCTCTTGGCCAGCATTTCTTAATCGATGATGATATCCTCGAAAAAATCATTGATCATGCTAATCTAAATGAAAATGACCATGTTCTAGAAATTGGTCCAGGACCAGGAACACTAACTCAAGTTCTGATGAAGAGTAGTGGTAAAGTAACTGCAATAGAAGTGGATGAAGGTGCTTGTAAGCACCTTAACTATGAATTTAGGAGCCAGATTACGGAAGGCAAGCTAGAATTAATTCCAGGTGATGCATTAGTAGAAAAATGGCCTGAAAAAATAGACGCAGTTGTGGCAAATATACCATATCAAATATCTTCTCCACTAATTGAAAAATTAACTCAGTTCCTAAGAAACGCTAGATTTAGTGGTCCCAGAATTTGTATTTTGATGGTACAAGAAGAATTTGCTATGAGGCTAGTTATGCCTGAATGGCCAGACCATTCATCTCTAGGCATGTGTGCAAAAATGGACTGGAATTCAGAATTATTGGACCACATTCCGCCTCATCACTTCTCTCCATCTCCTCTTGTTCACTCTAGACTAGTGAAATTGAGCCCTTGTGAATGGGAACATGATGTAGACAGAAGGCTCGTTAAAACCCTAATTCAATCTGCTTTTTCTGAAAGAAGAAAGAAGATTAGGACCTCACTAAAATCAGTACCAAGGCGCATCTCAAGAGTTCCTGGATGGCACGCAAAACGTTGGAAAGATGCTTATTTAGAATTAAGGGATGAGGAAATAATGGAGCATAGGCCAGAGGAATTAGAATTTGAAGACTGGATCGATTTATCCTTAGATTTTCGGGATGGATTAATTATAGATTAAATGGCCTTGAAAATAAAATTACTTGAGAGGAGGGTTTTCAACCACTCGCCTCTTGGCTCGGCACTGTCGGAGGGGTATGTATGGCAAAGAAGGACACCTATCTTGCGTTATTACGTAGGGGTATTGACGATACTACCGCACAACAACTTGCTGATGCAGGTCTCAAAATTAGTGACCTAAAAAGAATCGACGAAAGCATGTTAGTTGAAAATTATGGGTTGAAAAAAGACATCGCAAAAGGTGTTGTTGAAATTGTCAAAGCCGGCCCTCAATCCCATGGAAAAGAGAGATACCTATCCAAGGTTCTTGCGCCAGAAAAGAAGAAGGAAAGCAAGATTGAGGAAATCAAATTCAAAAGGCAGCAAAAAGATGTCCTAGTAGAACTTGCTGAGCAAAAGGAAAGGCTCAAATTAGCGAAGGTTGAGGCGTTTAGATCTCAAAAAATTGTAATGAACAGGCTTGGAAAGACTGTTGAGTTAATTGTTAAACTCGAGAATAATCTGTACGATGAATCTAAGGACGACCACAAAGTCAAACTTAGAGACCAACTTGAAACTAGAGGTCTAGAAGCAGCAAGAGACCATGAGATGCTTGATCTAGAGGGAACACCGCAAGATATCGTTGATTTCAGGAGAAAGTACGTACCTGCTCTAATCTTCCATGCTTGCCCTGAATGTGGAGAAGAAATGGATCCAAGACAATCTGTTGACCCGGATAGAGTTGGAGAATATGCTCTCATTTGTTGGGAGTGTGAAACCTCTTTCACGCCAGAACTTTCTGATTTGGTTGAAGAAAGGCTGAGTAACGGAACAAGAATCTCCATCATTGAAGGTAAAGCACCAAGAAACCCTGTACCTCCGAAGCCTGCTGGTTTGAATTATAGCGATGTTAGCAAGATTATCCAACAAGACTTGGATGATACAAACCAATCTGCTGACGAAGTTACTCAACAAGTTGAGGCAAGTCCACTTACCGGTGGTCTAATGGACATCCACGAATGGATAAATCAAACCATTGCGGCAAAGGGATACATCCAAGCACAAGAAGACAGAGAAGACTTCATTCTGCAAACTGGCGCAGGTGCAACTAAGTTCAACAAGTGGATGAAGAAAGCTGGATTGTACTTCAATAAGCAAACTGGACGTTGGACTAGATTCAAGGATCGCTGAGGGCTCATGACTGAGAAACAAGAAGTAAGTCTTGTGAGATTCTTCAGAGGGGCAAATCTTCTCGGACAAACTATCCTGCAACCAGGAAAAACTGTAGTTGAACATGGCTATCTTGCAGAAGTTGACATACCTACCAATTGTACAAGCGGTAACTGTGGAGCCTGCATGATTACACTACTAAGCGGTGAAGTTACTGTTCCAGAGCCAATGCCACCTGGTCTTGATGAGGATTTTGTTGCAGATGGAGCCAGATTAGGCTGCATTGGAATTCCGAAGGGTGATGTCGATATTGACATCTTACCGCCGTTATGAAGGTGATTAGATGTTCAATGAGTGGAGTTGGACTGAATGGTTACTATTAGTATTCAATTTACTAGTGATTATTTTGGTCATTTGGCTCGTCCGTAGGAAATTCGTTAAACTGATGGATAAAGTTGAGAAGCGGCATAACCAAACTGCGATGAAGAGAAGAATGAAAGCACGCGAAGTTGTTGAAAGTAATTCTAGCGAAGAATAGTCATCGTGGGATTTACTAACCCTCGCCATATTCAACAAATTATGCAAGGCGCTGAGATAACCACTCAAGCCTTGCCAATCGGTCAATTCGTTGAATCTCTTAAGTCGCATTTGAAAAGAGAACAATCATTCAGAAATGTCGTACTCAAAGGCGAGTTGAGTAAGTTTCACAGACACCATAGCGGACATGTATACCTTACTCTCAAAGATTCTCAAGGTCAACTGGACGGTGTAATGTGGAGAGCAGCTAGAACAATATCAAGTGAAATTGAGGAGGGGAAAGAGGTCGTAGTCATTGGTAGCCTAGACCTTTATCCTCCGCAAGGAAGAATACAATTGGTGATCGACCGTATTCAATTGCTAAACAACATAGGATTATTGGAAGCAGAGAAAAGAAAATTGGTTGAGAAATTAAAGCAAGAAGGAGCGTTGGATAGAATTAGGAAACCTCTCCCCTTGCTACCAAAGCACATCGTAATCTTGACTGGCTCTGGCTCGGCTGCACTGGCAGATATGCTCAGGATTTCTACCGATAGGTTTCCTAACGTCAGAATTACTGTTTTTGGTATTTCAGTTCAGGGAGACAATGCTGTTACTGAAATTTGTAAAGGAATAGATATCGCTAACTCTATGACAACTCAAGATTATTCTGATTCTTCGGGCTTGCCTGCTGTTGATTTAATAATTCTAGCAAGAGGAGGGGGAGCTCCAGAAGATCTGTGGGCATTCAACTTGGAACCTGTGGCAAGAAAAATACTCGAAGCAGATGCCCCACTAATCAGCGCAATAGGTCATGAATCCGATGTCTTAGTCAGTGACTTAGTTGCTGATTTAAGAGCCAGTACGCCTTCTAATGCGATTGAAATTTCAGTTCCAGATTTTGACGATTTACTGTTCCACTTATCAGATTTACAAAACCGTAAGGAAAAAAGAATTCACGACATATTGGAAGATATAGCACAGAAAATAGAAATCTTACAATTAAGGCTTTCAAAAGCACCGCATGAAGGTATCAAGAGTTCACAAATTAAACTAGCAAACTTGGATAAGCGAATGACAGCATCGTCTATTTCCATTGCAAGAGCTTACAAAGATAGAATTGGAGCGTTAAAGTCTCAAATGAATCTCAATGTTGGGAAAAATATTGCCAATGTAAGGGTCTTGTTAGAAAAAAGTGAGGCAATACTGAAATCAACTAACCCAAAGAACGTCATAAACAGAGGATATACAATGA
>CAXAGT010000045.1:0-11572 GCA_963968885.1 uncultured Candidatus Poseidoniales archaeon | reverse complement strand
GCGGTATTTGCATCCTGCCCTGCCATTCCTGCTTGCATGTAAAACCCTCAAGGATAGCCGTAGTCGGTTAACTACTATATTTGAAGTTAGCCTCTTAGCAAGTCGGACATGATTCGTTAGAAAAACCGTGAAAATTATGACATGGCATCTCGTTTAGCATACCAAAATTGACCATTACAACTAAATTGTTCACATATAACTTAAGTACACAAGAAATATTCTGCCACTGGGATGCGAAATGACAGGGGAAGGAATGACCTCGGTGAGTGTTAGTTACGAAACACGGAGACAACTGAACACAATGAGAACAAATAGCGGACATCAAAGCGTTGATGATTTGCTTAAAGCACTGATAAAAGAACATAAGATTAACCGCATGCAAGGAAATGTCGAAAAACTCAGAGAAAGGGTTGAAGATATCGCTGCAGTAGATGTAGAGCACCTTGTTCAGAGGCTCAATTTGAGTCCGTTTAGGAGTTGAAGTCATGCAACGTCAGATGTCTTGGAAGCCGAAGGGCTACAAATTTGATGACAAGCAACTGATTCGCGCTTTATTTTCATCATCTACCGATGAATCTCGCTTGCTAGACGCTGCCGCTGCAGGCGATGTTGACATTTATTCGGAAAACAAAAGTTGGAACGCTGTGCTTTGGCTTGTGATGAATACTCTAAAAACTCGAGATGGGCCTATCTATACGGGATCTGAATTAGGAGAATTAAAGAGTTGTTTACCAATTATTTGGATTAAGTGACCCATTCTTTGTTTGTTATTGCTAACCTTATCTAAACAAGATAATATAACTCAAACGCATTAGTTTAAGCCCACATGGAATGCAATATTGATGCAAAAGGAAAGGCAGCAAGACTTGTTGCTGGAATTGCTACTCTTGCCCTAGGGCTTGTATTGATTGGCAACAATGCTAGCGGCTTTTCGGGTTACGAGGTCCCATTCGCAATAATATTGGCTATTTTTGGCGGCGCTGCTTTCACAATATTCGAAGCTTGGCAGGGCTGGTGTGTCATTAGAGCAATGGGCTTTAGAACAAGACTGTGAGTTCACTTTTGTGAATCAAGCCATTGCTGCCCATACCACTTCCACTGATCCATAGTCCAGCCTTCAGGTAATCCTCCTTCAGGTAAAGGGGGCACTTCTGTTGGAGCCTGTTGAGACTCTATAATCGGACTAGATTCCGATTCCGAATTAGAGATTCCAGCAATATCCTCCATTGAATCGGAATCCCCGTACAAATCGTCTGCAGAAGATGATTCACTTATTTTTCCAGTTTGCAAATCTATATCGTCAAAGCCATCAGGTTGAGCATTGAATTCAGGGACATCGTCATCCCACAAGTCACTGCTTGAGTCAACACCACCGCTTGCACTCAACCCTCCAATTCCCTGAAGCGCTTCTTCACTTGCATTCATGGTTTCTTTACCTTCTACATTACCATAAACTTTCATGTTCTTTGATTTCTTTGACTTGGATGAAATTAAGCCTATTACTACGATGAGTAAGGTAAGAATTCCAAAGGCTCCTCCTCCAACAACTAGAACATCATTAATTGCTTCAGTAGAAATACCATTTCCACCACCAAAGGTGTTTCCAGATTGCTCTTGTTCCCTCAAGAATTGATTATAAGACATATTTTCTCTTTCAGACTCATTTAGAGTTGAAAGGTAGGATTGATATTCTGCATTTCTCCATGCTTGACAAACTGTTCTGTTATCATCAAAATTAAGATTGCAGTGATCTTGTTCTGTTTGAACTAGGGAATTATTATCGTTGTAATCAGAATTTTCTCCAACGCCATCACCATCCTTATCTAAATGTTCATTTGGATTTTCGTCCATGCCTTGGGATTCTGTGACATCGACCCATCCATCACCGTCAAGGTCTTCACAACCGAATGAAGGGAAGACTTGGAAAACTCCGGCTTCAGTCACATTTTCCACTAAAGTGCGTTCACTTGTTCCTGCCTGCCATGGACACATGTCTGGTTGGAATCCGTCGACATTGTCTCCATAGCCATCTGAGTCAACGTCTGACCATTGAGAATCTAAATTCGGCAAAGCATCTGCTCCGTCCTCAACCGTCCAACTTTGGTCTGGATCTGACCAACCATCAAGATCGGAATCAGGACACCCTAATCTATCCCTACTCGAGAACCCATTTTGCGCTGGGCAAGCGTCTCCATTTACTCCTGCAGGATTATCTCCGAAACCATCGCCGTCACCATCCTTCCACTGAGTTGGTTCATTTGGAAATAGGTCCCCGTTTGCATTTGCAGAGTTGTCCCCGTAACCATCTGCATCGCTATCCTCCCACTGACCTGGGTCTGTAGGGAATGCATCTCCGCCATCTGCTCCTGAATTATCCCCATAGCCATCTGCATCAAAATCTGACCATTGCTCTGGATTATCAGGGAAAAGGTCGGCATCCATCCCGTTTGGATTGTCACCCCTGCCGTCGGAATCGGCATCATCCCACTGAGTTGGTTCAGTTGGGAAAGCATCACTTGCATCTGCATAGCCGTCACCATCTGAGTCAACATCAAACAACTGAACCTTAGTTGTTGAAGAGGTTGTTGTAATGAAATAGACCGCACCCTCGGATGTTTCAACTGATGCTATCCCTAATCCTTGACTTTGAAGGGTTGCTCTATGGGTCAGATCTGTATTGATAATACTGAATTTACCGTTTTGCATACCAGCGCCATAGGAAGAGGAAAATGCTGAAAGGGAAGTGATAGAACCAGAACTTGGAAGGTTGAGAATCTCTGATACCCAACTTTCGGTGTTATATCTTACAACTTCACCGTTGGTTGTCGCAACCAGTAACCTTCCGACATTATCTATTTCCATGCAATTAATGAATCCAGATACATTCGAAAAAGTGTGATTTACTGCTGCACCTTCATCATACACTCTCAGCTTCTTATCATAACCAGCACTAACTACCGTTCCATCTCCTAAAATTGTAAAGTGGCTTATACCCGCACTAACTGCTGGAGTTGAAAGGTCTTGTTGACCGGTAGAATCCACCTTGATTATTTTCCTTGACCCAGCGTAATATGCCATCCAAACAGCATTTTCATCATCCCAGTCCATTTGGTCAACTGGATTTCCAGACAGGATATTTCTTGTTACGGTTTGAAGGTCGTAATTGAAAACTTGAACACCACTATCATGGGCAATACCCAAGACACTCTGAGAGTCATGAAGTGTGGCTGAATTAACTGATATGTTTAGATCCTGAGACCATTGGACAACATGCTGCCCTTGAACCATAGTGTAGGCTCTTACCATTCCATCTGAATCAACTGTTAGAATCAAACCATTGTCATCTTGTCCCCAAAATACTGCAGAGTAATCAAGCACATCGGTTTCTCCACCGTCTATTAATTGACTTGCACTTGAACTGCTTACTACTGTCGCTAATGGAAGCAAGATTAGTACCATGATGATAACTGGCAACCTCGACATACGCTAACGCACTGCTTGGTTAGATATGAATAAAACCCTTACAGGATTAAATCAGACTTTGCCAAAACTTCGACTTTGAAGGTTTCATTCCTCTGGTTCCAGTTTCTTTGGAGGCACCTTCAGTGGCGTCATTTTCTTTACAGGAGAAAGAACAGAAAGTTCGTCATCTGCTGGCGAAAGGACCTTCTTTGACACTATATTCATAGTCGCAGTCCTGCGTTCTGTTGGAGTACCTAACGGAGTAAGTGTTTTTGCAGGTTGCAAAGTCACCAGTTGCTCGACCTCTTCTTCAATGAACTCAGAGGTCATCTCTTCTGTTAATTCTTCAACTAACGTATCAACCTCAGATTCAAGGGATTCAACATATTCATCTGTAATTTCGTCTTCTACTGAAACTACTTCTTCTTGCTCATGGACTTCTACCTCTGTCTCAGTTGCGATCGTCTCTTCGATTGTAACTTGTTCAGTAACTGCTTTGGCTTCATCCATTGGCTCTGGAACTTGTTCTAACTCTGTTTCTGCTTCAATTGGAGTCACAACAGGTTGAATAACTCTTGAAGCGACTGGGGTCGGTAATTGAGCGGATTGGATTGATTGTTTAATCGGAGCCTTCACTGGTCTGACTAAGTTGCCAACAGGTGCGGATTGACCAAGTGCTCCTGCTCTGGATGTTGGGGCTCTCATTCCTGACAAACCAATGGACGGAGTTTGTTGTTGACCCTGTCCGCCTAAGATGCCACGCATTGCTCTACCAGCGCTTGCTCCCAGACCACCTGGTGTTGCTCCAAGTGCGGATGCATCTCCTTGTGGCGCAATGCCTTGGCCTGTACCTTGTCCTGAAATTGATTGTAGCCACTTCTGTCTCTTCTCAGCTCTTCTGTCTGTGCCCTGAAGTTCAGAATATTCTGCTTCTTTGGATTGTAATTCAGCCTCGTCGCGCTCAATCTCTCCTTCAATTTGCCCAGTAATTGATTCACGCATTTTTTCCTCGGCTAATTCTCTGAAGTCATCCATTTTCTTGGATAGGTTTGTTAGCCTGTCTTTGATTTCAGCCCTCTTAATTCCAAGTTGTGCCTCAATTTCCGCACGGATTTGTGATTCTCTCTTTCTAACATCAATGAGTGCCTTATTTCGCATTATTTCCTCACGCTTGTCCAATTGTCTCTCTAATTGTTGCGCAATTTCTTCTTCCTTTCTTGTCTTGAATGCTCTGAGTCGCTCTTCCATGTTCATTTCCAGTTCCATGGCAGTTTCGTCCTTGAGAAGATCCAAGTCCACTTCCCAAGTCAATCTCTCATTTCTCAGTTGAGCATCAACCTCTGACATGATAGCTTTTCTCGCAGCCGCCTCCCTAGATTTGAATTCCAACTCCAATCTTTCTGTCCAGTCTTGCTTCTTGGCTGTGTATGAGTCAGATAATTTATCTCTTAATTCAGCCTCTCTCTCATATCTGAATCTAGCTAGACGATTTTGAATTTCGCTTTCCCTACTAGTTCTGTAAGTTTCATAGTCAGTTTGCATTCTTCTCTCAAGTTCGCCCTCAATCTCTATCTTCAGAGATTTAGAAATATCCTCAACTGCCTTGGAGAAGGTAAGATCATACTTTTCCCTTAGACGCGACTTTCTGTCATTTAGTCTATCTGCGTGTCTTGATTCTAATTGGCGCTCAATTTCAACGCGTAGTTCATCGCGCTTCCTTGCTATCGCAAGTTCGACATCCTCTCGCATTCTTTGTTCCAAATCATTGCTTTCATCGCGTAATTTGTTTTCTAGTTCGAGTTGTATTTGTTGTGCAATGTCCTCTTCTAACCTCAGAGATCTTCTGTCATACTCTGCCTTTAGTCTAGCCTCTCTCTGTTTCAATCTGAGACGAAGTTGTTGTTCTAATCGAGTCCTTATTCCTCTTCTTAGTTGTTCTTCTCTCTCCGACAACTTGGCTTTTTGATGTTCTTCAATCCTGTCGATCTCTTGACTTTCCAACTTTTTGTATCTTGATTCCATTTCGGATTCAATTTCTTCTTCTAGAGTTCGAATTCTTGATTGTAGTTCTTGATTGTACTCCAATTCAAGTTTTTCTTTTTGAATTGCTAGCCTAGATTGGTGTTCTTTTTGTAAATCATCCTGAATATTCTGTTTGATTTCCTGCTTGTAGTCCTCGAGTTTCGTCCTCTGTTCAACCTCATACTTCTCCTCTAGGGCTGATACTTCGCGCTGAAGACGCAAATTAAGTTCCTCTCTCATTCTAAGTTCTTCTCTTGCTAGAACGCTATTCTCTAACTCAACCAATTCTTGGTCCATTGACTGGCGAAGTTCCTTTTCTAGGGCATCTAATGTTAGTTCATGTTGAACCATCAGGTCCTTTTCCATGGCATTTTGTAATGCGTTGATTCTTTCATTTAGGGCGGTTTGTCTGATTCTTCTTTCCCTAAGTACGTCTTTTCGGATGGATTCTTCTTGACGATATCTTGCACTGGTTAAGAGGGCTTGATCTGTGCTGGTTTTGCCTGAGGAAGTGAATTGGCTACGCAGAGCAGAAAGCGAAACTTTCCGATTATTTTCTCTGCTTTTAGAAGCAGCATCTCCCCCATCAGGTAAGTTGTTCACTAACCCCATAATATCCCATCCAGTTGAATATGCACCTCTCATCATTGATAAGGAGCGCGATAAACAAATAGCAAAATATGTCGATTATGAGCCTATATGTGCTATTTCGAATTTAGAATTTGACTACGAAATCTGTATCACAAGCTGGGCAACAAATCTCTCTAGTTCCGGGCCTTTTCTTCATCCTGAGTTTTCTTCCACAATTTGGACACCCAATCTCTACTTTAACCACTTTCGGCAAAAGATCGAAGTGAGTATTACAGGAACCACATTTTAGATGAGCTGGTCTTTTGTCAACTCCTGCTATCAAAACCTTTGAACAGCCAGGGCAAGATACTTTTTCTTCTTTCCAAGCCTTTCGCGTTGGCTGGTGATCTACCCTTACATTTGCTCCACATAGGACGCATTCCACTTCACCAAATTCGAAAGGCAAGAGTCCATTACAACTCGGACAAGACAGAGAGGGTGGAGTTACCCTTGACTCGACGCTGAGAAGTTCATCCATGGAGGTCCGAGTATGACCATGTTCTTGAGATTATTCTCAATTCGCCGACTTAGGTTTGGGATTATATTTTTCTATTAAAAGCCGGAATGCATCGATTGTATCCATGTATAACGATTTAACCGTCCCTTTGAATAGGTCAAGCCAACCAGATTTCCCTGCGATTCTTGCTCCATTTAGAATAACGAGTACGACAGAGAATTCGTGCACTACTACCCCAAACCAAATATTGCTATACCAACCGTTCAATACAGCATAAACTAAGACGATAGTTACTCCTAGTGAGAAGTATAAATTAGTCATTAAAATCCTTCTTGCTTTCCTGCTTGTATCTATCAAATCTAGCAGTATTGCTGGATTATCTCCAGGGATTAGGACATCGGCAGCCTCAAGATTAACACTCTCTCCACTACCGACTGCAACACCAACATCAGCGACGGCTAATGCTGCAGAATCATTGAATCCATCTCCAACCATCATCGTGATGTTGGATACAGACCTGCTTTGTGTAAATGCTACCTTTTCTTCTGGGCTAAGACCACCGTGTGCCGCCCCTTGTACTAATCCAGAATCTGAAGCAAAAGCATCAACTGCGCTTTGGGTGTCTCCGCTTAAAATCTCAACATTGATTTGTCTATCATAGAACTTTTCCACAAGTGTATCTGAGCCATCTCTAGCATCATCATGAATAAAAGTAAAGACTGCAATTGCTTTTTCTGCTTTGACAAGAATGCTTGCCCCATGACCTTTTTTGTCCGCTTGCTTAATCACATCATCAATCTTTTTAGGGAATTTACCGACTTTTTCCAAAGCCACATCTGGTCTCATTATTGCGACATAATGATCTCCATACTTGCCTTCGATACCAGCATTTACATCCTTCAGACCTGTGATTTTAGATGATGATATTCCTTTTTCTTCACAATGGTCTTGCAAACTAAGAGCATATGGGTGGTTAGATTTCAACTCTAGCCCAAGCGCTAGCGAAAGGACCGTCTCTTGCTTAGAACTACCTGATATTGCTATTTCGCCAATTTTTGGCCTCCCTGTAGTCAAAGTTCCTGTTTTGTCCAATAAAACGTGATTTACTTTTGCAAGTCTTTCAATTACATCTCCCCCTCTTACAATAGCTCCCCTTTGGGCTGCCTTGGAAAGAGCTGCTGCATTTGGCACTGGTGCTGCGAGAAGAAGAGCACATGGACATGCAACAACCCACAATAACAGGACTATCTTCCAATCAGATGGATCAACTAATTGCCATACGCCAAATGCTCCGATAATTACTATTGGAACCCACCATGCCGTAAAAGTCTCGATTGCACCTTGTACACGCGGCGGTGTTTCTCTGAAAGTGTGAACAGCATCGATTAAACCAGACAATTTGGTATCATCTCCGGTTGCTGTAACTTTGAGATTTAGTGGGCCTCTAGCCAGCACTAGACCAGCATTCAATTCATCTCCTTTTGAGACGGATACCGGTACAGACTCTCCCGTTAATGGTGCCATGTCAAGGCTACCCTCTCCATCAGAAACAATGCCGTCTGCAGGAATTAATTCACCACTTCTAACTTCGATGATGTCTCCTTCTTTAAGCAATTCAATTGGTACTTCTTCCAAGCCCGAAGTGTCGTGGCTATGGTTGTGATGACCTGAGGAATTTTGAGGTGGGGCAGAAACAGGGGTTGCAAATGGTGAGGTAAATCCACTGGCTAGGCTTGGTGTAAATCCAACGGGAGCAATAGACAGAGATGCTGATTTTATCTCTGTAACGTCTATGCCTCTTCTAACCAGTCTAGCCGTCTTTGGAAGTCTATCAAGCCCCCCTTGCATCGCTTCTCTTGCTTTGATCAAAGCATCCCCTTCCAGATGTTGAGTAAAAGCCACGAAAATTACAACCAGTAAGGCTTCGTGCCACATTCCTTGGATACTGGCGCCAATAACCGCTAAGCTAGTAAGAACTTGGAAGCCGAGTTGTTTCGCTTTGATGCTACCCCATGCTTCTTTGAACATCTCAAAGCCGCCTAAGATGACACCGGGTAATGCTATTGCTGCAACCCAAAAATCAGATATTTCAAGTTCATGAATCAAAATGATTGCAATAAATAGTGGAAATGCCAAACCCGCACCGATTAATCTCCACTGGTCCGGTCTTATTCTAGTGGATTCGCCTACAGCGAATTTAGGTTCAGTCCCGAGCATTTCTTTCAATTTCTCATTTCTAATTCCTACTAGTTCGGGTGTATCTTTGCCCGGAAGTTGGATTTGAATCGGACCATCTTTTTCTATTTCTACGTCAATAATACCAGGAATTGTCTTGAGCAACTTTGAAACTCTATGCAATTGAATTCCATTTCTCTGGGCTATTTTTTCTTGGTCAGCATTGGTAATAACCTGCCACGGAGAATCCGCAGCGTGACCTAATGAACGCAGAACTTTTCCAATTTCAGCCATGGTCCCTTTTTCAACATCGATTTCTAATCTTACTTCGCTTGAAGTTGCAGAAACTACTGGTTCTGAAACTTGTGGTAAGAAATTCAATGCCCTTGTGGCCTTAGCAGCACAATCTGGGCAATCCATACCAAGTATCGGCCACTCTACATGGAAGATCCCTGTGGCTTTGCTTACAAGTTGTGCATCTAAGATTTCCACATCTTGCAGCAAGTCAGATTCCATATCAGCATTTATTGGTTCGGGAGATGTTGTTGGTTTTTGCCAGAAAAATTTCTTTTCGGGAGCAGGAGTTTCAACTTCCAAAGAAAAGTGAACTACTTCATCTCCTCCTTCCATAACCTTCCCAGTTAGTAAGGATTCATCAATGCTTTTGTGTGTGGATTAACTGCAGAAATTTTCCAAAGACGGAACACTAATTTCTTGAACTAGTTTTCAATGCATTCATCATGAACTGGTTGCCGGATGGTTGGAAACCAAAATTAGTTGCAGTCGATATTGATGGTACTCTAACCGATACCGAGAAATTGCTCAACATGGAGGCAGTAGAATCACTAAGGCGGCTTGAAAAAGCTGGCATCCCTGTAACACTCGCCACTGGAAATGTCCGCCCTATCACGTACGGGCTGTGGAGATTCATCGGACTTTCTGGACCAATGTGTTGTGAGAATGGAGGAGTAATCTGGCATCCCGACTGGGGTGAACCAATTCTAAGAGCTAGGGCGGAGACTGCAAAAGAGGCAGCACTATATCTCGCAAAAGAAATGCCAGAACTTAGGCCTAAAGGGATTAGATCTAATGATTGGAGAGAAAGCGAATGGTGCTTATTTCCCGATGAAGATTTAGAAACTATTAACAAATTGATGAGCGATGAAAAGTGGAGACATCTAGATGTTGTAAGAACAGGTTTTGCTATTCACCTAATGGAGCCACAATTATCGAAAGGAGAAGGGTTGAAGGTTATCCTGGATAGGATGGGAATCTCTGAGCAGGATTTGCTAGTAGTGGGTGATGCTCCAAACGACATTAGTATGTTTGAGCTCGCAAATTGGTCAGTAGCAGTTGGTGGAGCATTTGAGGAAATTAAAAATTTGGCTGATGTTGAATCACCACATATGCATGGAGACACTTTCAAGCCTTTAGTGGATGCAATTCTTAGTTGATTTTTGATAAAATATCGACGAGTTTTGAGTGTAATTTCTTATCTCCACAAGCCAAAATTTTGCCTCCATCATGACATGGATTACCGTCCCAATCAGTGACAATTCCTCCTGCAGATTCTACTATAGGAATCATAGCACAGATGTCGTATGATTGTAATCCCAGATCAATTACAGCATCCAAACCCCCCATAGCAATTAGAGCATATCTGTAGCAGTCGCCGCTAGCGCGCCCTAATTCTGCAGAATCGTAAATATCCGACAAATTTTCAGCGATAGGGCGGATTTCCTTCCTGTAGGGAGATGGGAACACGATGTGCGCTTTCGAAATATCTGAGCAGTTCCTTGTCTTCAGAGGGATTTCATTTCCATCATGGAACATTTTAGCAATATTTGGACCACCTATGAAGCGTTCGTTGGTGAAGGGTTGGTCCATAACTCCCCAAATCGGTCCGCTTTGATCGCATAGTGCAGCCAAAGTCCCCCAAGTGGGCTGCCCTAGAATAAAAGAGCGAGTGCCATCGATTGGATCAAGAACCCAAGTCAGGTTATTTGTTCCTTTTGTTAGGCCAAATTCTTCACCCAAAATTCCGTCATTCGGCCTTTGTTCTGCAAGGACTTTCCTAATTGCGATTTCAGCATTTTTATCAGCTTGAGTCACTGGATCAAATCCTGTATCCCACTTGTTTTCAACACTGTTTTTCTTCCGGAAAAAATGCATACTCTCTTCTGATGCTGCGTCTGCGAGCAAATGTAGTACAGATTCGATATCTTCTTGCACGACCTTACCAGAGATATTCAATACATCATTTCTTTGTATCAAAGGAAAAGAATGCCTGCACTTTGGTTGGATTATTCTTGAAGTGAAACCCAAAAAGCCCAATTTTCTTCAAGGTGAGTTGACCTATCAATCGAGGAACAAGACTCCTCAGAGTCACATTTCAGTAAAGAGGGGTTGATATGTGCATCAAATAACTCATCCAGATCAAGGCTGTCTCCAGTGGATAATATTCTGAATACACTAACATTATCAGGTAATTCGAAATTTATGTCTGATGGAACCCAAACAAAATCACCGCTTTGGATACTTGAATCAATATCCAGGGAGTTATTTTGCCAATAATCTGCTTGCTTTAATCTGCTCTGGTTAACCTCCCAAATCCTTCCAGTTTCCCCATTCACCGAAATCGATGTCAATGGTTCAATTGGGGAGCCAAAGAGGAATGATTCATTCACATCTATGTCGAATCTATACCTTTTATCTTGGGTAAAAATATGAGTAGCATCGAATTTTTCTATGGCTTGGAGATAAGGATAATATTGATCTTCTGGGCGATATGATTCTGTTTGTGAGTGGAGCCCCATCGTTATATCT
>CAXAGT010000044.1:0-12082 GCA_963968885.1 uncultured Candidatus Poseidoniales archaeon | reverse complement strand
ACTCTGCTAGACCAAATCTTTTCTCTAATGTTTCACAAGTAAAGTTGCCAGCAGGGATAAGGTTTGAACTTCTCAAGAAGGAAGAGTGAATCACTCAGGTGGCTGTAGTTTCCACCAAATTGAAAGTTCATCTGGGCTTTGTGGCACAGGGCAGTTAACGTGTCCACTGCTTAGAATATTCAATCTTAGTTTGATATTTTCAAAGGCTAGTTTTAGTTTTGGAGACAGTGACTTTTCTTTACCTATGAGGAAAATGTCTTCGATAGCCTCTTCCCAGTTCGAGTCCTTGTTTGACTTTCTCCATGATGAGAGTTCCCTGCGGATTGGCCACATTGCAATTGCTAATCTACCATAACCTAACTTTTGATCCCTAAGTTTGAACATCTGGCCTTCAGAAAAAGGGACATGGTTTTGCTGTTTGAATATCCAGTCCTCTGAAATTAGCCATCTGACCAAACGCTGAGTATGTCTCTGAGTAACATTTCTAATAGGTCCAAACGAATTATGCAATCTTGGAATTTCACAAGATCCAGACATCAAAGAAAGGGTTCCGATTACCGACCAAGCAGAGCGTGCAAGAGGATTTGCAGGAACGTCGGAATTCTTTGCACTTTTTACAGGCCATGAATCCTCAGCCATTTTTAGCCAATCGGATGGAGATTTTCCATCTAACCATCCTTGGTGTATTGGCTCGAATTCACCAGGTGCTCCGGGCAATCTTTGTTGTTTTTTCATATCTCTGAGCAGACCTTCAATCAGACTCTGGTCCACCTTATCTGAATCAACATTCAGAGGTTCTGGTCTTTGGTTGAAAAATGTCCTTAGAGCCTTCTTCAGAGATTTTTTCAAATCATCTAAGCCCCCTTCATTCAATACAGGGCCAATTATGGTGCATTTGTCAAATGGCTTTGGATTAGGTATCTCTCCGCCGAGTAATTTTCCAAATCCTTCTCTAATTTGTTTTTGAATCTCAGTGGTTTCAAAATATTCTTGTTTAGCATTTGCCATTCTGAGCGTGCCGGATTGAATTCTCTTCATCGCTTTCTCGGGGTCACAATCAATCCAAAGAACAAGATCTGGGATGGCAGCGGCTGCATTCATCTTTGCTACTCTTTCAAGTCCTAAATCTCCGACGAATCCTTGGTAGATTAACGATGAGTGGATGTTTCTATCTGATATTACCAGTCCCCCATCTTCAAGAATTGGTATTACCCATGTGTGGCTATGGTCAAGGCGATCTGCTGCAAAAAGCCCAGCTTCCTGTAGAGGTGTTTTATCTCCCTTCTGAACAGATTCGAGTGCTAATTTTCCCAATTTAGAATGCCTTCTTGGCTCATGCGTGATGTGGATGCTTGGGAATGGAAACTCTCTTGCTATTTCTCCAAGAAGCCGAACTGCTTCGCCCTTGCCTGAACCGTCCCCTCCCTCTACAGAGATGAGGTACATTTCAAGCCACCAAATCCTCAAATTGCTTTTTTGCGAAGATTAGAATAATCATGCCAAGTAAAATTAGGGCTGGACCGAAAATGATCAATCCCCTACTAAAAAGAGCCAAGCCAGCAAGGTACTGTGTTCTTCTATATTTTTTCCCTCTGGTGGCTTCAATGGATGCCTGGACTCCAATAAGTCCAAAGAACACCGTTAAAATTCCTATTGCAGATGATAGGAATACCGCATTCTCGACACTCCAGCCTTCGTCGCTAGATTTCTCTCCCTCAGTTATTGTTCCTTCACCAACTGCGAGAGTGACGACTCGCTCGCCTGCTTCTCCAGGGTTGACATAACGCTCTACTGTTTGATATCCATCTTTACTAACACGAAGAATTTGCTCGTTTGTGCTGACCTGGTTGAATCTAAAAAATCCATTCTCGTCAGTTATTGTGCTCCGTGTTTCTGTCATTGTTTCAATATCTAACAACTGCACTAATGCCCCATCGATTGAATCCCCTGAATCTGCCTCCCAAACATCCCCTGCATAGTCGACAGCTGAACTTTCTTCAAACAGAGAAGTGTTGAGTAGGTCTGCAGGATTTCCTGTCATGAGAAGCGCTCCTGAGATTATTCCAAGTATTGACCCTGTTAAAATCAATAATGAAGCAAGACTTCTCAGTCTTTTCATGTCCGAGGTGGCAATCATGTCCTGTGCTTCTTCCACCTTCTTAGTGGCAATCGTCATTGCCTCTTTCACCGTCTCTGAATCAATTAGCATGTCCGCAGATTCTTGAACAAATCTCGCTTGGTCAATTATGCTAGATTCCTTTCGACTTAATTTTGATTTTTCGATGACGGTAGCCTCTACCTCCACGTCATCTTGAGATAATTTACTAGCAACTCTTGACCTCAGAGCAGCAAGTCTTTTCTCCCTTTCATCTGCCATCAAATCACCGGATTAAGCAGAGCGAAGCAGTGCGCGGTAAAGGACTTGTTCCTACTTTGTCCGCGGTCTGGAACTAAGTTCAATTCTTTTTATTAATCTCATCGAAATAACAATCCCAGTGATTAAGAGTATCTGGCTGAGTATGACTATTTTTTCAAATGTGGAAAACATTTTCTCATCAATCATAACCACCTCAGTATCATTTGTTGTATTTGTCACGATTTCAATAATGCTGGGTTGATAATCTATCCAACTACCTGACCGCAGCCCTAACTCAACAATTTTCCCAGCCTTTCCTAATGACTCTGCTGAAATTTTGTCTAGTGTGTCATTGGTTGTGTGGAAGTATCCGCCCAAAATGCTGTCATCACCGTAATTTACATCAATTATGTCGATTGCTGGGATTCCAACATTTGTAGCACTAACATGGTCATCTTGAATCCAGACCGGGACTTTGTCTATGTTGTAAACATCAGAACCCTGTTCTCCAAGGCAATCAAGTTCTCCATCAACGAACCCTAGGGCAGTTGTTATGTTTAGCATTGTATCCCAAAGGATAGGGGTGCTCAACATCTCTTTTCTGAAATTAAAGTCTATATCTCCTACCATGTCTAGTAAGATAAAAGCAGAAATTGTATCGATTTCCTCTTGAGTAAGGTTTTGTGCCCAAGCCTTTGAACCAAGCATACTCGGAGTAACTCCTTGATCTTCAGCATCAAATAGAATCAACCATACATCATGAGATAAATCCAAACTTGGAATTATGGGTAGAAGTTCGAACAACACTCCCACTCCACTTGCGCCATCATTAGCTCCATCTATTGGGTTGTCTCTCAGGTCAGGATTTTCATCTCTTTCTGCCCTGTCTCTAGAATCATAGTGAGCAGCTAATATTACAACTTCTCCAGATGAGTTTTCTGGCGAGTACTTAGCGATTAGATTTGTAGCGTTCATCCCCTCTACGGTATGGGAAGGTGTCGTGACTTCATAGTCAGATGCATTTTCCGAGAATGAATTAATTAGTTTCGCACTTGCTTCAGATCCAGGTATCCTGTAACCTAATTCAACTTGGAATGTGGCGTAATCCATTGATTGATTGCCATCGAACACCAACTCGTCATAATGCTGGCAGACCTCTTCGAGTGTTTTCAGGTTTGAGATTTGAACGGTTTTAGTCTCTGCTAATACCATAGTTAAATTTGACAGTAAAACACAAGATAAGAGAATTGCAACCAACCGCTTGAGCATCATATCCTATCACCTCTGTATGATGCGAAATCTAACTACGCTTAAATACCTCATCTAAATGGTTTTTTTATTGGCTTTGTAAAAAGCAAAACAGGTGACTCAAATGTCGGAACCATGTACCAAAAAATCACTTATTTCCTCATCACTTGTTCTGCTATTTTTAATTTCAATTTTAAGTCCACTAGCAGCTGCTAATCCCGAGGAAACTCAGGAAGTTGAGCAAATCAGTGTCAACTCCCACGCGAGGGTTGTTGCTGATATCGAAGATTTCCAAGTCAACGAGGGCTATTCATATCTATTCATGGATGAACAAGTTCCGGTAGTTTCAGCAACATCGTTCATGAAAAAGTCGTGGATTGATGCAGGAAGGCCATACCTAGAGGGTCACCCATCTACAATAGAGGAGACTGTGACAAGTGGGAGGGCATCTGGCAGGTCTTGTAACTCGTACAATACCGGCGATACTTTGACTGCTCCCACATCGGGGGGAAGCGTAGATGTCTATGTTGCAAAGACTACTACAACAGTTGCATTTTTGGTCCAAACTGGAAGAACTCTCTCAAGTACAGCTCTTCAAAACCTAGCATCTACCTGGGACCAAACTATCTATCCTACACTAACAACTTACTACGGTAAGGACTACCAAGATGGAAGAGGGGTTGCTCCTCCTGATGTTGATGGAAACTGTCAAGTTGAAATTGTGATTTATGATATTGATGGTGCTTACAACATAGGAGGATACTTTGCCCCAGGTCTTGCAAGTCAGAGGGAAATCGTCTTTGTTGACTATGCTGATATCACCTTGTCATGGGGTAAATCTATCATCGCTCACGAATTACAACACTTGCTTCACAATGCTCAAGATCCTTACGAAAACCTCTGGGTTGACGAAGGAAATGCGGATGTTGCGATATACCTCTGTTTTGGAGCAGATTCTACTCTTAGAGGTCACGTCAATGGATGGACATCAGCGCCTGAACTTTCAGTAAGATGGTGGAATCAAAGAAATGCAGATTACGGTGCAGGTTTCATGATGATGATGTACCTTGTCGACCAACTAGGCGGAGGTCCTGCAATGCGACAACTCGTTCAGGACTCATCAACCGGTGGAGTTGGTGTTAGGAATCTTGCTCTAGCACCTCCAAACGGACAGGGTGGCAAAATCGGCTCTAACATGAACGATGTGTTTGCTAATTTCTCAATTGCTGCAACTTTGGATTCTGATCAAGGCATTTACGGATATGCAAACTTGGATCTTCGAGATACATGTTCGGGTGCTGTATTTTGTAAAGCACAACCGGCCGCAACCAATTCTAACTGGGCTACTCCTTATTCCTCAACAGGTCATCAAACCGAAGCATGGGGTATCCGTTCTTTCAAGTTCACACCAGGAGGAGCATCGCCTGCTCCATTGACAATGAGGTTAACAACAGATGTATCTGGCTTTGATGGAGTTCTTGTTACAAAATCCATGACCGATGGTTTGTACAGCGTCACTGACTTGACTTTCCAAGGAACAACCGCAACTGCATTAGTCCCAGGTTTTGGTAACCTAACCGACGAAGTTTGGGCAATAACTTGGTATGCAAGTTCGGTAGCCGATTGTGATTATACCTCATGTGGAAATTCATACCCACAAGGGACCATAGACATAGAGGCAGCTAGAATCACTTCGCCTGCTAGTATAGATTTCAACACTACTACTCTCTCAGACAGAGACGGAGACGGTCTTGACGACACAGTAGAGGTTGGATTTGACGTTACTTCCAATGCATTCTTTGAGGATCTTGACACAGAAGTATCGGTTCTAGACTCTTCAGGAAACCAGGTTGATTCAATAACCACAAGAATAACTGCTGGAGGTGGCGTAGCAGCGCCTTATTCTGTATTCTTTACTCCTAACATGGACGATCAATACTCGTTTAATTTCAAACTCAAGAATGTCTTGGGAGAGCAGATTGATGAATTAACTTCTGCACCACAACTGCTCTCTAACATGAGGCCAGTTTCTAACGGTACAGTCTCTACTAATTTCTCCCTGACTTGGGAAAAGGTAACTTTCAGCGGAGATGGGTTTGACGCATGGGGATTGTCCTTGACAAACAATTCACTGCCTTACTTGGACTCTCCCGTTGCATATGCATGGGATTTTGGTGATAATCAAACTTCAAGTCTCAAATCACCAACAAGACTGTACGAAAATGTTGGAGTATACAATGCTACACTAAGCGTAAAAGATACAGGCGGTCTTTGGTCAGAAATTGATGTTTTTGAAATGGTCTTGTTCGATGACACAATACCGACTCCAATAGTGACCGTTAACGACCAATTTGTGGCTAATGAAATCAGTGTTTTAACTGGTCAAAGAATCCTCTTTTCAGCAGCAAGAACCACAGATAACGTTCCAGTAACAAACTTGAATTTCACATGGGATTGGGGGGACGGCTCAAGCGTAGGAGGCACAGGAGCATACACTGCATACCATTCTTGGGACTCAATCGACGCTCAAAATGTCACATACAACCTTACTCTAACAATCAGTGATGGAATCAATATTGCAGTCAAGAATATCCTAGTCCAGGTCAACAATAGATTACCAGTGCAAATATTCAACGATGTCTTAGAAACTACAACATATGCCCCACTTCAAGTACCTGTCATATTCGATGATATTGACGGAGAGATTGAATCATGGTCATGGTCATTCCCCGGAGGTGTTAATCTAGACGGAGTTGGAGTTGGCAGGGATAGTGAGTTTGGTTTGGTTTCATTTACCAACCAATATCCAACTCCAGCATGGAATACGCCGGGTAACAAAACCATCAGTGTCACAGTTACTGATGACGACGGTGGTTCCTCAGTTGCAAACCTACTGGTAATCGTAAGAAATCAATTACCTGTAGCAGACTTCTCAGTAAGAGAAAGCGCTTCTGCTGTTGGTCAATTTATCGATGTAAGGTCTGAAGATTTGCAGGTAGATACTCAATATGTGTTTGATGGAAGGGCATCGTTTGATCCTGATGGAACTCTTGGAGATTTTAATGATCTAGTTTTCACATGGGGATTCCCAGATGGAAATGATACTGACAGTGTACAGCCACGTTTCACATTTGGAGAGCCTGGAGTTTACAAAGTAAACCTCACTGTAACTGATGAACAAGCAGAGCAAAGTATAACTCGAACAATGATAATTAGGGTGGCTAACCCACTTCCAATTGCGAACGCAAGAATTGTAGAAGGTTGGGTTGAAGATTCTTTGATTACAATCGATTCGGATTTCGACCGCTCGTCATTACCTGATGTGTTTAAGAGAGTTTTCGACGATGATGGAAATACTCATGCTGCACCTGGTACTTTACTCTACTTTGACTCGTCTGGAACTAGAGATGGTGACAGGAAATACGAAGGTAAATTTGTTCCTATTGAGCAATCTTCTCCCGACTGGAATGGAATTGTCCAGTATTCTTGGGATTTCGGTGATGGATCACCAATCAGCAACGAACCTTTCCCATGGCATTCCTATGAAAGACCTGGAGAATACTCAGTATCATTGACGGTTAGGGATTCGTATGGAACAGGAGATGTTTCAAGGATATATTTGTTGGTTATAATCGATTATGCTCCGGAAATTAATGGAATTGTAATTCCTTCTGAGATTTACGAAGGCATCGAATATGCTTTAGATGCAAATGTGTCTGATTATGAAGCTGAAAATGAGATTGGGCTGTGTCTAGATGACGATGTTGATGACGGCTCAGATTCCGATTGTAGTCAAGTCTTGGCCACGGAGTTAAGAGTCAAATGGGAATTAGATTTGACAAACGATACAAATCAAAATAACATTCTTGATGATGATTGGAAAGACCCAATAAACGGCCAAGTTGCAAAGGTCAAAATGATATGGATGACTCCAGGTAAGCGAGATATCACAATCGAGGTTTGTGATTCTCTAGACCAATGCGTAACAATGACAGAAACAGTATCTGTTCTACCAGAGGAACTTGCACCTCCTTCTCTGAGCGATTATACACTTGAAGACTGGAGTGCATGGTTCAAGAGAACAGGTACAGATGCTCTTCTATTCTTGGCACTAGTCATGGTTGCCCTTATTCTCGGTTATTTTGTTATGAGGGCGCCAACAGATTCAGAACTTGATGCAATGGAAGCCGAAGCAGTATACGATGATCTCGAAGTAGTTGAGGGTGCAAAAGGATTGGTAAGCATAGATGATCACACAGCACCTCCAACTCCGAAGATTCTGACAAAAGACGAAAGGACAAATTCTGAAAGTGGATATGTAAGACCAGTAAGAAGGGGATAATCCGGACTCAGATTTTTAGAGCAGTTTGTTGTGGGTATTAGTATGAAGGACACAAGGCTAAGAGTTCCTTTTGTTTTAACAATGCTTATTTTATTGCCAGTATTTTTCACACAAGGCTTTGCAACGTCTTCAGTTTCTGCCAATTCAAATTGCCAAGCAGATACTTCTCCTATTGAATGGAATGAAAGCCTCCAGCGGCTTGCAATCACTCCTATGTCTCACTCCAACACCTACTATCCATGGGACGAAATGTACTATTACGAGGATGAATATTATCCGGAGCCGTATTACAACCAACAAAATTTGAATGATTCTTTGCACCCTGAAGAGCCATGGATGTACAATAGATGGGGCGGCGAGCCTTCTCTTGATACCCTAAGAGATTCTCATTATACTAGCATGCAGGTGGGAAATGATTCTGCTGGTGTTCTGAAAATGAATCTATCTAAAGACTACAGGTATGTGATGTGCGTTTCTTTGCAAATGATAGAAAACAACCAAACCAGTGATGTATCTGCGGACGTTTACCTGTTTACTAATTCAGAGTATAGCAAATATGAGCAAGCTTACACAAACGCACATTCGGAGGATTTGTGGTGGGAGGATTTTGATGAATCCATATCGGATATTCCTCCTGAGTGGAGAAGATATAATCCATTGGGATGGTCAACCTTCAGAGATGCTCATCAATATGAAAACGTAGAATCGGCAACTATTACGGTTGCATTGGACAAAGATCCAGTTAGCAATACCTTGTTCAACGGTTTGCAATGGCAAGAGTTTTACTTGGTTGTAGATAACTGGGACAATGGTCATGATGGCGATTCTGAAGAATCTAATTCTGTAGTAATAGCGGACGTTACTTTCGTCCCAGTAGAAAGGTCATTTGTTATACCGCCTATGACGGTATCATTGGTATTTTTATCTACATTTATTGCGATAATGATTGTACCTTTTGTTCTTAACAAGAGGTACATGTCAAGCGGTTTAGAGCCTGAGCATGTCGAAAGTGATGGCATTGTACCATCATTAAATCAGCAACCTGAGATCAATGACGTGAGTTTCAAACACGGCTGAATTCAATATTCCAGTAGCAGCCATGCGTCTCTTAGATCTCTGATGTTTACTAATCCCTCATTCTTTAGAGAGTATTCATCTCTCATGGTGGCATAAACAAGTGTTTGGTCAAGTGCTGGGGCATGAAGTCTAACCCAATCTCCACCATTTCCTAGACCCATAATTGAGTGGCTCAAACCTTCTCCTTTCAACTCTTCAGCTGCACTTACCAACTGTAGAGCATCTTGTTGTTCGTTGATTCTGTAGCAGACTTTTACGATGTCCCCTAATTCTACTGAATCTTTGATGTGATTAATGATGTCAGCTGAGGTAGGTGTTCCTGAAGTATCGTGGTGGGAAGCAATGACAGATGATTGGTTTGATTTAGCATCATCCATTAGTGATGTTCTTGCCCCTTCTTCAATAGAAAGTTCAAGATCGACCCATGATACTTGGTTCGAGATGGCTTTTTTCAGAATCTCTAATCTTTGCTCCTCTGTTCCAGCGAAGAATCCGCCTTCTCGCACTGGCCTAACAGTAAAGACTACTGGTAGTGGTATTTGTTCTTTGAAGGTTGCAATTGCATCATCTACTTCAACATCTTCGTAGTTGAGGACTGGCCATTCTGATTGTGGTGGAAGGCTCTCTCTTCTTCTTCCATCTTCGTCTTCAGTGACCGTGGGCTCCGGCTTGGAAAGATACAATCTGTCGAATCTTACTTCAACCAAATCTGCTCCTGCTAAATTTGCCCTAGCCGCTTCATCAATCATTTCAATTACCGTGGTTCCGTTCAAGGATACACACACCTTTGGGTCAGCCATGCGTTTGCCGACTTTTGACCCATTCTTAACGCTCACGGCTAAGTCTTGATTGAAAAATTTATGAAAATGTCAAGTTTGGGGGGGCAAAAAGTATCAAAATTATGAGTTAAATGTGGATTTTTCATCATTACCTTTACAAACCTTATCGGGGGGCTGTTAAAGGTCGGTAAAGGGTAATTTACGGATGGGAGATTTTAGGCGGAGTGTCACATTTTTCAGATTTGGAAAATAATGGATTTCAGTTTAATTTAAAACATCTTGAGAATATTATTTATCATAGCAAATTGGTGTTAAAAATGTCACAAGAATATGACTCGAAGAGTATCCAAGTGTTGGAGGGTTTAGAGGCAGTTAGAGTCCGCCCTGGAATGTATCTTGGAGACCCCCACGACGGTACTGCTTTGCATCATTGTGTTTGGGAGGTAGTTGACAATTCAGTAGACGAGCACCTTGCTGGACATTGTGAGGTAATTACCGTGACTCTCCACGATGATGGTAGTCTATCGGTAAGCGATGATGGTAGAGGAATACCAACAGGCATTCACGAAGATTTTGGATATTCTGCTGCCCAAGTTATCATGACTAAACTCCATGCAGGTGGAAAATTCGACAATGATTCGTATAAAGTCAGTGGTGGGCTTCACGGAGTTGGTGTCTCTGCGGTTAACGCTGTTTCTTCGAAGATGGAGATGACCATTTTTAGAAATGGCAAAGAGCATTATCAAGTGTATGAAAGAGGTGTCCCACAAGAAGATTTGAAAGTCGTTGGAGATTCTGACAAATCTGGAACAGTAATTAGATTCAAACCGGATTTGGGTATATTCACAGACATCACTGAATTTGATTATGATACTATAGATTTGAGATTCAGAGAAACAGCATTTTTGAATGCAGGATTGAAGATTGTCTTAATCGATGAGCGAGGCGATGAGGTTCACCAAAATGAACACCATTACGAAGGCGGACTGAAAGAATTCGTTCGAGAATTAAACAGAAGCAAGGGAGTTTTGCATCAAAATGTAATCCATATAATGGGAGAAAAAGAGGTTGAAGATACCGGTACTATCGAAATCGAGGTCGCTCTTCAATGGTCTGATGCATACAGCCAAACAATTCATTGCTACACCAACATAATTCGTAACTCTGATGGGGGTACGCATCTAACTGGTCTTCGTGGCGCTCTTACTAGGGTCATCAATAGTTACGCAAATGAAAAGAAATTGTTGAAATCAACTGGTAACCTAAGCGGAGATGACGTAAGGGAAGGTCTATCTGCAATTGTGTCTGTAAAGCACCCAGATCCATCATTCTCCTCTCAAACTAAGGACAAATTAGTTTCAAGCGACGTGACTAGCGTCGTAGAATCCATAGTTAACGAGAAACTTGGCGAATTTTTCGAGGAAAATCCCAGTGTAGCCAGAGAAATCATCGAAAAGGCAATTCTAGCTAACAAAGCCAAAGAGGCAGCAAAGAAAGCAAGGGATTTGACAAGAAGAAAAGGGGTTCTCGAAGGTGGAGGGCTACCTGGTAAACTTGCTGATTGCCAATCGAGGAAGCCCGAAGAATGCGAGGTATACCTTGTGGAAGGAGATTCAGCGGGAGGATCGGCAAAGACTGGTAGAGACCGAAGGGTACAAGCAATTCTGCCACTAAGAGGTAAAATTTTGAATGTTGAAAGACAAATGGGTAATATTGCCAAGGTTTTCCAGAATAACGAGATTCAAACCATGATTCGTGCCTTTGGTGCAGGAGTTGGTAATGATGAAGATGATGAGGGGGCTTTCGACCCGTCTAAACTCAGATACAGCCGAATAATTCTAATGACTGACGCAGATGTTGATGGAGCACACATTCGTACACTTATGCTTACATTCCTGTGGAGATTTATGCGAAGAGCAATCACTGAGGGGCATGTATATATTGCCCAACCGCCTTTGTACCAACTTTCAAAGGGCAGAATAAGTAAATACGCATACACAGATGACCAAAGAGACCAGATTTTGGATGAATTTAGAAAAGATAACCCAGATGCTAAAATCGGGATCCAGAGATATAAGGGTCTTGGTGAAATGAATCCAGAGCAACTTTGGGATACAACGATGAATCCCGAGACACGCACAATGCTAAGAGTAACAGTTCCAGATGCAGAAATGGCAGATATGCTATTTGTAACTCTGATGGGAGAGGACGTGGCAGACAGAAGACAATTCATCGAAAAGCACGCTAAGGAGGTGACTAACCTTGACATCTGAGGAAGAA
>CAXAGT010000043.1:0-12703 GCA_963968885.1 uncultured Candidatus Poseidoniales archaeon | reverse complement strand
ATTTCCACTAGAAAAGAGCGGTTTCAACTCGATATGGTTCTTGAAGACGACGAAGTTGAAATTGTCTCAGACAACCTTGAAGAAACTACAGCTTACGATGACAACACTTCAACTGAGGGAGCAGGAAACTCATTAGAAGAGAGTTACAAATCAAGAGTTCTTACTTTGTGTGCCCTCTATGTAGCACAAGGAATTCCTTGGGGATTCATGACCGTCACGTTTGTCACTTATCTTGCGCTAGAAGGTGTTGGAGCAGGAAAATTAGCTCTATTGCTAACACTAGGAACCTTACCTTGGTCGCTAAAATTCCTCTGGGGACCAGTTATTGACAGGTATCAATACAGGGAAATGGGGCGAAGAAGACCTTGGATTCTAGCCGCTCAAACAGGAATGATACTATTCCTTTCAGCAATACTGCTAGTTCCAGACCCTGCATCAAATGTAATGCTTGTATCGATTATGTTTTGCGTCTACAACATCTTTACTTCACTGCAGGACGTGAGTACTGATGCGCTGGCAGTAGATATTCTAAGACCAAGTGAAATTGAACAGGTTAATTCTTACATGTTTACCTCAAAATCGATTGGAGGAATAATTGGCGGAGCAGGAATAGGTTCAGTAATTAACATACTTGGAATAAAAGGTTCAATCGTTCTACAAATTCCGATCCTAATTGCGATTATGCTGGTCCCAATTTTCATGACTGAACGTCCTGGAGAGAAGCGATTCCCATGGAGCGAAAGCACTGGAATTGAGATACCTGGAGCAAATGAAACCCAAGACTTCAAAGAGATTCTTGGCAAAATCAAGACTGCATTTACAATTAAAGCTGCTCAATTAGGAATCTTGCTCAGCCTTACTGTCTCCCTTTCCTTTTTCCTGATACCTGTTTTACCTCTACTATTTGTCCGAGAACTTGGATGGACTGAGGAATTATTCAATCAAACCAAAGGTGGTGTGATTTTGATTATCACAATGCTTGGCTACCTAGTTGGAGGGCAATTAGGAAAGAGATTGGGTGGTAAGGCTACAATCATCTATGCAGCAGTTGGAACTGCAATTACCACTACAATATGGGGAATGACCGAGGGATTGTGGAGCAGTGGAGCATTCATGATGACTATTTGGTCAATCCGTACATTTGGCTGGGCAGTTGTTATGATCAACATTTACTCATTGATGATGAAGGTGACTTGGGGAGAAGTTGGTGGAACTCAGTTCACAGGTTACATGGCAATGATGAACTTGAGTGCAATAATTGGATACCAATTAGCTGAACCAATAGCATCGAGATTTGACTATCCTACACTATTCGTAATCGCAGCGGTACTGGAAACCCTTGTGGTACTGGCAGTTCTTTTCATTGACCCATCTCAGACAAGAAGAGAATTAAGTTCTACGTGATTTATTGTAACAAAGCGTTAAATTGGATTGGTGAATGATTAACCACGAACTAGGATGAACTCTGAGCCGGAATCTGCCTCGATAAACGATAGTGTAGTTACAGGTGACTTGCACCAAGGTAATGTCATTCACAATCACTATCACATCCATAATCACAATGAAAACTCAAATCAAGGTTCAGGCAAAACCCAAGAAACAACAAGTTCAGCATCAATAAGGAAGGAGAATGGCGTTCCATATCACAAAACAATTCCAATGAAAAAGGATGTTTTCATTGCTTACGTCTTATGGTTAGTAGCAGGGATTTTTGGCGCCCACAGATTTTACCTTGGGAAAACAAAATCTGGCTTAGCATTTGTTTTCACTTTCGGTTTTTTTGGAATAGGATGGCTAATTGATGCGGGTTTAATCCCCAACTTGGTGCATGAAGCTAACATCCCCATATACCAGATGGAGAGCCAGAATTACAGCAACAACTCGCTTGGTGTAATTTGAATATAACATACCAGTTGGGATTGACATGGCTCAAAGATATCTTGTAGAGTGCTTCTTTGTCGGCGCACTCCAAATGCGATGTTCAATCGTTACAGATATTCAAAGTGGAGATTGCATAATTATCGACGGTGGTTCTGAAGCTGAGAAATTAATCCAACACATTAACGGAGAAGTTGCTCACATTCCAGATAATTCCAACAGATTAGTCATGGAAAAACCAAGAAAAGTTGTGGCTTTGGTAAATACTCATGCACACTTTGACCATTCAGGTGAAATTCCAATTTTGAAAGAATATTTTGGAGTTGAATGGTGGCTACATAATGATGACTATTTTCTTCAATCATTAGCACAAAACAGCGCAATGCGGTGGGGTTTCAGAATCCCTGAGCCTGCTGTTGCTGAGCATAAACTAGAACATGAATCAGACTATGAGTTCGGATCTATTTCCTTGAAGGTCACTCATACTCCTGGACATACACTTGGCGGATGTTGTTTGCAAATAACAGATGATGATGGGGAGTCACATCTATTTGTTGGAGATACGCTTTTTGCTGGTTCAGTTGGCAGAACTGATTTACCAAATTCGGGCGGAGACTTTGACTTGCTCTCTAGAATGATAAAAACTAGGCTGTGGCCAATGGATGATGATGTCATCGTTTATCCAGGGCACGGACCACTAACAACGATCGGACATGAGAGGAGAACCAATCCATTTGTCGGTGAGTCTACCGGTGATTCTGGCGTATTCACCAGGGGTAGATATTCCTAAATCAGAACATTTCTGAAAACGTAGATTGTAGCACTGGAAGGGCATCTTCCCATGATGCTACAATTCCGTAATCTGCATATTGGAAGATAGGCGCATCTGCATCTTTGTTGATTGCTACAATGTACTTGCTGGATCTCATTCCTGCTAAGTGTTGAATTGCACCAGAAATACCAACTGCAATGTATAAGTTAGGATTGACTGTCTTTCCAGTTTGTCCAACTTGCATACTGTGTGGGATTTCATCCCAAGTATCTACAGCAGCACGACTTGCACCTACTGCAGCGCCGATTGTGTCTGCAACAACTTCTAGATGTTTGAAGTTGTCAGGAGAGCCCATTCCACGTCCACCTGAGATGATGATGTTTGCTTCTGCAACATCTAGTCTCTCGCTTGCTCTACCAATCAATTCTTTGACTGCGCTCTTGACATTACCTGTTGCATCCACGACACTCATGGACGCATCACCGTCTGATGGGCTTGGAGAGAATACATTAGCGCGGACAGATATCACTGCTGTTGTTGAGATTGCCACTGTCTGGAATGCCTTTCCAGAGTAAATTGGACTGGTTAGGTTATTTCCTGAAATTTCTACAACATCTTGTACTACTGAAATTCCTCTTTTACTGGCAAGTCTAGCTGCAAGATCTTTTGATTGCGCTGATGCGAGGAATACCAGATTACCTGCTGGAGAAACTGCGTCGATTGCTTCTGCCCATCCGGATGCATCGTAGTTTGCGAATACCGAGCTTTTTGCTGCAACTACTCTTGAGACATTAGAGTATGCCGATGCGGCATCTGCGACACTTGCATCGGTACAAGGAACAACAACAACAACATCGCCTCCAAGAGCAGATGCTGCTGTTACAAGTTCTGCTGTTGCTGGATTTAATTTACCATTTGTGATTTCTGCAATTACTGTAATTTCTGACATTTTTCTCACCTCATAATACGTTTGCTTCATCGCGAAGCAGTTTTGCTACTTCCGCAGCGGATTGTCCACCTTCGTAAGTCTTGCCTGCTGGCTTAGCAGGTGGAGGAGTTTGGGAAACTAATGTGACGGTCGATGCTGGAGCACTTGCTTCTCTAACTTCCACTTGTGCTTTCTTAGCCATCATGATTCCACGTACATTTGGTTTCCTTGGCTTTAAATCGCCTTTATCACATGAGATAATAGCAGGTAGAGAAACATTGACTACAGCATTTCCTCCATCCGCAGGTGCAGTAACGGTCAATCCGTCTGCAAAGCTTGCTGATACAATGTTACTCACGCTAGCCCATCCTAGTTTTTCTGCAACACCAGGTCCAGTGGAACCACTTCCGAGGTCTGCGCTAGATTTTCCACAGTAAACAACATCTGCTCCAATTTCTGAAAGAACGCTGGAAAGTACTGACTGGAAGGAATTAGAATCCAATGTTTCAAAACCATCTCCCCATACTCTGACGATATTATCTACGCCCATTGCCTTCGCGTCTTTTAGAATCTTATCTGCACCAGACCCACCAACAGTCAGTGCGGTAACTGTACCGCCGGATGCCTCTTTGTGTTGTAATGCGGTCTCAACTGCAAATTCATCATATGGAGATGTTACCATCTTAACTGCTGACAAATCTACCGATTCACCGCTAAAAACAATCTTTGCATTCGTATCAGGGACTTGCTTTACTAGTACTACAATGTTAGCCATGTTTAGACCTCGCCTGTGTTCAGGCAACCATTCCCAAATGAAATCGATTGATGAACCTTGCTAACTGATAAATCTACAGAAAATTGTGAATTTGGGAAGTAACCTATATCGATTTTGAAATCAAATTAATAGAAATGTTATCAAACCTTAGGTCTCACCAGTGATTTCCATGCCGTCAAGAACTCGTACAACAGGACCTTCAAAGTCGCTTATAGAACTAATGAATGCTTACGGAAAATATTTTGAAACTGAATTTAAAAGTCATCTTGCAAGTCTACCTGAAGAATTAAACGAAACAAGAGATGCAGTACTTTCCGTACCCATGAAATATTGTGATTTAGTCAAATATGAACCAATTGCTAGAAGTTTTGAGAATGTTCTAAATTCTATCGAGGTTGCAAATACAGTATTGAATGATAGGAGCAGAGAACTTAATCCAGTAGAATACAGGCTAAGACCAAGACTAGTGGATTTGCCTGACTCGCGACAGAGAACTCTGGAGTCTTTGAGAATGAGAGATAGAGGAAAATTCTTCTCATTTGAATGCATGATTAGTGATGTCCAAATTGTAATGGGTTACATCAAAACCGCTGCCTATCATTGCAAAGATTGCGGAGTGGATTTGAAAGTTCCTCAGAAGATTGCCAGGCAGAGAAAGAAGCCTAGATTTTGCAAGTCATGTTTTGACATTGCCATAGAAAAGGATGGAAGCCCTCCTCCAACTCCTCCGGGTTGGTTAGAACTTGATGTAGAGGAATGTGAATATGAAGACATTCAATATCTAAAGTTAACAAATTGGGTACCGAGACCTGAAAAGCCAGGACCTGATCCAATTACCCACATCAATGCAATAATAGATGACGAGTTAGTATCGACTTTGAAAGAAGGGCAATTTGTCAAAGTCAATGCTATTGTTGAGATTGACCATTTACCAGGGAGAGATTACGTTAAGGATACTAGAAGAGTATTAGTCCTGAGGATACTAAGCGTGGAAGAAATCGAAGGATTAGAGTATTCTACAAGAGAAGAGATGGCTGAAAAATTTAGAATCCTCGAGGCAGAAGATGAAGAGTATTACTGACTCATCAAATCAGTGACTGCATCAAGCAACTCAGGATTTTTCTCAAAGTGATTACTCACTTCTGCAAGCCCTGAAGCTATTCCATCAGCTACTCCGAACTTAGCGTCCAAGGGATGAAGAGTACCATCCTTTACTGCCGATTTGAAATCCTCCAAACTCTCCCATGTTGACGGTTCTCCAAATTTAGGGTTTGGAGTGACTACGACTTTTCCAAATTCAGGTAGAATGATGTCTTCGATTAACTCATAGATTGGTGAGTTATCATCCTCTGGATCAAGGTATGCTTTCCTCATTTTTTTCTTTATTCGCTCTACTGGGTCATGCAAAAGTAAAGCCGAGTTAGGGTCGGATTTACTCATTTTGTGATCGAATGATTCCATCCTTGCTCCACTTGATTTAAGAGAGGAAATAATCGGAGTATGAAGGCAAGTTGCTTTACTCCATTTCCATTTCTCTGCTACATCTCGCATGTACATGTGAGCCTTCCTCTGGTCCATGCCACCTATTGCTACATCGATATCTAATTCAAAAATATCTGCTGCTTGCATTGCAGGGTAATAGAATCTTGAAAGGTCATTATCCGATGAGGATTCATCCCTACCCATAATCGTAAATGTCTTCCTGACTCTGGCAAGGGTCATACCCTTAGAGCATCTTAGAACTCTTGCCCAGTAATCACCATCCTCCATCAACTTGCTAGCCCACAAAAATCTAACCTGACCTGGTCCATCTCCCACTTCAGGATTTCCTAAGAGGGCAAGGAAAGTCTCTTCCATATATTTTGCAGTGATTTGAATTGCTTCCATATTTCCACTAAACTTGTCGTTAATCCAAGCGTGCCAATCAGCTAGAAATATCAAGACATTCGTTTCAGCATCCAGCATTCTTTTGAGTTGAAGCGAAATTACTTTCCATCCGATGTGGGCTTTTCCAGATGGTTCAAAACCAACATAACATCGTATAACTCCATCTCCACCCATGCTTGTTTTGTCTTTTAGGCACTCAATCAAGTGGTCAATTCCAACTGCCTCTTGGACGTTGCCGACCATTAGTGCAAGTCTTTGTTTGGATGGTTCATCCAAATCATCAATTTGAGGAAATCTCTCCCTGTATTGAGAAATTACGCTCTCAGAGTCCATCAATACCACTCACAGCATATCGTTTAATTTCTTGACCTTTCCTTCGCTTGGAATTTCTCCATTCTCAAGAAGTTGTTCAAGATCTGCAATCATTTCAAGGATCTTTTCTTTTCCTGCAGAATCAATTTTTGTTGTCATCTCTAAGGTCTTGTGTGCTAGCCTAATGGTAGATTTAGCCTTTGATACTCTCTTGGTATTCTCTTTTGCTTTATCTCCTCTCTGCTTTGCGCTGTAACCTGTTGCTTGGTCAAGGAATGTTGACCAGCGCTTCCTAGATTCCATTGCGACCTCTGGCCCTACTGTATCTAAAAATTCAGCTAAATCTGAGCCTTTAAGTTGTTGTACTTCTACTGCGAGTTTACCATCTTCGTAGGAACCCAATATCGAAGTCATCATACCAAATGATGAACTGAATTTTCCTTCAGCATCCGCATTTGCACCATCAAAAACCTCTGCTGCTAATTTACACAATCCAGAATTTCCACCGATTGATTTCTCTATTCCACGCTTAACCGCAAATCTCTCCATGTCTTGCCGAAATCATTCTGCTCATTAACCCTAACCATTTATTCACAGGATTTTTTCCGAAATATACTCACTAATTTCACATCAGGCAATATTTAGAACAGATAGACACTGGAGGCACCATGTCAAACAAGTCAATTGCAACATTGATGCTTGTTGTGATAATCATACCTTTAGTTTCAGGAGTTGTTGCTGAAGAACCAGAAATTGTATCCACTGTAAATTTAATCAATCACGGAGGAATTGATGACATTGATTTGGGAATCAAAGCTGCAGAATTATCTCCAAATGGTAACACAGTGATTTTAGTTGGGTCTGAAGGTTATGCACACCTAATCGATGCAAAACAGGCTCAGAACAGGGAATTGGATATCGAATTGAATAGTGGTAGAACGGCTGACTTTAATGATATTTCATGGCATCCTCAAGGACAAACAGCTCTATTAGGGGGAGATCAAGGAATGATTTTGCGTTATGCTACTTCTGATTATTCACTTACAAATGTAAATAATTCTGGAACTCTTATCGGAGAAAATATAACTTCTATAGACTGGCGTTCTGGAGGAGATTTTGCTTACATAGGTAGCGAAAGTGGAAAGTTATGGAGATTCCAAGAAGGTACCGGATTTATCGAATTACCACAAACCCAACTTTCTACTATCACTGATATCGAATGTCATCCATCCAACAACATTTGCTTGGTCACAACTCTTGACAAAGGAATAGGTATCATTGACAGAGATCATACTTTGACTTGGTTAGGAGGTACTACGACTGGTACCTGGGTTTCCATTGACTGTTCAGATGCAACATTGAATGAATGCATAGCTCTTGGTTCAGGTTTATCTTCAAAAGTTATCGAAATAAATGCGGCGGACGCATCAGCATCTTCGGTGAGGATAACAAAACAATTCGGTGCAACAACTGGTGATGTTACAGGATCATCTATTGGACTTGATGGTACTTCAATAATCCACCTTGCTCCTTTTGGGACAATTCGTCACATAATGGACCAGGATGAAGCGTTCGGCATGATAGTAACTGAGGACGCTGCGGCAAACAACCCAGACATCGCAGGAAGAAACATTGTTTTCGCTTGGGAAAATGAATACAAAAATGGTTTCATCCTAACGTCATTCGGGGAAGTCGTACAGTTCCAAGCCAAAGAGGAAATTGTAGAGAATAGCTTGCTGCTTTCGGTCCTTATGGGAGCTATAATCATCGCTGTACCAGGTTCCATCCTAGGGTTGATTTTCATGAACTCTTCCTACCTTCAAAGGAAGTACAAAGAGTGGCGTACTAAATCAAAATGAAGTATTTCTGAGTTTAAAGATTACAACACATTGATGAACGGGCTATTGTAGGGGCTTTCATGGAGAAGTTTGAGGGACTCGACTTTTACGACATAGAAAGCCTCCTAACAGAAGAAGAAATCATGATTCGTGACATGGTCAGAGACTATGTTGACGAAGAAGTTATCCCACACATAGAGAAAGCATGCGAAGACGGTGTTTTCCTAGACAAATGGAGACAAGACCTAGGAGAGATGGGAGTTCTTGGAGCGCCCCTAAAGGGATACGGGTGCCCTGGACTTTCATATGTCGCATATGGACTAATCTGCCAAGAACTAGAAAGAGGAGATTCTGGTTTGAGATCATTTGCTAGCGTTCAAGGATCTCTTGCTATGTACCCAATTTGGGATTTTGGTAGTGAGGAGCAAAAGAATCACTACCTTCCGAAGATGGCTTCTGGAGAATGGGTAGGCTGTTTCGGGCTAACAGAACCTGATTATGGGTCAAATCCAGGTGGCATGGTTACTAAAGCTGAAGATATGGGAGACCACTATTTGCTAAATGGTGCTAAAATGTGGATTACAAACGGAACTATTGCAGATGTAGCAGTAGTTTGGGCAAAATTAGACGGAGTAATTAAAGGATTCATTGTTGAGAAGGGAGATGAAGGATTTACTGCACCGGAGATGAAGGGTAAGCACTCTCTGAAAGCAAGCGTCACCAGTGAACTTGTATTCCAAGATTGTAAAATTCCAAAGGACAGGATTCTGCCAGGAGTAAAGGGCCTTAGAGGACCATTCTCATGCTTAAATAACGCTAGATACGGTATTTCATGGGGAGCACTTGGTGCTGCAATGGCTTGTTTCCATTCTGCAAAAACATACACCCTCTCTAGAATCCAATTCGACCATCCAATTGCATCTTACCAGTTAATTCAAAACAAATTGGCTTGGATGCTAAGAGAGATTACCAAGGGACAACTTTTGGCATATCATCTAGGAAAGAAGAAAGACGATGGCACATGGTTCAATGAACAAATATCTCTTGCAAAGATGAACAACGTCGACATTGCTCTAGAAATTGCAAGGATGTCCAGAGACATGCATGGTGCAAATGGTGTTCTTGACGAGTACCCTGTAATGAGACACATGGCAAATCTCGAATCGGTGAAGACTTACGAAGGAACCCATGACATTCACAACCTGATTTTAGGAAGATATATCACTGGAATTCAGGCATTTACAAGAGAAGCATAAAACCAGCCACATTCGGCACCAGGTTTTTATGACTCTGAAATGTCATGAGACCGTGAAACTAATTTTTGCAGTGACTTTAGTTTTGTTTTTTCGAGTGGCTGGTCACTGTCTTTTTCTCCTTATCGTATGCAAAACAGAAGGTATTACCTTAGATGAGTGGCAGGTCAAGCAAAAAGAACTCAGGAGCAAAAGAATTGCCCGATTTAAGAAGTGGATTATTCCTACGAAAAGCGAGAAAATTAGACCTTAGGTAAGATACCTAGTTTTGCAAGCCCGCCCCAAACTGGATCTAGGAATCCTGGCAGGAATCTGTGCCTTAGGTAAACGGTTGCTGCTAGTGATATTTTTTGAGCCTTGCTCAATTTTACTCTTTGAGTAAATACATCTCCCTGTGCCTTCTCAATCTTTCTCAGAATCTTGTCGTAGAAAGCAATCATTGCTGCTGGAGAATATCTTACATTTCGAGGCAATAATGGAAGAAGCATTCTTGCTTCTTCTAAGTAAGTTCTTGCCCTCTTTGCGTAATGATGGCAATATGGCTCCCAGTGCTTGTTTAGTACAACCTTTCCATCATGGAGTTCTAATTCAGTCATATCGTTGTTTTCCAACTCATCTAAAGGCAAGTAAACTCTGTCTCTTTGAATATCCTCTCCAACATCTCTTAGAACATTGGTAAGTTGCATGAATATCCCCCAAGACTCTGCATATTTTTGGGCATTTTCGTCCTCATATCCATATATTTCGATGCACATCAAACCAACCACTGAAGCAACTCGGTAGCAATAAACATACAGTTCGTCGAATGTTCGATATCTGTTGTGGTAGAGATCATCCTCCATACCTGAAATCAAGTCACCAAATACAGACCTTGGGATGTTGTACTTCTCTACTGAATCCTTTAGAGCTAGGAATACAGGATCTGTTGAATATACATCTGAGTAGCAGGTTGAGAGTTTCTTTCTGAAGAAGAATAGTTGGGTAATTTTATTCAAATACGCTTCTCTGTCTAGGATTGTCTCTACCTTTGCATGCTCTTCGAGTTTTGTCCTATACTCAATTGCTTCAGGATCTTCTTCACCTACAGAACCTGGGAAACGATCGAGCCAATCTCCGTCTGCGATATCATCTGCTCTTCTGCAGAATGCATACACAGCACACATTGCTAATCTTTGTTCATCCGGTAAAAATTTGAATGAGTGGTAGAAGTTACCTGCTTCTCTTCTGGTTAGTTCTTCGCAGTATCTGTATGCAAGAGTAAAAAGTTCTTGAGGGGGTTTTTCAGACCAAATGGGTCCATCAAGTTGAGCAAATGGATCGATTAATTCATCTTCTTCTGAAAGAATACCAACAAATGTCGCTCCTTCCCTGATTGCCTCCATTGCGGTGATACTAACTGCTTTGACTGCCTCTCTAGCCAAAACTACACCCGTTCTCAGCCTTTCCAAGGGAGTCATCTTTGGGTTTGAGTTGAAAGACTCACGAGACGATGCATTGCCTTCCAAGGGAAGCAATAAATCAAGCGGCTTCCTTCTCTCTAGCATCGGACTCGTTACCTCCGTATTGTTTGTGTCTTATGAGTATGACCGTCAAATGTAGGAATTCTTAATTGCAAAATTGTGAGATAAAACTCTACCAAAAAATTCAATGAATGTAGCGCTGAAATAAAATCCCTCAAAACGATATAAAATTAATCTCCAAGCAGCACCTATTGAGTGATAATTTATAGGTTATTGATAAAAGAAGGAGTAAGGCTTTAGGAGATGAACTTTGACAGACATTTAGAGGGTGGCTTATGGATTGTAGTTCATGTGGTGCGTTGATACCAGATGACTCAATGTTTTGTACCGAATGTGGTGCAAGACAAGTTCAATCAAAAGCACAATCTTTCGCTGGTGCTACACAAGGACAGAACATTGGAGGAGGACAAGGAAATTTCGGAAGAAGTTTCGGCGCAGTATCACCTGAAGCAATCAGGAATGAGAGAGAAGCAATGAACCAACAAATGGGAAATTTACCACCTGAATTACTAAACCAAATTGCAAGTGGCATTCAATCTAATCAGAACATGCCACCTGGACAATTCCCTCCTCAACAATTCAATCAAAATCAATTCAACCAGCAGCAAAACCAATTTAATCAACAACAAAACCAATTCAACCAGCAGCAAAACCAATTTAATCAGCAGCAAAACCAATTTAATCAGCAGCAAGATATACAAACACAAGGTATGCAAAATGTTGGTTCAAGTAGGCAACAATCCGATATGCCTAATCAAATCAAAGGACCATCTCTGATGAGCGGTCAAGGTCCTTCATCATCGATTAAATCCACCAACCCTTTCACTCCTGGCGGGACAGCGGTCGCAAATAACCCATCTAATTCTAAAACAGATGCTATGGTGAATCAACTTGCTGTTCAGGAAAGAGAAATCAAGAATGAAAGAAGATCACAATGGCTTAACATGAATGCATCCCCTGCAAATGAAGTATTGAAGAATATTAATTCAGAGATACCAGCACAATTCCAAGGAATCACACAAGAAGCTAACCAGGCTGCACAAAATCTAGTGGGTAGCCTTAGCGGCTCTGGGCAAGATGAAACATTGATTAGAAGAATCTGTGAAGTAGCAACAAGAAGAGTTGCAAGAAAAAGAGGAGTTGCTGTCGAGACCCCTCAAAGTTCAATCCAAGATAATGAACTTCAAGTGAAAATAACGTTCATCGATGACGGAAGGGTTTTGGATTCATCAGAAGATCTTGCTAATGCTTTCAAACATGCAATTCATACCGAACTAGCATTGAAAGGGATGGAGTTTGAGATTTCGATAACTCTATTCTCATCAAAAGACGGTGAAGTTAACCTAGAAATTGGCTCAAAAAATAATAGTGATGAAGACGAAGAAATGTTTGCTTGTGAAATTTGTGATGGACTAGTTTCAGAAAATGACAACATATGCCCTCATTGCGGTGCCGTATTTGAAGACGAAGACGAGGAAGTTGTTGAAGAGCATAAATCCTCTCCTCCCGGACCAAGTAAATCTGGACCACCTGGACCATC
>CAXAGT010000042.1:0-14099 GCA_963968885.1 uncultured Candidatus Poseidoniales archaeon | reverse complement strand
AGGATGACCATCGGGTGAAGGCCATTCCATTGCTTGTGTCGGAACGAAAAATGGATTTTCACTCCACTCAACAGTAGGATTTGGATTTACAAATCCTGCAGATGGAGGTATTGTTCGATGGTGTAATGCATATGATGCTTTGAGTATACCTGCTATCCCTGCTGCTGCCTTTAGGTGACCAATTTGACTCTTTATCGAACCTACAGCGACCCTGTCACCTGGCTCTAATTCAGTCCACAATCTTCCCAAGGTAGACAATTCTGTTGCATCTCCAACTTTTGTAGATGTTCCATGAGCTTCGACTAATTGTACTGAATTAGCATCATATCCTGCTTGTGAGTAAGCACGACCAATTGCCTGAACTTGCCCTCTTTGGCTTGGCGCTGTTATTCCTTTTCCTCGTCCATCGCTAGAGGCTCCTACTCCACGTATCACTGCCTTAATCTCGTCACCATCAGAGATGGCATCACTCAATCTTTTGAGCAGTAAAGCACCAGCACCTTCCCCCATTACAAACCCATTTGCACCAGCATCAAAAGGCGTAGAGTGCGATGGAGACAGAGCACCTATTGCACTGAATTTAGAAAAGGTTGCAGGATCCATAGTCCGATCTGTGGCACCACAAATCATGCTGTCAACTTGTCTTGTTTGAAGTAACCTGCAAGCGTCCATGACAGCAGCTAAAGAAGAAGCACATGCAGCATCCATTGCATGATTCGGACCTTGTAAATCCAATAGGTTAGCAACTCTTCCAGCCACAACATTGGCTAATTCGCCGGGCATTGTATCCTCATTAATTCGAGGTGTTCCATCCACCAATTCAGCCACAAATTGTTCTGAATTTGCAACTGGCAATCCGAATTTTTTAGCCACATTCAGAGTGTGCTCAGACCAAACACGGATATTGGAAAGATTCCTATTTTCTCCACCTAGTGCATTAGCAAATACAACACCGCAGCGTGCCTTGTCAAACTCTTTCCCATCGATTCCATATCCTGCATCATCCAGTACATCAGCTGCAACACTAATTGCCCATAGTTGACATGGGTCTATCTGTGGAAGAGTCCCTGGTGGTTGGCGCCATCGCTTCCAATCAAATTCAAAACCTTCGACGAAAGCACCAATCTTTGCATAGGTGAATCCTTCAGTTGAGTTACCCGGTCCACCTTTTCTCCACCATGAGCCAATATCGCCTCCCCACCTTGCTGGATCGATTTCTTTGATACTGACCTTTGCTTCGATTATATTCTGCCAGAATTGTTCAATCGAATCAGCGTCAGGCATCAAAGCTGATGCACCTACTATCGCGATTGGTTCGAATGGACCTTGGTCAATCCCATCACACACTTTTCCTGCTGCTGTAGTTAGTGTCATTTGATCACTCCTTCATGATGGATTCTGGCACCATCGTAATCGAATATCCTGCATCCACATGTATTACCTGCCCGGTAACACCGCTAGCAAGTGGACTTGCTAGCCATAGTGTGGTTCCTGCCACATCGTCTTGGTTGACATTTCTCCTTAGAGGAGCATTGTCAGCAACGTGATTGAGAATATTATCGAACCCAGGAATACCTGAGGCAGCAATTGTTCTGATTGGACCACTGGAGATTGCGTTTATTCTGTGTCCTTCAGGTCCCAAGTGGCATGCTAATTCCCTGGTCCAGCATTCCAATGCTGCTTTTGCCATCGACATTATTCCATAAGATGGGACATATCTAGTACTAGCTGCATAGGTAAGAGTGATCGTTGAAGAATTAGGATTTAGATGAGGTAAGGCAAATTTAAGGCATCTTTGAAGAGAATTTGCTGATATCGTCATCGCTGTATTGATATCTGAATCTTCGACGAATAATATCGGCCTATCAAAACAAGCTCTTGGGGCAAAACCAATTGCATGAATCAAAATATCTGCTTTCATGCCTGGATTTTCTTTGCTGAACGCATCAAAGAATTCCTTGGTTGTGGCATCGGAAGCAACGTCTAATGGATAGAATCCTTCAATTGAGGGCAACTTTTCCTTGAGCTGGAAAATCCTTGACATAAACCTCTTCTGATAACCAAGATATAACTTGACTCCAGAGTCAGATAAATACTTGCAAATTGCCCATGCGATTGAATCCTCACTGGCAACGCCAAAAACGAATGCTACCTTCCCTTGTAGACCTAACATAAACAGCACCTACGGTGAACTAAAGTGCTCCTATCACATACCGTCTTTGACTATTCCCCTCAAAAGTAGCGATTTTTTAGTGAAATACACTAGTTTTCCTAGCGCCACATAGTGCAAAAATTAAACTTAGTGTTAATTACAAGCAATTCGGCTCATAGGTCTGCAAAACCTGCGTCCAAATCATCATCGCTAATATCTGAGAACATATCGTCAAACTCATCCAAATCACCAAATTCATCGAATTCATCTTCAACAATCGTCTCGGTTTGATATGACATGTCTTCTTCATCTTCAACATCGTAAGCTAATTCTGCTTTTTGCCGTCTTCGCTTACCGATTCTAGTTATGATTAACAGTAGGAAAATGAATAGTAAAAAGGCACCACCAATGTAGCCATACATGATTAGATCATTAGTGGAAACTGATGAAAGCGAGATATCTACTCCACCAACAGACGTCGACTCTGGTTCTACCAACAAATTGATTGTAATTCTGTCAATATCTGCCATGTCATCATTTCCGCTGGTTGCTTCCAGTACCATGGTAATTTCCAAATCTTCTTCAATCCCTGATGGCGTTCTTAAATCGATTTGCCTTACTGTGGATTGTCCGTTAACAATTACATCTTCCTTGACAAATGAGGTCTGAGGGAACGAGAAGCCAGCCGCTTCCAACTCGCCAGCATTTGCCACACTTACTGTAATCATGTCGTTTGCATTGCCCATATTCCTCATTGTAAAAGTAATATTAAAGTTCGAATTGGCTTCAATAGTCCTCTTTCCTTGATTACCAATAAGCAGTTCGACCATCCCGTATTCTGCAATGCTTACATCACCGGTAGCAGATGCGTTTACTCCAAAATTCTCCCAAGGAACCATCCCAACCTGAGTAACTTGTGCAGAAATTTCGTAATCCCAAGACAGATCTGCAGATAATCGAGTATCTCCATCAAAAGTGACGTCGATCGTTTCCTCCTCGCCTGCTGCAATAGTTATCTCATCATCAGAAAGAGTCATCGTAACTTCCACACTATCCCATTCTTTCTCAAGTGTAATCGTCTCTTCAAAAGATGATGGGTTGGTGATAATACACTGGACGATAACTGGTTCATACCTTTGTGGATGCACATCTAGTACAGGATCATCCCCACACTCAATCTCAACCGCTGGGGGGTTAGTTGGTACTTGTGCTGATGCAGTTGTTGCAACAACGGAAATTAGGATAAGGGTGACAAAAATTGCTGGAACTGACCTCAACTTTACCCCTCTCCTTGTACAACGGAAATTCTTCACAAACATGAAGATAATGGTCTTTCGAATCTAAATTAATTAGAACTCAAGAGGTAGTCCATACGCTTTGATAAGCAAATCTTGATGCGAAGAATATAGGATTTCTTCAGGAATCCCCAGTTCATACAACTGTTTAACCCTCTTTGGTACAGTCTTTGGACCCAGTACGGCACCTGGTCTCTTCAGATCATCCATATAGTCAGTTTCCATGAAAAATCCAGTACTATTAGATTCATGACTGACTATAATTTCCTCGACGCTTCCCTTTCCACACAAAACCGAAGGAATGATTCCTTGAGTATTAGAGTCAGATATGTCGGCAGGAGCATAGTGCCTGATTAATCTAGACCTGTCTAAACCAGTTTGGTCTGCAAATTGAGCCAATTCAGGATATGTTTCCTCGCTTTCCCCCTCGACATGAAGTTGAAGTGACACTTTGTTATCATTAGCAATTCTCATAGTTTTCTTTAGTAGTTGATTTGACAAGTCCCATACCTGGTCGCTGACTTTCCAATGAGGCCGACCAACTTCTCCAATGGCATTTGCTCTTCCTTCTTTGACTAACTCTAGAGCCGCTTCGATACTAGCCCAGTAATTCGATATTGCATTTTCTTGCGCCTCACCATCTTGTGACTCTAAGGCACTTTCAAGTTCATGTGCAAAAGCAGCCGGATGTGGGCCTAGAACTACTCGCATGTCTAAGCCAAACTTATCTTTGACAGCCTCAGCCATAGATACCGTATCTAAGTATGATTTCTTGTGTGCATCATATCCCTTTGGAGGTGATGCAAAATTAGGACAGTGAACTAGAACTAAGCCAGTTCCTCCCACACGAGAAAAATCGGCAGCAGCGTCAAGAAATCTTCCGTTTCTATTCAAATGAAAATGATTGTCAACAATTGGACCAGTCCAATTTCTAGACATGAAATCACGCATTTGAAATTAAATTGTTTTCTTCCAGCTTAGACTTCCAATGAACCGCAGACATTGCAACCATTCTAGCGTGCCTTGCTTCGAAAGCAACTGCTTTTCCATTTGGCCAGATATTCAAGGTCAAGTCATGACGAGTATCTTCGATTATTGCACATCCCAGCCTTTCATCCAAAGTTGCAACCGATGCACCAAATGTAGAGATGAGTTTCTGGACATCAATTTCTCCAGCATAATTGAAAGATGCTACAATAGGTCCTAATTCGGTGGTCAATCCACTGTCATCTTTACCAAGGAGCAATAAGACTTCTTTTGCGGCTTTCCTTGCAATCTCTACTTTTCTTGTTCCATGGACAACAATTCTGCCCTCTGCATCAATAACGATTGTAGCAGATGGCCGCTCTAGGATTTTAATTACAACACCGCCAGACTTTACTCCGTCTAACTGCTCAATAACTTCGCCCTGGTCAACTGGTTCCGGACAAGTAAACCTCACTAATTGGTTTTCAACCTTAACATCCACTGTAGATGACATTACTCCTCCTCCATGTTACCCGAGACGCCACTGTAACAAGAGCATTCCTCTGATTTAACTTCTGTTTTAAGATGATTCAAAATCTCTAATCTTCTTGGTTGAAGCATAGGAACCAGCAAGACTGGTCTTTCTATTCCTTGATTTCTTAAATCCTGGAGCGCTCCTTTCATTCTTGAAACGATTCTTTGATCTCTTCTTTTTGCTACGTCTTTGGACATTGAAGATTCTTCCATCTGCCACCAAGTTGCAGCCAGCACTGAGGCAGTTGAATAATCAGAGGATTCACCTTTTGGGTGAGGTCTTGCGATTTTTATATTCCTCTTAAGGCTCCTATTCCAACGCCTTGATGTGAATACAGCTCTCAATAACTGTATTGGAGTTGATTGGGACCTACTGCCCTCTATCAACAACTCAGCCCATTGCTCATCATCTAAATCAGGTTCTAGGAAGTATTGAGGTTTGTCATTTCTTTTTGCAGCCTTGTGTATCCTAACCGGTTCAGGATCAGGAAACCTACCTGCTGTCAAATCGCTTAATTGCATCAAATCCCTGATAAATCTAGACCAAGCAGTAGCACCAAATTTAGCAGCCTCCAAACTTATTCCAGGGGACTCTTTCTCGAGAGCGGTGAGATCTTCCCAGTATTCTATGATATCACTTGGCTCAATAAAACCAACTGCGTCGTATGAATATCTTGGACGCAAGGAATTAGGTGTAATCGTGGTTGGAATCTGACCGTAAAGCCGGACTTGCCCACCTTCGGGATCATCCCATACAATATCCTCCCAATCAAGAGGATTAGTCATGTATCCACCTCATTGTTCGTTGACCCATTCCAACAATGTTTCAACGTTCCAACCCATGTCAAAGTATTCCTGAATTTGTTCTTGAGTCCATTGCGGGAATACCTCTAGTGCTCTAACCATTTCAGGATCTAAATTAGCAGGTGGTGTTGAAGGTGCATTTGATGGGATGTCAACGACTTCCTTGCCATCATCATACTCTTCATACTCGTCATCGAATGAATCTGAGCCTGAAGAATCTCTTCTGACTAGAACTATTACAAGGACACCAAGAATTGCGACTACTGCAATCAAAGCCACCATAATCAGTAATATGTTTCCACTGTTATCATTTGCCTGTACGTTAACATTGATCAAGTCACCCTCTTCTGAACCGTTGTAGATAAGCGTGTCAGTATCGTCATCGAATATCAAATAATACAAACCTATAGTTGAACTTCCATATGCTTGAAGTTCAACATTTGCGAATGTTGTCTCTCCTACAGCAATTTCATCAGTTGTGAATACTGTTTCGTAAACTGGTATTCCGCCGTCGGTTACTGATTCAACTCTCAGACTCAATGGTCCTGCTATTGAACCGTAGTTCTGTACTGTAACTTCTAGAGTGACTACATCACCGACGGATGGATTTGCAGGAGTTGGTCTAACACGTTCTATGCTGAATAGTGCTTCTTCATACTCTAGTTTGTATTCGGAAGTATGCTCATCATCACTGGATTGTATTGGCACAACAGCTCCTTCTCCAGTCGGACCTCCGCCACGGATTATATTACCTGCAGAATCAGTTCCATGAATCCAAAATATCAGATCTATATCTTGAGTTTGGATATCATTCGATGCCGGGTCAACAGGGTCAGGCCAAAGATCTATGCAGTATGCCGTACCGATATATGATCCAACTATCTTTTGCAGTGTTAGTTCTGAACTCAGAGGCTCATCATCAAATGCATTCTCGTAAGCAAACCAAGATGTTGAAGTCTGAGAATCAACAAACATTTGCCACCTTAGTTCTACCTCGTTACTCAGTAACTTCTCCGGCTCATCTAACTCAACATAAACGTCAACGCAGTGAAGGGCAGAAGAAGGAATGTTAGCCCCTAGAACTTCTCCAGTTGCATTGTTGGTCAATTCCCAAGTTCCTCTTACAACTTCTGGAATGGTAAAGTCAACCAATAAGTCAAACTGACCGCAGCCGTATGCATCATAGCCTTGACAATAACTGTCGGTATTATCCGATGCACCATCTGGTAGATTAATCAGCCTGAACGTGTAATGGAATTTGTTGGTCACAGGTGGTGCAGTGATGTTGAAATCAAAGGATCCTCCGCTAAAAGTCTCGGTCCATGTTTCCCCAACGTATGGGATGAAGTTTCCAGTCTGGAGCGCCTCTTGACGAGTGATTTCCATTGTTAACTCAACTTCAGGAAGGATTGCTGCTCCGTTTTGGAGAGCGGTTACGAACGCATATTGTCCCTCGAAGGCAATCGTATCTCCAGGTCTTACAAATCCGACTTGTGTGTCTGCAGTAATTGGAGTTGTCATGTCCTTAATAGCAGGAGAGAATAATTGTCCTTCCAACAAGTTGGCTTGGAAATCCAATCTCACTTTATCATCATACTTCCAATCCTGAAGGTGACCGGTGAATCCGAAGAAAGATTGCTCGACGTTGTCAAAGTCCTTCAGGGATACTGTTGGTGTGTTTAGACCCAGTAATTCTGGCACACCCCAATCGAATACGATAGGTAGATCAAGGTAGAATTCAGATTCGAATGGGTCGATTATTGCTCCACCATCCATCCTTAGCATTCTAGGTCCTTCGCCGTCAGTAGCGATTGAGACGAACTCGGAATCTGTCCATGCCGTCTCGTTTCTAGGAGAATAGTACAATACCATTTCTTCAGAATTTGAACCATCTAAGTTAATCTTGAAGAATTCCAAGTCTCTGTATCCATTCAACTCAGAGGCTTCCACTATCAACGAGTATTCATTTCCTGCAAAGATTGTGCGGTTTTGATCGCCTTCATATCCAGGGTCACCGCTGTTGAGCATCCTTGTCCCAGAAGAATCTTCAATGTGGAAGTTTAGAACTTCAGGCATTCTGCTTGACATTGAAACATAGGTGACGTGATCGGTTTCAAATCCGGCTGAACCTCCATCGATTGAGTTTCCTGCTAGGTCATATCCATCCAACCAAAGGCTTACTCTGCCAATAGGGTCTTGACCTTGATTTGCTTCATCGTTGAAATTAATTTCATATGTGGCATTTGGCGCACCACCATCAGAATAAACAGTGACTTGAGAGTACTCACTTGCTTCTGCAATTCCGTTGAAATTTTGGTCATGCTCATACTCAACCCACACATTCAGTGTCATCTGAGCAGGTGGGTTTGGAAGATCTTGTGCGTTAATTCTTAACCATTGGTCGTTGTTTGGAACTACCCAAGTATCGTCGTAAAGTGTTCTCCAATTTTCTGGAATATCAGGGCCACCTTTGTGAACTTGCATGTTAAGCAAGTTCGGAGCGTAAGCATCGATATGGAGTGTGAATGGAATTGCACAATCCTCGTCGGGTGTTAACTCGCTTGGAGGACATAGCGTATCTCCTCCTTCATATCCACCAAGTCTAACCCTCATTATCTCCGTACCAGCAGCACCAAGACCCAAATCCACATCCCAGTTGAAATCTCCACCAATAGTACCGCTCTTATTGTCTATCTCAATCCATTCAAGAGTGATATTTCCGCCAGTATTGTTGACGTATTGTTGTTCCAAAAGAAGATAGTAGCCGGCAGGATCAGGAGAAGCATCCAAATCTTGGAGTCTAACCTTACCTTGTAGGTTGAATTTGTTGTTAGAAGAGGCATTTGAAAGATTCTGAATTATGTCGTTGTCGTTTCTTAGGACTAACTCGGTTATTCCTGCATCGTTCTCAACTGCATTTCCAACCTGAGGGTCAAATGTAAACGCATCTGGCAGACCGTTTACTCCGTTTGCAGCTACCAAACTACCGTAAACTCTCACAGAATCTGTATCATCCCAAGTAGGGTTAACTCTGAATCTCCAAGTTATTTCCTTACCAGCAACTGGAGCAGTTATGTCTGAAGCAGTTGAAGTCTCCAATGTCACTAGGTTTAATGAATCGCTGACTTCGCTGAATCCTAGAAGATCTGAATAACCTAGTTCAACATTACCAGATGCTGATTCGAAGACTAATTTTGCTTCAGCAAAGGATGAGCCTGTGCTTGATGCAACTGAGTGCGTAGTAGTGATTTGGTAAATATCTCCGTTTGGATACAAACCTACTGGGTCACCAAGGATTTCCATAGTTGAGTCGTATCCAGGAGCTGTTGAGATGGTCAAGTCGCTCAGAGCAACTGAACCTCCCGAATGGGAAGAGACCACAATATCAACGATAGCCCCAGAACCGCCTGTCCATAGTGCCACACCCTGATTTAGTTCAGTGTCAAATCCTTCTGCATCTCCGATTGAGGTTTCCCAGTCATAAATCATATCTAGGCCTCTCAAGTCTACTGAGGCTCCCGTTGTTGCATTTGGACTGTCGACGGCAAATCTGAAAGCAACCCACTCGGTTCCGAATTCATCGATAACAGCAGCAGGAACCATTGGATTGGTCATCAATGAGTTAATTGCTGAGGCATAATCGATAGCCATAGGTAAATCCTCGTTGTAATAGGCAGTTCTGTTATCCATAGAACCCAAAGATACACTTTGGGTTCCTGCTAGAATTGAAAGGTCAAATCCAATCATCTGGTCAGTAGTGGAGTAAATTGTGTTATTGTCAAAGACGATATCTGCAAGAGTAACATTTGCACCTCTTGGCAATAGGAATTGTCCGCCTTCACCACTTCCGGAGATTCCAACTACAATTGAAGATGTTTCTTGCCCCCTGTAGACTCCGTCAAGGTAATTTTGGTAGAAGAAGGTTTGACGACCTAGAGCATCGAATGCTGGGTGGTCTATACCCCAATCTGTATCTCCGTCTCCAGCAATGTCGATAGATACCCTCTTTGCATGGTGTCCAAATTTCAAATCAAACCAAAGTTCGCCCATATTACACGAGTTTTGATAGGAAACAATTGATGAAAAACCGAACACAGGTTGTGGTAGGACATTCTCAGTTCCAACAGTCAAATTCAGGATTTGTTCGCTACCCGGGAAAGATACGCCAATAGTTGGGTCTTCACTCGGACAATCATCGTTTACCCTTGGAGTGATTGCCGTAATTGGATATGAGAATTTAGCACGAGGGTGCGAATCGGTTGAATCGGTATCTATGATGGTAGGGTTGTAGAAGAACGGGATGTTTAGTCCAGGAGAATGCCAGATTCCGTCATAAACGTCTGGATTGGTTAGATCAGTTTCGTTAAATCCTGTTCCGATAGTCGTACCAATGTTAAATCCATGAAGTTTAGCCGTGCTTAGTCTATCAGTACCAGAATCGAAGTTGAATCTAAAGTCAATTGCTGTGTAATCTGCAGAATTGATATCCCACAACTCGATTATCTTGCCAGTTAATCCTGTCATTTCATTCCCATGAATATCCTTGACTATCTGTCCTGTTTGTGTGGAAAGGACATCTACGCTTAGACTATCTTCAGAGGGTAGTTCTGCTTCTAGATTCAGAACACCGTATCCGTTAGGATGAGTCTCTCCTCCCGCTACACTGGGAAGCATGTTTCTTACTTTCATCCATCCTGTTGGTGGAAGCTTATCGCCAAGCCTGAAGTTGTCGATTACCCAACCCGGAGTTGAGTCGTTTGTGTATTGTCCTTGGACGTTGTTGTATTCCATGACGAATCTTAATTGAACATACTTTCCTAAATATGGGTCAAGATCAACTGCGATATTTGTCCAACCGTTAGGATTGTTAGGATTAGCTGAGGTGCCACCAAGTCCAACTGGGACTGGTTGCCCTGTAGGAGCTGAGGAAGGTACTCCATCGCACCTGTAATCAATCTGATTTTGTGTTGTACCTGTACTTCTCTGGTATATTCCGTTTCCAAATCCGATGTTACTTGAGTTGGTTACATCGAATCTGAGGTAATTGAAATTGCTAGCATCCGGCGGGAAATTTGGATCGTTGGAATCTCTTATTTCCATGTAGGCACAGTCAACGTAGCGATATTGTGGCGTTTGTCCACCAGTTGTAATGGTTTGCAGAGAGTGCCATGAATCGAAGTAAGCCTTCTTCGACGTGTAAGTAGGATCAACGAATAGAGCAGGTGATGTCATGGACCATAGCATTGCGCCACCGTGGTCATCAGTGTAGTCATTATCTTGCAGATTTGTTCCCCAGCAATCGTCACCAGATTTACAGTCTGTCGAGATAACTCCACCGCCAGATAATGCACCGTGAGACCAGCCTTGTCCGTTTTGAGGCAATGGAATAGTAGCATCTTGGAAACCAGCTCTAGTTCCCTCGAAATCAGAAAGGATTCCGCTTGAAGTCAATTGTACTGCTGTTGAAGTAGTTCCTTCTTCAAACAAGAAATCTCCTTTTGATGAGAATTGTGTCAGCTGTCCATTGTACAATGGGTTCCAAACACGAGGCATAGTGTCAACGTCGATTCTAACATTTGCCTGGTGTTCTGCCATATCTGCACCTATGGTCATTGCGGCTCCAGTGACAGTATCTGTAGCTGGAATTTGTATTGAGCCGTCTTCAGTATTTGTCCAATCTCTAGCATCTCTAATTTCTATCTCGGTTTCACTTGCACCATCTGAAAAGGTTGTAACATTGATTGCGCCAGCCAGAGGGGTTAGAATCATCAATGTAATGATGAATAATGCAGTCTTGATTTTACGGTTTCCAATCGACATAGAGTCACCTACCAGTTATCCGAGGAATAACCCCCCTAAAATCAGTTTGGTTGACTGATAATGAGGATTTTTACTTATAGAGAAACAATTCTCCTTTTTGCCCACGCTTCAATCGCAAGATTTCTCAATCCTCCAAGTCTATTCTCGCTCTTCTCTAACCATTCCTTGTTTGCAACTGTTGTGGGCATGGATGGTCCAAGAGCATCACAGACCTCTGGACCTGAGCTAATTTCGAACGTACCGAGGTTCCTGGCCATACGTGTTATGACGGTTTTATCCAAACCAAGAAGAGGTCTAAGAGGTATCAATGACGTTGTTTCTTCCACTGCTCCGAGATTGCCCAGTGTTTGACTAGATACTTGACCAAGATTTTCTCCGGTTAGAACATGGGTCGCCTCATACGACTCGCCAGCGACATCTGCAATTGCGTTGAACAGCCTCTTCATGTGAATAAAATATTCAGAATGACACCACTTTTCTGTAAATTTAGAAAGGACTTCTGCTACTGGAACTACTATCATTTCATCATCGATATTATTCCTTGCAAATTCCCCTATTTCTCCATCTAATTTCCGGAGTGCTTGAATGCAACTAATTGTCTTCAATTCTGGTTCAGGACCTGTTATTGGATCTTGGCTGCAGTGGATTGTTTTTATCTTCCATCCCAGCCTCAAGATCCTTGCTACTGCAACTGGGGAATCTATTCCTCCTGAGACAAGAGCTATGCAATTTTTGTCCTCCATGTTTATGCCTGATTTATTCCGCTCATCAATGTATATGAAAAAATAAGTGGCTCGCACCTTAATTATGGGAATGGAATATCACGTAAGTGGGATTTTTTGAATCGAATTAAAACAATCAAAAATTAGAACCATCAGCCCAGAAACAACACAATCATTCATGAGTGAAGTCCTTCTCGGATAATTATGGAACCACACACTAAGGAGCCAATAACTCTCATTGAGGAAGTTTTTCCACAAGATACAAATTCCTACAATACTCTATTCGGCGGAAGATTGCTAGCCCTTATGGACAAAGCAGGAGGAATTGCATGTGCTAAGTTCGCCCACAGAGAGTTTGTTACCATATCAATTGACACTCTGAAATTTATCTCTCCTGCTAGACAAGGTGATTTGCTTGAGGTTACTGGACAAGTTGTTTTCACAAGCACCCACACAGCTGGCGTCAAAGTAACTGCTTCAGCAATGAGTAAATCAGACTGGAAGAGAGAGAAAATATGTGAAGGTTACTTTTTCTTTGTAGCCATTGATTCAATGATGAGACCGATACCAATTCCACAATTTGTTGCTGAAAACGAACAGGAGCAGAAAGAATGGGAAATTGCTCAAGAAATAAGAAGCAACATGCTCAAAAACAAATCCAGATAGTTTTGCTAAGTAATAGAAGAGTTGATTGACCCTTCTTATCACCGCACCTTCATGTCAGACATAGATGTTCTAGTTGTTGGCAGCATTGCTTATGATACAATCAGCACACCTGCTGGCTCAATTGAAGACGGAATAGGCGGCTCTGCAACCTATGGATCATTAGCAAGTTCATTCCACTCCGGATTGATTAGTGGTGGAGATGTCGCACTTGTTGGAGTTGTTGGTAGTGACTTCAAAGAAAGCGACTTAGAAATCTTCTCAAAAACGGGCATTAAGACTGAGGGATTGGAAATTGCAGAAGGTGAAACTTTCCGCTGGTCTGGCTCCTATCATGGCTCTATGGCAGAAGCAAAGACTCATGACACGAAGTTGAATGTGTTCGAATTTTTCAACCCAAAGGTCCCCATCCAACATTCAAAACCAAAGATTACCTTTTGTGCTAACCTACATCCAGCAATCCAGAAAAGTGTGTTGGAGCAAAGCCAGCCAGAACGAATAACCATGCTGGATTCAATGAATCTATGGATTGACATCGCTAGAGACGAATTAGTGGATGTCCTTTCAAAGGTTGATTTAGTCATCTTAAACGATGGAGAAATAAAGATGCTTGCAGGAACTGACAATCTTCTTGAGGCTTGTGAAGATGTAAAGAATAGCACTGGAGCATCTATTCTAGTTGTCAAAAAAGGTGAGCATGGAGTGCTAGCTTGGCATGATGAAGGACTGATTAGTCTGCCAGCTTACCCAACCAAGAATCTGACAGATCCAACAGGATGTGGAGATACTTTTGCAGGGACCATTGCTGCTAGATTGGCAAGTGGCAGTGGAGATATTTCGATTCAAGAACTTAGAGAAGCGCTTATCCACGCCACGGTTACAGCATCATTTACTCTTGAATCATTCAGCATCAACAGACTATTCGAACTAGACAAGCAAGAATATAATTCAAGAGTTGATGAATACAAAAACATTGTATTTGGTCGCGATTAATCTAATCTTTTTAGCCCGCCGATTCCGTTTTTATCAGAATCAGACTGCGTATTGAGTTGCTCAAAATCACCAAGGATTACTTCCTCTAGTTCTTTCAACCTATCACCTTCAACTCTTCTATCTAATCTTACCCCATTTCCAAGGTGAGAG
>CAXAGT010000041.1:0-14886 GCA_963968885.1 uncultured Candidatus Poseidoniales archaeon | reverse complement strand
ACGCGGAACCTGCTATTGCCCATCTCGATTGGACTTTCACCCCTATACCCAGCTCATCCGAGCGATTTGCAGATCAGCAACGGTTCGATCCTCCACCCAACTTTCATCGGGCTTCAATCTGGCCAGGCATAGATCGACGGGCTTCAGGTCTTCCACCATTGACTCCAAGCGAGCACACTTCGTCCCTCACAGTAAACTGCTGCGGACTTGTCGGTTTCCCTACGGCTTCGGAGATCAACTCCTTAACCTCGCCAATGAACAAAACTCCCTGGGGCATTTTTCGAAACGCACGACAAAACACTGCTCATATCATCGCTTTCATGCCTTGTCAGCCTGTACCTATCTGGTTTCACGTTCTTTTCACAACCCGCTAAGGTTTCTTTTCAGCTTTCACTCACGTTACTTGTAAACTATCGGTCTCGAGCTGTATTTAGGATTGGAAGTATCTGCCTCCCATATTCACGCGCGATTTCCAGCGCACGCTACTCTTTGACTGTCTCGTGGCCATATCACTTACGAGTACGGGACTTTCACCCTCTTTGGTCTGCCGTTCCAGGCAAGTTCTTCTTCCATGACTTAGGCGATAGACAGACAACCACATCTCCCTCACTTTCGTTTTGGGATTCAGCTTGTCCTATTCCGTGTTCATTCGCCACTACTTACGGAATCTCTTTTGATTTCTATTCCTCCCCCTACTAAGATGCTTCAATTCGGGGGGTTCCCTATCGAATTTCGATTATATCCGAGGATATAGGAAGTCCCATTCAGCCATCTGCGGATCTAAGGTATTCATGCACCTCCCCGCAGCTTATCGCAGCTTGTCACGACCTTCGTCGGCACTCGAGCCGAGCGATCCCCCAGATAGGTTGTAGCATCACATATGTGCAGTTCGCACCATGCGAGTTACCCTTCGCTATCGAGTCATGCCAATGTGGCTTCCACAGAACACCATCTCCCCGAGGGATGGCACTCCTCAGCCCTTCCCCCACCATGCAAAACATGGTGAGGTGCGTGCTCACCCCGCTATGCCGAACATAACGAAGTGCTTGAGCAACCCCCCGACCTACCCCCCATATATCAAGACATCGGTACGGCATTGGAAAATGAGGGCTGAAAATTGGTCTATGGAAACGGCTCACAGAGGCTTATTTTAATCCTTCTAAAAATAGGTAATTTTTCAACAAAAAATGGGTTTTTTACAAACCCAAAATACTATTGAAAAATCACAGTTAAACCGAGGGGATTGCAGACAAATTTTTGTCTATAATTTCCAAAGAAGAAAACGGTAAAATTTCTTTTCTGGCTAAATCAAAGAGCCCTTGGTTGAACAAACAGGCTGCCAGCAGCACACTAGTATCAGGAGTATCTCCTTCGATGGATTTTATTCTATTCACAAGTTCTATTGTTTTCTCTTCTCTCCCGCTAAGCAGTAAAGCATGGGAAAGATTGTACAAGTAATCCATATTTTCTGTATCTAATTTTGCTGCCTCTCTTAGAACCAATATAGCCGATTTGTATTGAGCAAATGCTTTGTCTGCAGATGTTGGGTCATCTGATGACTCCATTTGGAAAGCTCTTTCCATTAACGACAAGCCATAATTGTTCATGACTGCCGGATCATTGGGCTGTTTAGCAATAATTTGTTGGAAATGGCGTGCAGCATTTGCCCAATCACCTGACCCAAGAGATTGGTAGGCTAAATTTAGTATTTCTTTTTGATTTGAGTCAACCAGCGTAACTGGCTGTGCTCTTGTAGGGTATAATGTGAATGAACTAATTTCGTTTTCTTCTTCAATCTGAACGTTTCCTTGATCCTCGTTTGTATGTTGATAGACGATAACATCCTCTTCTTCCTTGTGCTGATATTCTACAATTGATTCAAGTTCATCATTTAGTTGCTCCATATCAACTGGTTGAGCGTGTATGGACCACATGGCAGGAGCGTCAGGAACCTCAACTGGAGATGATTCTACTACCTCGATTTCCTCTGCGAGGATTTCATTTTTTGTCTCAACTTTTGGATTATAATCTAGAGAGTCAGAAGATAATTCTTCGCCCACATTCTCTATCACAGGTACATCATCAATCTCTACTGAAACTATTGGTTCTACTGTATCACCAATGTTGTTTGAAACCTCAATCGTATGAACAGTTTTAGTTTCTTCTTTGACAAGCACAGGTTGTTTTTCTATTGCTTCACTTGCCTCTACAGTCTTTCCAGTCTCTTTGGCGTCGTTCTTTTCCATTTCGTATGGAACACCTCCAGAATTGCTACCGATTCCGAACGGTAGTGCTTCATCGAATTGACTAGATTCTCCTTGGTATGAGAATGGCAAACTCCCCTTACTCATTGTTTGCATTTCTGCCTCTGTTGGCAATTCATGATCAGGAACTACTTCCTTCCAAGAGTTCATTGCATCGCTTAAACCGGGCAAGTCACCAAGATTGGCGTTTGGTTCCTCAAAAGACAATGTCTTGTGAATTCTAGAACCACAAGCGGGACAAACATCCACGCCTATGGACAAAACTCCACAAACAGAACACTCATTCATTGATTAGCCCCAATCTTCGCAAATCAGCAAAGCATTTTAATCGAACGGAAAGATGAGTAATCATTCTTCACTGTCGATTGCTGTACCCTTGACTTTCTCAACGATATCCTTAACCGATTCAACTGCATCCTCAAGTCCACTATCTCCGAGTGTTTCAGCGATGGTTTGTCCTTTAGATTTACCTCTTGAAACCGCCAATATTATCGAAATAACGGTGATTCCAATCAGGATAACTTTTACCCAAAATTCCCCACCGTCAGCACCGACTACATACACCAATAACATGTATATTGAAACAATAAATGTTGTCAAAATCATAACTGGGAAACCAGCTTTGAAGAAATCATTGAAAGAAATTGGGTACCCTGCTTCTTCAGACATTCCTGCAGTAACAACATTTGCAGATGCACCTATCAGAGTACCATTACCGCCCAAGCAAGCTCCAAATGCTAGAGCCCAAATAATCGGTTCTAACTCGAGCCCTGTAGTTTCTGAAATTTGAAGAACAATTGGGATCATAGTCGCAGTATATGGAATATTATCAATAAATGCGCTTGCTATCGCACTTACCCAAAGTACAATGATTATTGCCATTGCCATTTGTATAGTTGGATCAGTGAAATTCTCTATTAAAGCGATTACTCTTTCTCCTATTTCATCAATTACTCCGATATATTGTAATGAATGAACCATTACAAACAGACCTGCAAAGAATAACAATGTTGTCCATTCAACGTGTTCTAGAGGCTCCTCTAGTTCATGGCGGTTAGTGGCAAGCAGCATGATTACTGCGCCCCCTAATGCAATGTAAGAAACAGCAATGTGAGTGATTGGGTGAGTAAAGAATCCAACTATCACTAATCCAAGAATGAAACCACTTACCTTCAATCCTTGTGGATCTTTTATTCCGTATTTTTTCTCGAGCTCAGTGACATCTCTTTCTCTGGTCCCAATGAATTCATCTCTGTATAGCCACTTAATCAGCATAAAAGAGGGAACAACACACATCAAGATTCCAGGACCCATTTCAGTAATGAAATCAAGGAATGTCACACCGGAATCCGCTAAATCAGGATATCCTTTTGATTGAATTGCAGCCGGACTCAAACCAGCACCGATCATAATGTTTGGTGGATCTCCAATCATTGTTGCTGCCCCTCCTATATTTGAGAAAAGCACCTCTGCTATCAAAATTGGAATTGGTTTCAAATCCAGAACTTTCGCTAACTGTATAGTCACTGGTGTCAAAAGTAACATCGTAGTTACATTGTCTAAAAATGCAGACAATACAGCTGTTACAACGCAGAGAATAACGACAAGTGTCCAAACTTCCCCCCCAGATTTCTTGTATGCTTGTATGGCAAACCACTCAAAAATTCCTGTGTGGGACATAACACCCACCATGACCATCATACCCAACAACAATCCAATGGTTTCCCAATCTATCATGGAGGAAACAGCAATGATATTCAGAACATCTTCTTGTGAATAGTAATTGAGTGCCATCATTGCAAGGAATCCACCGACTGCTGCAGCTAGGGTTCTGTGTACTACTTCTGTGATAATTAGAACGTAAACGCCAATTAGAATTGCAAGACCAACTAAGATAGCCATAGACTGTGAACTTTCTGCAATAGTGATCGTCAAGTGAATGTCATTGGGTCCCCCTCCACTTCCACCTGCTAGGGATTTACCAGCGAAAATCATAGCGCCACAAAAGACAACTAATCCTAAAGCAATCAAATTTGATTTGCTTCTAAGACCAGAATTCCACCTAAAGTTATTCAACATTAACCATCCCAAATGTCGACCCTTTTTGGGTATTGTGGATTAAAATCGATTTACTTCCATAAAACTGCTACATTACCGCGTGCTAGGACTACTGTAGAACCCGTTTCTGAACTTATGTAGGTCCAGACATCTTTCATGTCTCCTTTTTCAAAAAGCCCTTTGTTAGCCTTAATCTTTACAAGATTCTTCTTGTTTAGTTGCGATTTAACCTCTTCAATTAGAGCAGGAGTTATTCCTGATTTTCCAATCCTTATTGAAACATCAAAATCTCTTGATGAGGCAAGTTTTTTGATATTATCAGGGACTTCAGACATGCTTACTCACTTATCCCACAGCGTCCTATTTTTCAAGTTGCTCTTTTCGGTTGATTTTGTGGAACTTAGGACCTCCACCATTTCTGTGAATAGTTCCGCACTTTAGGCAAGTTGTAATCAACATCCCATCTCTCACTCTTACCCTGGTATCTTTGTACGGGAGTAATGCTCTGTAACAACCTTTACACATAAGCAATCTAGATGATTTCTTAAGAGCAATCTTGCTCTTCATTGATAATTTACGAAGATGCAAACTAGTTGAGTTTAGCAACTTTTCCGAGTGGTTTGTAGGGGATATGAGGATATTTTGTAATTCGTTAATAGCAAATTTTGAGTTTTCAAGCCTCATTTTCTTTGCTTTTTTCGAACCTCTTTTCCGGCCCATTAAAAATCACTCAATTCAATGCATTAATGATATCATTTGTGACAAGATCTATTGATCTATTGCCATCAATTGAATGTAAAATCCCCATATTTCCATACCATTGCGCTAAAGGACTTGTTTGGTCATGATACGTGTTCAATCTCGAGCGGACGGTTTGTTCATTATCGTCGGCCCTTCTCTTTTCCTCAAATTCTCCACCTGGACATCCATCTTCAGGAAGAGGATTGAATTTATCATGGAAAACCATGCCACAATTTGCACAAGAAAACCTTCCTGTTATTCTATCCACAATTTCTTCATCTGGTACTTCAATTGAAATTACGTGAGTAACATCGGTTATTTTGGCAAGGGCTTCTGCCTGAGGTATTGTTCTTGGAAATCCATCAAACATCACGCCATTAGCAGCATCCTGTTGTTTTATTCTCTCTTCAATTAACGCAATTATCACTTGATCAGGAACAAGCTTTCCGGCATCCATGTATTTCTTAGCCTCTAAACCAACTGATGTTCCTGCCTTAAGGGCGGCTCTAAGCATATCACCGGTTGATACTTGCGGCATCCCTGTGTGCTGCATTATTCTCTCTGCTTGAGTACCTTTACCAGCGCCAGGAGGACCAAATAAGACTATACTGCTCATACATCCGCTAGGATGTTTATGATTTGAAACTAATCCAAGTCTTAACTTTGGTTTCTTTTAATCCATTCCCAACCGTAGTGATTCCATTGCTCCATCGTCCAACCAGCAGGTAATCCTTGAGCAGGCAAAGGCGGAGGAGATTGTGTTGCCTGTTGAGGTTGAATCGGCATTGGTGTAGGTACCGGAGCCGGCATAGGAGTTGCAGCAACAGCAGCCGAACCTATCTGAGGCAGGACCTTAGGAGGCGAGCCTGCTGGAGGTCTACCAGACGGAATTTTAGAACCCATTCCGGGAGGCCTTCCATCTGGAATTTGTCCAGGCAAAGAGGGCAGAGGCTCTAAACTTTGAGCAAGTGCAGCCGCAATTTCATCTTGGGAGACTGAACCACTAGATTGTTCGTTTACTGAATCTCCAATGTCCAGTGCATTCTTCCTTCGCTCACCAGAAAGATCAGCAGTCACATGAGCATTAGGTGAAACTAATTCTTCCCCACGGTCTAATCCATCTCCTGTTTTTCTTAATCTCAAAGCGATAACTGCTAGACCAATTAGGACTACAGATGATAATGTAATAGATAGCCAAGGCGGAAGTATTGCAAATATGCCACCGCCTGAATTTTGGAGAGATACTGATGCCTCTAGTCTTGCTTCCCCAATTATTTGTTCACCATTAATTACTTGGACAATAATCTCATGATTTCCAATTTCAGCATCATTATCTGGGGTGCCAATAACAGTAATTGTTTGGGTAGAACCAATTGCTAGGGATTCTACATCTTGAACTGAACATGTAACTGTCCAGTCTTCAACTAATGTTCCATCTGAAGAGATTATACTAGCTTCCAAGGTCGCATCCAAAGGAATATTGCCATCGTTTCTAAGAATCAAATCCATGGAAATCTCATCTCCTCTATTGACGGATTTAAATGGTCTTACAGTTTCATCCGAAGCTGACAAATTAGACCATGAAGAATCAATAACTGCCACTGTGAGATTAGTTGAATCTCTGTATTCTCTTCCAGCATTTGTACCAAGAACATCAACACGAACTGTGAAGGCAGTATCAGTGGATTCTTGATTTACAGGTGGGATTACACCAATTTGAACAATTTCGACCTGTCTAGGTTCTAACCATGTGACAGGGTTAGAGTATCCAATCTGCCAACCATCTGGCGAAAGACTATTTGTCCAAGTAAGTGATAGAGGAACATTTCCGGTATTGGTAACTGTTACTTCACCAAAAGAGAACTGATCACTTATTTGTGATTGTAAGACTCCATCTCCAACCGGTTCTACCTCGAAAGAGATTTCATCTCTAACCGTTAATCTAGTATTGTTGTTCTTGAAATCTTGTGAATTCCTCTCGATTCTAACATTGTACATGTTAGTATCTCCTTCGGACGCAACTGCTGGGACACTCAATGTTAATTCTACAAATTCTACTTCACCAGGTTGAATTTCTAAATCGAATCTTTGCATTTGAGTTTCATCGTTGTAATTTAATTCAAATGCCCAAGTTGGATCCGAAGGCTGAACGCTAACCTCGACTTCAATTGGTGTATTTCCGGTATTGTAAATTTCCAATGTAAGATTCAACAAATCGCCTGAATCAACGCTCAAATCGGGAAATTGTGTGGATGGTGGTATGTCAAGATCACCGTTTCTTAGTAAGGTTTCAAATTCAGGTTGCTCAAGCACCAGTATGCTAACTACTTCTTGGTAAGAGAAACTAGTATCCTTTTTCGAAGTTACAGTACAAGAGACACCACCTGTAGATTCCGCCGCAGGAGCACCATCATTTACGGGAGGAACAACAATTGTAATCTGCATTGGGAGATACTCTAGAATATTCAAAGGCTCAAACTCCAAACTAGATGAATTAGAACCACCAAGCATCACTTGCCAGCCATCTAACTCCGGGGTACAAGAAAGAGAGTATTGAGCAGGAGTATTCCCTGTATTCCTAACAGATATAGAGAAGACTGTTGTTTCACCAGGTTCTGCTTCCAATCCATTTGTTCCAGCCGCTACGACTTGAACTGCATTCAATTCATCGACTACTATGGTTATTCTTTGAGAATGGGAAACAAATGGTTGACTAAAGTACTGAGCTCGCAAATCAACAACATACGTTCCAGCCTTGGCATATCTTGGTACATCAGAATTCAAGTCTGCCGAAACATCCTCCAGAATAAGTGACAGACCAAGTATATCATTTCCTCCACCTTGTTCACCTAGACTGTATGGACCCTCTTGAGAAAAAGAAACAGTCCATTGATCGTCTGGAGCAAGTAGCAAACCAGGGATTGTTGGGTGAAGAACTTGTACTGGTGAAGAAGTAAGTTTGATGCTTTGGTTACCCGTCCCTTCATGCTTAAGGTGCAACGGTACCGTTAATGTTGAAGAGTTGGCGACGTCTAAGTGTTGAGTAGCAATTTGAGACAGTTCCTCTGGCGTAGTTGGTTCGTTTCCTAGTTCATCCAGTGGGATAACCCGTACCCCAAGGGCACTAACTTCAATCGTCTTCGAAATTTGATTGTTGTCGGTTCCGCTTACTACATCATTCATTTCAGTTACTTGGTTATCAATATCAATTCTAAGTCGAAGCTCATGGTCTCCGGTCGTACTAAATGACTTTATCATCGAAACTGAATCAAGATTACCTGCTCCTAGAGGACCTCTTGTAGCATTGTACAAAATTTCTGAGGTGCTCAAGTCTTCTAGCATTACACGATAAGAGCCTGATTGTAAGGTACCTTGATTAATCCAGGAAATAGTTAGCGAAAACAAATCATTTTTCAATGGATTGTCAGTACTCAAAGAAATACTACTATCGAATACTGCTAGGTCAACTTTAGGTTCATACGATGCATCTGCTACTAAAACAATAGAGAAATCTTGAGCTTCTCCACCCCTGTGAGAGACCTTCAGTAACCATTCACCAGATTGAAGGGATGTTGAAGGAGCAATTTTTATTCTCTCAACATTGTTTAAGTTATCAGATGAACCACCTGTTTGAGAAAAGCCGTTTGAAAATACATTTCCTAAATATTCAGTACCGTCTGGAGATACAATAATCAAATCAAGATCATTTACCAATTTAGACTCAGACTGTGAAGAACTACTAGATCCTGCTTTATCAGACCATACCAGTGTTGCATCTAAACCCGATGAAGGATCGATATCGAATGAGTATAGAATGGAATAACCAGGATTCAATTCTGGACCGTCGTTGATGAAAGTGTTCAAATCGTTGCCATTGTATTTTGGCATGATTGTGTTTTCTAGGTTAATTTCACCCCAGCCTTCAGTAGGGTTTGGAATATCTGCGTTACCAATGTCCTTCGCACCATTTATCATTACTGCCTTAACCAGAGATGCTGAAGGAGATGATATTCCAACTTCTTCTCGTATGTACTCACGCACTAGAGCTGTTGCCCCTCCAGCAACTGCCGTGGCTTGCGATGAACCGCTCAAAGACATGTATAGGTCGTTACCATTCAAATGAGTCCCTGTCCCACATGATTGTCCGTTGATGTTGTTTGCTTCCTCTGCCCTTCCTGAGCATATTCCAACACCAGGGGCAACTAGGTCAGGCTTAATTCGTCCATCTTTAGTGTAGCCACTAGAAGAAAAGTTTGCCACGCTTTGAGTACTGGGATCACTTGCTCCTATTGAGATTACATTCTTTGCAGTCGAAGGTGGAGCTATATCGCCATTTGACCCTTGATCACCTACTGAAAATAAGGGTACTAGATCAATATTATCTGATACGTAAGTATCTACGCTTCTAGAGTCCGAGGTATATTCACCAAATCCTCCGTTGGCACCCCAAGCGTTAACTGATATTCTAGCTGTTCTTTGCTCTGCGTCTGCCAAAAGGTCGTATATCGAACCCTGTCTACCAAAAACCCCAGTTGGGTCATGCTCAAGTGCATACATTACCAAATTTGCCTCAGGTGCGATACCAATTGAGTTAGAATCACCACTTCCATCACCAAGAACAGTAATAGCAACGTGTGTTCCATGCCCTGAATTTGAATCTGCAAATGAAGGGTCGAGACCGAAGTTGGTGTAAACTCCTGCAATTCTAGATTGGTCTAAATCAGGGTGATCCCTGTCTAAGCCCGTATCGGTAATTGCGATCGTTTCACCACTGCCATTAAGAGTAAAATTAGCCCCATTTTGAATAGCGTTGAGTCCAATGTATCCCGCTGCTACTGAGTTATGTATCCTGTATTCATTTGCAATATCAGAAAATATTATCCTTGAATCCGTAGCGATGCTTGTCTTTAGGTTGGATATTTCGTGACCTGTAAGCGAACCAACAACAAATTGGCACTGAGTGTATCCGCACCAAGCCATTTCTGCACCGTTGTTCAACAAATCAACAACAATTGAATTCAAGCCTTCATTGGATAAATCAGGAGATGGAATAAGATCTAACTGTGTTCCTGGCTCAAGAGTGGACAAAGAAAATTCAATCGAAATCCTAGCGTCTGGGGTTAAAGGACCAACCCATCTTATTGACTCATGATCAAGATGCGAGATTTCTCTATTGTTCTCTGGTAGTCTGATAATCCAAGACTCCTCGCTTAGATGTTCGAGAACCTCGAAATCATATTCTGAGGAGAGGTAATCTAATATCATGCCATTTCTTTCATAGAGTTGAATAATCGCAAACCCAGAAATCTTGTGATCATCCAAGATGTTCAGAGAAGAAGAGAAAAACGGATATTGTGAATCAATTGGGTCGAATGAACCCGCCTCTAAGTGAATGAGGCCTGAACTTGGCTTTAGGCTACTAGCTGTAATCGTTTCATAATCAATAACATCCCAATCTGACTCGAAATGTCGATTTTCTATTTCGACTTCCTCTGGTTGATTTTCAACCGCGAAGGCAAAAGGAGAAATGGTAACCAAAAGCAGCAAGAATGTCATTGAAAAACTGCGAATATGGGACATCAAATTGTTCCAACTAACTTTAGTTTTTGAATACAACCGTTGATTGTTTCGAACAACTGCCCTAGAAAATCATCACAACGAAGTAGATTTAGAGATAGCAGCATCGGTTTTAGCAACGGAAACCATCCAATCTGATTCGGTCCCCATTAGTGCTCTGATTGCATCAACATTTTCTGGAACAACGTCTGATTCTTGATGGATTGCTTGGAAATAATATAGCGTGTTACCTTCGAGCTTGACTCCATCTTCCCACACAAAGATTTCATGAAGGTCACCCCAAGGTCTCCCCATATCTCTTGCAAACTCCATAACTTCTGCTGTAGTAGTAATACCTGTTTCAGCACCATTCATAATTGAAATTCTTGGCTTTGAAGACCACATATCAATCACTGATTCAGTTGTTAAGCCGTGACCTTCTGGCAAAGTTGCGACAATAACGTGAAGATGCATAATGGTAGTTGGAACGGCTACAGCCATTGAGTTGATATTAATCTCAGGTTTTACAGTCATGACATCCGGTCCATGATGACTTGGAACCTTTAGGACTGGCTTGATAGCATTGATTGGACCCTTACTGGAATCACCTGGGTCAGCTGCTCTTCTTACCATAGTACATTCAACGCTCAACTCTCCACAATGTTCGTACAAAGGGACCAATGTCCTAGACAATCCAGTTGTGTTACAAGAAACAACCCTTGTTCCTTGTACATTCATATTTTCTGAATGATTAGCGCATGAGGTGTAAGACATTCCTGTCATAGAGTGTTTTTCTCCACCTTGGAAAATATATTTGATTCCTGCGTTTTTGTATTTCTCTAAGTTTTGTGCACCTACCTTACCCGGAGAACAGTCAACAACTACATCAGCAATCGCAAGAAGATCAGACAATCCGCCTTGACAATCGTAACCGCCGGTAGCAAATGCCTCTATTTTTTCTGTATCATCATAAGTACAGTAAAGCGGCAAGCCCATCTTTACTGCCAAATCACAACCAAAAGAAGGTCGAGTTTTTGTGACTCCCACAATAACCATGTCATCTTGACACGCCACAGCTTGAGCAACTCTTTTTCCAATTGTTCCGAACCCGTTGATTGCTACCTTTACAGTCATAGCCTTACCATCCTAGTCCATTTCAAACTGCCCAATAAACAAAGCGGCTTTTTTGGTTCGACTAAATTAGGCAATTTGTGCGATATTTTTGAAAAATTCATGCACAGAATATTTGAGCAATGTTGAGTAGGCGGAATCATGGCGGATAGAGATGTATTGATTGGAAAATCCATTGCAATCAACACGAGACTTAGAGCAAGCCTTGAAAAATCCGTCAATGCAAAACAAATGCTTGACATTGGATGGACAAGAGACGACCAAGAAGTTCCGAAAACCGGAGAAATGGGTCTATGTCCAAATTTGATTCCTGGATCAAGGGTCAGGGCATTAGGAAAATTAGGCTCCTGGACTGCTTCTTTTAACAACGGAGGACAATTCATTTTACACGGAGACACCACGAGTTTCTTCGGAGCTGCAAGCAAAGATGGCGATATGCGAATAAAGGGATTTGCAGGTGATTATCTTGGATATTCCATGGAAGGTGGAATAATCATCGGAGAAGATGGTGCTGGAAATGATTGTGGACACACCTTAGTCGGTGGCACAATTATTGTGAACGGTAATGTTGGTGCAAGAGTAGGCAGTGGAATGAAAGGTGGACTTGTAATTGTTCACGGAGATGTGGGGCGTGACCCTGGTGCAGGAATGAAAGGTGGTAAAATCATCGTTAACGGTAGATGCCCTAATCCTGCCAATGGAGTATCAATGTCAGCACTAAGCAAGAAGGAAGTATCAGAAATAAATTCACATATAAGCGATCAAGAATATCATATTCCAAATGATGCATTGTGTTTGCAACCAAAAGAAATTATAGAGGTTGAAAACGATTTTGATTTCTTTTCAGATTCTGATTTATCTAACATCAGCATTGTGAGCAATAACAGAAAACCGTTGAACTCTTCCTATCCATGCGATACCGTGAAACTTATTGGCAAAGAATCCCCAATAGCTTTGCCAATACCTTTGATTCCGTTTATCGAGGATGGAGGTTTATTGACTGATTATGATTCTCAATCACAAGCAGTGAAAGAAAAACTGATTGAACAGCCTTTCCTAGTAACAAAGAACCCCAGACCGATAGATTTACTTCTTCTGAACTCTGAAAATTTGACTCATTTTTCTCATAATTATGACAATTTGTCTGGTGTTATGATTGATTTCGATACACTTTCACCACTAGATGACGAGGCATTAGATGGTCTCAGAGTTGTCATTCGTTCTCTAATTGGCGAAGGAAAGTTGATGGTTTCAATACATGGACTGGGTACTATCTCAGCAGCACATTCAAGGGCTACTAAGCATCAATTTGATTCGGTTATTGCTAGAATGCATGATAATAGTGGAATAACAGAATCAGCGGCATTGCCAATAATTGGCAGGTCGATAAAAGAAAATTTATCCGATGGAAATTCTGAGCCAGGTGCGATTTTGGAATTCCCGTGCAATGCCAACGACATGGCGGTGCTCTGCGCATCCGGTTTATCCTTCACCGTATGCCCACCACCGTTTGAAGAGCCAGAAGATATAGCTTATTGGCTGGCAGGCATTTCTGATGATCTTAATCAAATCCTTAGAAGAATTGGCATGTCATCTATTGATAATGTCACAAGGTCGAATTTGAGGGCTAACGACTACGACACCGCTGCTGTAAGTGGATTACGTTTAGCTGGTTTTGAGAGACCACTACCACATTGGTTCAGTTGAGGAATAAAAATGCCTACAATAACAGTTCAACAGAAGACTCTTCAAATGTTACTTGAATTACAAGGCTTAACTCACGACATCAAAGAGATTCCAGACAGACTCCCTCTTTTGGGAACAGATATTGATTCCTGCGATTCAGATCAACTCGTAATAGAAATATTTCCAGATAGACCTGATTTGTTGAGTGCAGAAACACTTTCTCACTCTATGAGGTCTTACCTTCATGACGACTACACAAGTCCTAGTCTACAGGTTAACGATGGTAACGTGGAATTTCATGTCGAGCCTGAATTGTCCAAAATTAGGCCGATAATCCTTGGAGCAGTTGTGAAGGGTGTTCACACAGGTGCAAGTGATGAAGAGATTGATATTTTTATCAAGGGACTTATGGAGCATCAAGAAAAGTTACATTTCGCCCTTGGGAGAGGTCGGAAAAAAGTTTCCATTGGAGTTCATGATTTAGATACTCTAAGTCCTCCATTTAGAGTCAAGGCATGTGAACCATCAACTAGATTCATTCCTCTTGCAATGGAACAAGAGATGTCTCTCTCAGAAATACTAGAAAAACACCCCAAAGGAGTAGAATATGCAGATTTATTAGAAGGAATGGAACAATATCCAGTCATCTTCGATTCAGATGAAAGAGTTCTATCATTCCCTCCAATTATCAACGGATCACACACTACCGTATCCAAAAACACCAAGAATTTCCTTATCGATGTCACTGGATGGGACAGGAGAGCATGTGAAACTGCCCTTTCATTGATATGTCTACAACTATCTGCTAGAAATGGTGAAGTTGAATCGGTTACTGTCAACAATTGTGAAGGAGAAATTGAAACCCAACCCAAACAAAAATCAAACAAAGTCGAGGTACCTATGAGACTTTTACCTGAAATAATTGGAATTGATTTAACTGAGGACCAAATAGCAATTTCGCTGAAGAGAATGGGAATGTCATTAGTTGAAATAAAAACATCAGGCGAAGAATACCCTGAGTTCCCTGACAAGATGAGCATGCCTGAAAAAGGAGGTAAGGTAGCAATAGTGGAAGTACCAAATTGGAGATTCGACATCCTCCATCCAATAGATATCATCGAAGATATAATTATTGGACATGGATATGAAAATCTTCCATCATCAAAACCAACTTCATCAATGACAGGAGTGCCGAGAAAGGACCACAACATGAGAAGGAGGCTAAGGGAGTCTCTTCAAGGCCTAGGTTTTACCCAAATACAATCACTAACACTATCAAACGATGCAGATCAATTTGAAAATATGCGTTGGACGGCAGATTATGAGGTTACTAGGATAACAAATCCAATTACAATTGATCACACTTTGCTGAGGCATCACTTAATGCCAGGAATTCTGAGATTGCTTTCCAAAAACAAACACAATGAATTACCTCATTCAGTTTACGAAC
>CAXAGT010000040.1:0-15285 GCA_963968885.1 uncultured Candidatus Poseidoniales archaeon | reverse complement strand
CAACCCACGAAAAAATAGATTCCAGTACTGGAGCAAGAGTTTTACCTTCTCTTGAAGGACCTCAAGGATACTAAGGCGAGTGCCTATTAGCTAATTCTTCTAGCCAATGCTTCAATTCATCATGATGCTCAACGGGAATCATATGTCCCTTCTTGTGCTCGATTAACTCGACTACCCAACCTGCCGTCTCGAATAGATGAGCAATTGCCCATCCATCCTCAATAGGGACTCTTAGATCTCTTTCTCCATGCATCCAAAACAAGTGCTTCTTCTCCAATTCTTCAAGCCTCAATCTAAGGTCCATCGGTCTTACTAATCTAGTTCCAATAGTCACTATACCGATAATTCTGTCAGCGATTGGAAGATGCAATAACTCCTGAGCAATTGCCCCGCCTTGAGAGAATCCACCGACAACTATTGGCCCTAATTCTGCCTCTGTAGAAAGTAATTCTTCTATCTGAGATATGCTGGAATCTACATCCATGAGCTCTACTCTGCTCAGTTGTCGCCTCCTGGTAACATCTGCATCCCAGTTTTCGTATCTCCACCAAGTCTTACCTCTTTTTGGATGTGTAAACCTTCCTTCGGGGACTAATAGAGTCCATCCTTCAGGGCAAATTTTCTCTGCAAATGGCTGCATCATTGCAGAAGTACCAGTCATCCCGTGAAGCATCACCAAGGTAGGAATGTAATCACCTCACAAAGTCCATTGATATTCTATCGCACCTGCAATCTTAACATGTAAAACAGAAGTTTGCCCTCTGAGAGTTACGGTCATAGAATATTCATCAGATGTGCTTGGAATAGTTCCAATTGCTCCCTTTTCGGTTGAACCTGAGCCCCAAGCACGAGTTAGTGGGGATGCACTTGTGTGGTCGCTAATAGTTAGACTTCCCGAACCACCTTGAGAGATTTCTACGTCGATATACCAAACTAGATGGTCGAATTCTTCTCCGCTTGGATGTCCTGAATCAAAGAATGTATCATAGATGTCGTTATCATTTTGCAAATAAGTCTCATCCTTTAGATCAGTTGCTCTGTGAAACCACACCTCTCCGGTGTAATCTGAGCCTGTTTTTGCAATTTGCATTCTCAATTGCTCCTCTCCTGAGTCATCTGTCCAGACAAAACTTTCCAAGAACATAGAGGATGAACTAAATGTGTAAACAAGGGAATGCGATTCATCTGATACCGCAGTAACATCAATATCTCCGTTGTAGATATTCACAGTCCTAGCATTCCAACTTTGTCCTAATAGAACAAAGCTCCATTCATCACCAACATTCCATGGGAAATTGAAGACAGGTTGTGCATCTCCATTCTCATAAACCGATAATCCATCCATCGTGACACGCCCTAAGAAGGGATTGTGATTGATTACAGCATGTCTCTGAGATTCACGTAAGGAAGAGATTCCTAATCTGTATAATCCGGATTCATTATCAGATTCTGCAACTACTAATCTAGCAGAATCCTCTCCAAATTGAGGAGTTACGAAAGTGTATAGCCAATAGTCACCTACGTCCCATTCAGGCAGTTCAAGTTGGTCAGAAGTAGTCGTATCGTTCGATTGTACTCGTGGTCCTTCCATACATCCACTTAATGGCAACAACAGCATAAGCAAACTCAAGCCAATGACCTTAGCATATGCTCTGCGCATGGGCATCCCTCAAAGTGCCTCTATTAGAGGCTGTGCGATTATCTTCGTAATCAAAGCATTCCAGTGCCAGCCAAAACGACTGCAACAATGGACATCAATTTGATTAGAATGTTCAATGATGGACCTGACGTGTCCTTGAATGGGTCACCGATTGTGTCTCCGATAACTGCAGCATCGTGAGCACTATCGCCCTTCTTAGCACCAGGAATATGATCTTGCTCGATTGCTTTCTTTGCGTTATCCCAAGCACCACCAGCGTTAGCCATGAATAGAGCCATTAGAACACCGGTTACCAAAGATCCTGCTAGCAGACCACCAAGTGCTTCTGCACCTAGAACAAGACCAACAATAATCGGAGCGATGATTGCCACAACACCTGGACCGACCATCTCTCTTAGAGCTGCCTTAGTTGAAATATCAACACAGGTTTGAGAGTCTGGCTTGACGCCTTCCTTTCCTTCTAGTAGACCAGGAATTTCTTTGAATTGTCTTCTGATTTCAACTACCATTGCACCAGCAGCCTTACCAACAGATGTCATTGTCATAGCTGCTACGACAAATGGAAGACCTCCACCGATTAGAAGTCCGATAACTACTTGCGGGTCAGTTAGTTCTAGGCTGACATCACCAACCGCAGTAGTGTATGCAGCGAATAGTGCAAGTGCAGTAAGTGCTGCTGAACCAATTGCAAATCCTTTTCCAACAGCAGCGGTTGTGTTTCCGATTGAATCCAATGCGTCTGTGATTGCACGAACATCGTCTCCAAGTTCTCCCATTTCAGCAATACCTCCTGCGTTGTCTGCAACTGGACCGTATGCATCAACAGTCATTGTTACACCAACTGTTGCAAGCATTCCCATTGCAGCCATTGCAATGTTGTATAATCCAAGTTCATCTCCTCCAAGAGCATTTGCCGCATAAATTGCGACTGCCATCAGAACCACTGGAATGAATGTAGACATCATACCAACTGAGAGACCTGCTATTGCATTGGTTGCTGGTCCTGTCTTTGACATCTCTCCAATGTGAGGGATAGAACGTGTTTTTACTCCCATTACTGGCTCGATACCGGTGTAGTATTCAGTAACAAGACCTATTAGAATTCCAACTATTGAACCAACTATGACTGAGTACATAACAGACATTTCGACATCCATCATGCCTGTTTGAATTGACATATATCCTGCAATCCAGAATAGAATAGCAGCGATGAATGTAGTGTTTCTTAGTGCTACTGCAGGGTCCTTCATGTTCTTCATTAAGGACATGGAGAAAACACCGACAATCGATGCTAGATAACCAACTAGTCCAAGGAAGATTGGCATGATTATGTAATCCCCTGCGACGAAGTCTGCACTGTTTGCAATAACCATTGCAGCGATTATTGAACCTACGAATGACTCGAATATGTCTGCTCCCATTCCAGCAACGTCTCCTACGTTGTCACCTACGTTATCAGCGATAACACCAGGGTTTCTAGGATCATCTTCTGGAATACCAGCCTCTACTTTACCAACAAGGTCAGCACCAACATCCGCTGCCTTGGTGTAAATTCCTCCACCAACACGGGCGAAAAGAGCGATAGATGAAGCACCCATACCGAATCCTGCGGCTGCTCCAAGATGTTCTCCACCGGTCTCTGCACCAAGCCACCATGCGACTAATGAGATACCAAGAAGACCAAGACCTCCTACGGATAGACCCATTACAGCTCCTCCGTTATAGGACACTTCTAGAGCAGCAGGTTGCCCGCCAGACTTGGCAGCCATTGCTGTTCTACCGTTAGCAGATGTTGCCGCTCTCATTCCAGAGAAACCTGCTAGTACGGATGCGATTGCACCGGCAAAGAATGCAATTGATGTGTAAGAGTCATTGATGAAGAATAGAGCTACACCAACAACTGCTACAAATATTGCCAGAACTTTATACTCAGCAAAAAGGAAAGCCATTGCTCCTTCTTGGATTTCAGCAGTGATTTCAGCAACACGCTTGTCATCGATCTCTACTTTCTTTACTCTACCATATAGCACAAACGCAATAATCAGACCAACTAGACCAATTCCTGCACCAATTAATGTTATGTTATCCATCCTTAGACACACCTCTTCATCCGGCCGACCTAGGATGTATTCATAAGTAGTTCGCCCCTTAAATGGGGGGAAAATAGGGGTTTGCTAGGCGTTTAGTCTTCATCGAGCCAGGTTTTTACCAGACCAGGTAATATCTCCCCCGCTTTACCCGTGTGAACCTCATCAAAAGATTCCGCATTAACAGGCTCCTCTAAATTCACTAAGATTGTTCTAGCACCCATCTGTGAGGCTACATCTACCAATCCCGCAGCAGGGTAAACGTGACCAGATGAACCGATAACAATGAATACATCACAATTATCCACCGCTTCGTAAATCTCCCGCATAAACATAGGCATTTCACCAAACCAAACAATATCAGGTCTCATTCTTGATGGCTCCACGCAACATCCACAGTAAACGAAATCCATACTCAGTTGTTTAGGATCCATACAAATACTAGATTCTTCAGATGATTCACATCTTAGAGTTTCAAGCTTCCCATGCATATGAATTACTGACTCTGAACCCCCTCTTTCATGTAGATTATCGACATTTTGCGTTATTAGTATTACATTTCCATGTTCTCTTTGAAACTCTGCTATTGCTAGATGAGCGGGGTTTGGTTCAACCTCCTGCATCTGATTCCTTCTTGCCTGATAAAATCTCCACACCATCACAGGATCATTGTGCCAAGCCAGAGGAGTTGCAACGTCTTCTATTCTGTGATTTTCCCAAAGCCCGTCGTTATCCCGAAATGTTCGAACACCGGATTCCGCAGAGATTCCTGCCCCGGTTAGAATGACTACTGACTTATCTCGCATATTTTCAACCTGATTTTCAGGGTATATCAATTAATTCAAGATAATAATCAATCCATTGCTTGATATGATTTGACTGATTGGACCGAATAAGGAGGAGACGGCATGGCAATAACAGCAGATGAAATTTTAGCAGAAATTGGTCCTGTACAAGAAGTCCTTGACCAACACGACGGCATAGTGAATGTGATGGACACCTCCGATGGGAACATCATGCTCTCCCTGGAGGGGGGTTGTACGGGTTGTTCATCAACCCCGATGACAGCAATGCAAATCTACTACTCTCTGATGAAACTAGAAGCAGTTAACGACGTCATATTCGTTAACGGGGAATTACCCGAATACATGAGAAATTTCATCAATCAAAAGATGGCAAAGGAAGCAGAAGATGGAAATGAACCTGGCGAGATAGTTTGAACGAATAATTTCCATTCGATTAAAGAAACTAAACGGTGAATTCAAGTCCTTTTGTCTCCACGGTCAGCATAGGCGAAACTCTCGCTTTGGTGATATCTATGAATGAGCACCCACTATTAATGGACGTAGGACCTGTACCAGGACTTGTTGTACTGTTCGTACTGTTTGGTGTTTCAGGTGGATTTTTTGCTTACCAAGTTACAAAAGCAACTCGACTTGTATTGCTTGGTAAACCAGATGACAGATTCGATTCTTGGCCCCAGAGATTCAAGGAAGTGCTCACCGGTTGGCTAGGTCAGAAAAGAGTTCTTGAGGACAAAGTAGCAGGAGTAATTCACGTACTAATGTTCTGGGGATTCTTGATGTTGTCAACTGATATGTTTGACCTTGCGACAGCAAATTGGTTTTCACACACGCTCCTAGAACCAATCGGACTCAGAGGAGTTTGGAACGGTATGGTTGAATTGGGCTACACGTCTGCATTGATAGGATGCACTGCAGCACTGATTCGTAGGATATTGTTCACTCCTGAGAAACTTAAGGGCAAGCCACAACTTGAAGGTAATGCAATTTTGGTTCTAATCCTAACAATTACAACCACATCTTACATAGTCGAGGCAGGAGAAAATCCATCCTCGTTTTGGGAGCCAATAGGTTATTGGGTAGCAGAAACCTTTGACCCTACAGCAGGCATAGTTCAAGGCGCATACTGGCTTCACATGATGGCAATATCCACATTCTTATTCCTAATCCCTGTTTCAAAGCACATGCACCTTGTTATGGCACTACCAAATGTTTTCTTCCACGATATGAGACCCATGGGGACTATGTTACCGATGGCTACCGATGAAAATGGTACTGCTGTGCCATTAGACGATTTAGACCTTGAATCATTTGGAGCCGCTCAATATACCGATCTTACCTGGAGAGATTTGATTGATGGGTGGGCTTGCACATCTTGCGCAAGGTGCCAAGATGCATGTCCGGCATACGCATCTGGAAAGGCACTAAACCCAATGCAAGTCATCCATGATATCAGAGGATATGCAAACGAACACCACACTCAGTTAATGGCTGGAGAATCTCCTGAAGAAGATTTAATCGCAAGGATTGGCGAAGACGCAATCTTTGCATGCACCACCTGTCACGCTTGTGTGGAAGCTTGTCCGATTTACATTGACCACGTGCCAAAACTAACCGAGGCACGTCGCCATCTAATGATGGAAAGAATGGAATTCGATGAGAAGGTAGAAGAAACTGTAATGCCTCTAATGATGACAATAGAGAACTTGGAAAGTGAATCTAATCCATACGGCATCCCTAGCCATGAGAGAGGAGATTGGGCTGCTGATCTTGATGTCAAGGTCGCTGAACCTGCAGAATACATCTACTTCGCGGGATGTGCTGCATCATTTGATGACCGAAATAAGAAAGTTGCAAGAGATACTGTTTCAATAATGAAAGAAGCAGGACTGGATGTTGGAATCCTAGGAATGATGGAAACTTGTAATGGAGACCCTGCAAGAAGGGCAGGAAACGAGTATTTGTTCCAAATGATGGCAGAAATGAATCTGGCAACTTTTGATGAATTAGGTGTCAAGAAGATTGTTGCATCTTGCCCGCATTGCTTCCATACACTTGGTAAAGAATACAAGGCATTTGGTGGCGATGACATTGAAGTTATGCACCACTCTCAACTCATTAGCCATCTTCAAACCGAAGGTAAATTGCCTCAACCAGAGGCAAATGAATCCATAACTTTCCACGACCCATGTTATCTGGGAAGAATTGGAGGAGAAATTGACGCACCAAGAGATGCAATCGGTGGCTTAACAACTGAAATCGACAGACACGGAAAGAGTTCTTTCTGCTGTGGTGCTGGTGGCGCACAAATGTGGATGGAGGAGATAGTCGATGAAGATCATGATAGAGTCAATGTAATCCGAGCAAAAGAAATTGCTCAGACGGGGTGCGATACTGTTGCAGTAGGATGTCCGTTCTGCTCAACCATGGTAAGCGATGGACTAGCTGCAATCGAGCATGAAATGGAAGTAAAGGACATTGCAGAATTAGTCTGGGAACAGATAAAGGCTAATGATGCTAAGATTCAAGCGGCTAAAGCCGAGGAATGAAAGTGACGATAGATTGAACCACAGATACTGCGGATTATCAGCCTTCTAATGGGAAACCTTGACCATCTAGGTAATTCTTGTCAGTGAGTATCATTATTCCTTCGATTAAACCCCAGATGGCAGGAATGAAGGCTAAGAGACCAAACGATAGGACCGTGATTAAAAGTTGAGCAACTGCTTTGCCAGTATAGCCAAGATAGAAGTTGTGTATTCCCAAACCACCAAGTAACAGACCAAGTATACCAGCTGCTATTCTTGATTTACCACCATGCATCATTTGATGAGGTTGGTATTGATTCACCACACCGCCAATTGGCTGCTGTGCATATTGTGGTTGACCATATTGTTGCTGTGCAAACTGGCTTTGAGCAAATTGCTGTTGTTGATTATGATTAACCTGCCCCATTGCTTGAGGTTGTGATTGGTTCATATTTTGATCACCGTTAGTTTGCTTGTGATCAGGGATTACATTTTGCCCCTGTGCTTGATTCCAAAACTGATCTCCGCTTGGCTGCATGGCTCACGCTGGACAGTAAGTTCGTAATGAATTCATTGGTCTATATTGACCAGGTTTTGGCTCAGGACAAAAGATATCCGTTTGCGTCTGTCTTGGTATCGCTTGTCAAGCAAATGATTCCTTCGACAAGACCCCAGATAGCTGAAACTGGAGACAGGAAACCTAAAGATAGAACGCTAATTAATAGTTGAGCGACTCCTTTTCCTGTGTAACCTAGGTAAAAGTTGTGAACGCCCAGAGCGCCCAACAATATTCCTAGAATTCCTGCTGCTACTTTTGATTTTTCTCCGACTTGTGGGGATTCCATGTTATTTCCTCGCAGCAAGGTGTTGCAATGAACACTTAATGGTTGCCCCGAATAAGTTCAAGAATCAATGATTTTTTTAACATCCAATTCTATCGAAAACAAAATCATGAAAAAACCAACTACAAGAGCATATTCTCCGATTGCGGCTATGTCAAGATAGGGGTGCTGGACCAAACTCATTTCTTCATAGAGAATAACAGCCTTGCCAAGTTCCTGGGCCGCTTTGTTGTAAGAAACTGTCATGGTAATGAAACCAAAAACGGAGAATAGTACGCTTCCAAGCCTTAAACATTTGATTATAGTTGATGTTTTTGGTAAAGAGAAATGTATTGCAAGACCCCACAACATTCCTCCATAGAACACGGTTAAAGCAGTCAAGATATGTCCCGAAAAGTGATCATACATATCCAAAAAAGACATTGCAACTAAGTTCAATCCAATGTAGATGCCCCCAATTGTGCTTATGATTAGAAGTAATCTCCTTGGCGTAGAATCTTTGAAATTAAGATATATTTTGTAGGATAAAAAAGAGTAAATTAGCCCTGTGATTGCTAATCCGGAAGTAAATACGATTCTTTGCAAACCAGGATAATCAGCTTCACTAATGTAGATAAAAGCAGTCCTTGCGTCTCCAGATAACCAATGTATAGACATGGATAAAATAAGAGTGAATAGTGGAATGATCCAAGAAAATCGTAACAATTTAATGTCAAGTTCTGATTTAGATAGTAATTCCATGTAATCCCTCAAAGAAACATCTCTGCTGTATCTCTAATGCAAGTATCAAAATCTTCCCAATCAGTTAAACCGAGAATTTCCTCTGCTTTCTTGGATGAATACTTCGAATCTCCGGAGAGAAAGCCCTTCACAACACTCCGAGTTAATGTCCTTTCATTGCCGAATAAACTCATGAACCAATCTTGGACAATTGCAATCGGTATCATCCAGTTAGGCATTGCTGTTTTGGGCGCTTTAGAATTAGGATATAATTCTCTTAAACGTTTCATCAATTCGTGAATATTTGTATCAGAGTGAGGTGCTAGAATAAATCTTCCAGTTGCATCATCAACTTCAAACGCTAATCTGTGGGCTTTTGCAACGTCCTTAACATGAACAAATGCAAGAGGAAACTTTGGAGCCATTGGCCATTTTCCTTTCAGAGCATCCTCAAAAAAGTCTACGCTAGGAGTTGGTTTGATGAAATCTCCACCCAGTACTCCACTTGGATTTATTACCCTCAAATCTAATTCAAGCTCTGAGGCTAATTTCCATGCAATCCTCTCGGATTCAGTCTTTGCGACTGTGTAAGGCAACTGCGTGTTAGTTTGCCAGTTATTTTCATCCTTAACCACTCCCTTTGGCTCTGAGCCAACTGCAGCTACGCTTGAAGTGTATACTATACGCTTAATTCCTGCCTCTTTTGCAGCCTTGAAGAGGTTACGAGTTCCTTCATTTGCAGTATCGATAATTAGTTGAGCATCATCACTGGTTGAATAAATTGTAGCAGTGTGCATTAAGACATCGCAGTTGGATAATTCTAGAGCCCAACCTTCAGATTTCAATACATCACCCTGAACTAGTTCTAGTCTATCCAAACAATTCAGTTTTCGAGCGTGCGCATAGATGTGTTCTGTTTTATTGGGATCATTTAGATCTCTGACTGAACCTTTAACTGAATATCCGTTTGCAAGTAAGTCTGCAACGATGTGGTTTCCAATGTGACCGTTAGCGCCAGTAACAAAAACCACACCTTTGGCCATATTTTTTCCTCATGCCCTCCGTATATGAAGTTTGAAGTGAGGTAGGCAACACCGAGGTATGTATCCCATGCCTCTAAAGGTCTATGACACCCGTCGTAAAGAAAAGGTTGTTTTCACAACAATGAAGCCAGGAAAGGTTTCTATGTATGTATGTGGAGTGACTGTTTACGATAGATGTCACCTTGGTCATGCAAGATGTTACCTGGCATTTGATTTGATACACAGATGGCTTGAAGCAAGTGGTTATGATGTACATTATGTGCAAAATTTCACCGACATAGATGATAAAATAATCAACAGAAGTAACGAGATGAAGGTTGATTGGATGGGACTAGTCAATGATAATATCGAAGCATACTATGAGGACATGGACTTGCTAAACATACTAAGAGCAGATGATTATCCGAGATGTACTGATTATGTTGGCGATATGATTCGAATTATTGAAGATTTGATGGAAAAAGGCCATGCATATCAAGCCGATGATGGAGTGTATTTCCATGTTGAATCTGCTCCAGAAAAATATGGAGTTCTAACCGGACAAAGCATAGATGCTGTTCGCAAAGGAGCCGGCGGAAGAACAGAAGGTACTGGTAGTGGAAAAAAGGATCACAAGGATTTTGCTTTGTGGAAATCAGCAAAACCGGGAGAACCTACATGGGATTCACCATGGGGAGCTGGAAGACCTGGATGGCATATCGAATGTACAGCTATGAGCATGGATTACTTTGGACAACAATTCGACATACATGGAGGCGGTCATGACCTGAGATTCCCTCACCATGAGGCAGAGATATTCCAAGGTGAATGCCATACTGGATGCTCACCTTTGGTACACCATTGGATGCATAATGGATTTGTAAATATAGATGGAGAGAAAATGAGTAAATCTTTAGGAAATTTTTGGACTATTAGGGATATTGTGGAAAAAGTAGACCCGTATGTTCTGAGATTCGCTTTGGTGAATGCCCACTACAGAAGCCCAATAGATATGAATGAAGCATTGCTAAAAGAAGCGCAAAGAAATCAAAACAAGATTTTGGATGTTTATTCAAAAACCCTGAAAATGATGGACGATTCTCTGTCAATAAGTCTTCCAATAGCAGATATTACCAGCCAAGATACTCTCAGTAAGGCATTGGGTATGCTAGAGAAACTAGGTGAAGGATTCGCATTGGCAATGGATGATGATTTTAATTCAAGAAATGCTGTTGCAAAGGTCCTAGGTGCTACTAGAGAAATCCAAAAAACCCTTGATTCAGACATAGCAATTGAGGACAAGAAGGCTTTTGCAAGTTATTCTGTGGACTGGTTAGAAGAAACAGCAGGACAAATTCTTGGCGTTTTGCCAACACGTGATATTGTCTTATCAGAACCACAGGAAGATCCAAGGAAAACTGAAATTGCTGATGAAGTTGAAAAATTATTATCTGAAAGAACTGAGGCAAGAGCAGCAAAAGATTGGTCAAAAGCAGATCTAATTCGGGATAAGCTAAAACAGATGGGAGTTGTAGTTATTGACACATCTAATGGTCCAACGTGGGACCTTGTGTGACTTACTCCTCCTCTTTGTTCATTTGGTAATCAATACTGCTAACGCTCGGTGGTGCAGGTACGTATCCTGTAAAGTCCTTTGAATCATCTTCTGCTAAGTTATTGCTTCTAGTCGATAGGAGAATGAATCCAATCACTAATGCAAAGATAAACATCAATGCACCTGTTAATGCATATATGACTGCTCTATCTTCCTTATTGGATATCTCTTCTTGGGTATCTGTAGTACATTCAGGTAAATCAGAGCCCTCTGTACAAACAATCCAGTTATTTCCACTTTGGTTACCCTGATTCACTTCCCCGTCGTTTCCATTGTCATCATCTATTACTTCTAGTGTTACGATTTTGAATGTGTTACTACATTGCCAGTTAGACAATTTATTTGCTTTGGAGATGTATTGCCCATCATCTTGAGAAAATTGTATTTCTTGAATAGAATCTGAATCACACATTACGCCAGGGAAAGAAATCGCATCACCGACCTCATGCGAAGGATTGAGCCTTGAAACATAGGATGCTGAATCATCTGCCAAAGGAGTTTCACTAATTTCGGGGTGAGCGTCTTCCCAGCCTGTCCTTTGTTCACAATTATCGTTCCACTCAAGTCTTGAAGGGTCAAGTTGGTTGCCATCTGAGTCAAGAGAAATTTCCTCGAAACAGCCAAGATATGCATCGACTAAAACCTCTACTGAACCACACAATAGGACTTGGTTTTCTTCTAATGTTGAAGAGTCTGGTAAACCGTTTTCAGAACTTGGCGTGGTATCACAATTCTTAATCATATAACCGTTGTTTGGAGAAGTAAGCACCGGATAATTGGAGTTAACTTCTGTCGTTCTCTGACTTACTTCAAGATTTACTGCGATTTCGGATATAGTTTCAGCACGGTCATAATACCTGTCATACAACAAGGACATGTCAATTCTAGCGTTTGCGTTTGATGAACCATTTATCACTCGGAAGTATCTCTCATCACCGTAAGTCCACCAAGGATCTATCCCCTCTTGGGAAATGCCTGCTACTAGGCTGTCATAATTATCCGCATCACCAAATTTCTCTTGCGTTTGAGCAGATTCAAAATTCATAGCCATCGTTAGATTTTCTGTGATTGATTGCCATGATTGTGAGCCTGATTCAACTCCTCTGAAGGTTACGTCAACTTGCTTGCCAAATTTACCTGCAGGCTCGTAATCATCACCTTTTAGAGCCGACATTACATCTTCATCCCCATAGATTGCTATTCCACCAACTACCGACAATCTAACATCTGGGTCAATTGCATGGATTAAATTCGTGTAGGGATTTTCATGAATGGTGTCAACCACTACAATATCTGCAGCGTTACCAACTCTCAATGTCCCGACATTCTCTTCCCAATTGGTAGCAACCGCTGCTCCGCTTGTGACCATCTCAACTAATTCATAATCAGTGAATATGTCACCAAGCATCTCATCATCCCAAAGGTCTGCTACCTTCAGTTCGTGAAGCGGACTCTTAGAACCACTAGGCGCCCAGTCTGGAGACAAAGTAATGTGAACTCCGGATTCTTTAGCAGTGGCTACATCAGTGGTAGTTCCATATAGCAACAAGTTGGATAGAGGAGACCAAGCAAGAGATGCTCCAGCTGCAGCCATTTGGTCAAATTCTGATTTACCAAGTGCAGTTCCGTGTATCAAAACTAGTTCTCCAACCAAAAGGTCGTTTGCAACTAAAATATCGAATTCTGCTCGGCTAGATTCATCTACTCCCTCACCAAGATGCAAGAACCACGCATCTAATTCTCCACTTGCATTACCTGTTTTGATGTGGTTGCCGATGTAATCGGATTCCAGCTCGGTAACTTTGGTGTGAATTTCGTCCCTACCAAAGTTCCAGTCTTCTATGTTTCTTGCTAGGATAGATGCATACGCATCATCTGGGTTTGACGGAGAACCCTGTGCTGAAGTTGTCCCTCCAACGATAGACTTCATCTCGACATATTTCATAGATTCAACTTCCATGTTCCAGTATGGCCCGCTTTGTATCAACATCTTAGGCTTGGTAACTGTGGTAGAGTAGTCTGGATGGTTTTTCCACTCATACCTATTATTGTATCCGCCCCATTCATTTGGATTTGAAAGGTGAGTATCCATATCCCACAGAGGCACAGTATTGTAGTGAAGGTGATTATGCAGGTCAATCAAACCAGGATAAATAGTTGCATTTGTTTCCACAATTGGTACATTTTGAAGTCCGATATTGCTTGGAATTTCATTTTCCCAGATTTCTGAAATCATTCCATCTTCTATGAGCATATATCCTTGGTCGATAACAGAATCTTCCGATTCCATAGAGACTAATTTTCCTCCAAGGACGTACGAGCCTTCATGAATATGGTCTCTGACTTTGTAACAGCCAACTCCGATTACACCAGAACCAACGGTTACGCCTGGAGCTGCCCCCGGTGTAGGTGGCTCTACCTTGGCAATCGAGCCATCGGGTTGGGGAACATACGAATTATCCCACCATGAATCCTCAGCCCCGTATGATAGTTGATCGATTAAGTTCATTGAGTCATCTCTTAGATTTACCGTGTCTCCATCAAAGTAATCCAATTCAATGTCAGAGTCAGAACGGAAAACTACGATTCTACCGTCTGCCGGTATGGTTGTATTCCATGCAAGTTGACATGCAGCAGAACCTCCGTCTTCGATATCATCCAACCACCAATTTGAGACATCGACTGGTTGATTGCCAGCATTCCAGATTTCAATAAATTGATCAGAAATAGAGCCGATTACTCCATCTCCATTCCAATCAACTCCATCATAATCTTCCCCAGATGCACTAGCTAAAACTTCTGAAATGCGAATATCTATTTCATCTTCTGCTGATGCTGACGGCGCCACAATTAGTAACGGCAACAACATAACCAGAGCCAGACTGAGAGACAACAACTGCCTTTGCATGTACTACCCTATCCTTCGAGACAAATGAACTAAGCGGTGTCAGCATTCTCTTGGAGCACCCTCGCCATATTCATGCATTGGTGCTTGGAACAAGTCCTCACAAGTCCTGTAAACAAGAGGTAGAGTCAATGTTGCTCCAGTCCAATCAAGTGAATATATGCCTACAGAGGCAGGACTTGGAACATAATCTTCCCCGGTTTGAGTCATCGTGATAACAATCGATTCACCAGCATCAAGATAGATATCCATAGCCATAAACTCCATCTTTCCTAAGACTGGAGAGAAAGCGACTAGAGCTTCTTGACCATCTCTTCCACCTTCATGGAATCTGTAATCCATGACTGCATGACCCAGTCTTAGGCCATCACCGTCTGTCATTTCTAAAAATCCATGAGCGCCGTTTGCAGTATGTGGTATAACTGGAATGTGGAAAGTCGGCATTCCTGCAATGTAAACCGCTTCTTCGAATGGTCCGTATGTCATAGTGATAGAATTAGTCGCAGTTATTGTGCCACCCGTGGGGGACATCTCTGATGCTGGAATTTCAAGATATTCAGTATCAGGAGCAGGGTATGTTTCTTCAAATCTCCACCCTCCTCTGTTGTCTTGCATTTCAACGCCGAGTATAGGTGCCTCACCCTCTCCTTTTAGGTACCAATCGAACCAGTACAACATCTCATCAGCCCAGTCCCATCTAAGAGTGTAAGGGTAGGCTTCAGCCCCTTTTCCTGATGGTAGTGAAGAGTGACCGCTTGCTCTGTCAGGATAATCGTGAGCCCATTGACCGGCAAAGGTTTTGATTTCAATTCCCGCTTCTTCAGCTAACTGGTGAGTTGGGAATGCCATGTGAGGATCAACGTTCCAGTCTTGCATTCCCTGGATGTTGTATATCGAGCCGTTGTAATTCTCCAGTACCCTTTGAAGGAAAGAACGCTCAGTCCAGTAATCATTTCCTCCATAGGTCACCATTCCTCCTGTCAAATAAGCAGCAGGACCGTTATAGTATCCTTCCATGTAACCTTCGCAGAGAGTGTGCGAGTCTTCGGTATCTCCATCTATTCCAAAGGAACCATAGACACCATTATGCATTATCATCCCTC
>CAXAGT010000039.1:0-15516 GCA_963968885.1 uncultured Candidatus Poseidoniales archaeon | reverse complement strand
TATGGTCTTTCACCAGGCTTTCTCTGATCAAAGTGAGCAGAGTAATTTTCTACTCCCGAACAAAATCCTACTTCTCTTAGCATCTCTAAATCATAATTTGTTCTTTGCTCAAGCCTTAGGCGTTCTACGATTTTTTGTTGGGATTCAAGTTCAGCAAGTCTTCCTTCAAGCTCCATTTCAATGCTTTCCAGGGCCTTCTCATGCCTTTCTGGACTTGTAGCGAACAATTCTTTTGGATGAATCCATGCCTCATCTAACGAATCTATTGTTTCCCATGAAACAGGGTCACAGACTTGAACCGATATTATTCCGTCAAAATCGAATTTGATTCTAAGTGGGTCATCTCTTGAAGGCATCCATACATCGAGAACTTCTCCTCTGAGTCTCACTTCTCCTCTTGCAAGATCTCCTGGGACTCTCTTGTACTGTAAATCAACTAACTCCCGAACTAAATCCTGGGGCTCTATCTCTTGACCCACGTAAGTTCTGACGTACGCCTGCAAGAACACATCAGGGGGATTTAGACCATATATGCAGGAAACAGATGAAACAATTACGCAATCTGGGCGAGTCAGCAAAGCAGATACTGCCGAAAATCTCTCTTGCTCTATTCTTTCGTTAATTGACATCTCCTTGTCTATGTACAGGTCTCTCTTTGCAAGATATGCCTCAGGCTGATAATAATCATAGTGGGAAACGTAGTATTCCACTGCGTTTTTTGGAAAGTATTCAGCAACCTCATGATGTAACTGCCTTGCCAGTGTTTTGTTGTGTGAGATGATAAGGGTTGGAATATTCATTCTTTCAATGATATTTGCCATGGTAAATGTCTTGCCAGAACCAGTGACGCCTAGAAGAACGCATCTTTCTTGTGAATTTTCCAATTGAGAAATCAATTTTTCAATTGCTTTAGGCTGGTCTCCGGAAGGAAAATAATCCGTATGTAATTCAAACTTCTTCACCTCGGGATTCAGGTGATCGAGTGCTGCTCCCTCAAGCGCTTTTGAAATGTCAAAAGGGTCACGGTACTCAAGGTCCACTAATTCAGGCAACTGGTCTGCAATGGACATGAATTCTCCATCGTCATCCCATTCATTTACCATCTCTCCACGCTCCAGTTAAGGTAGGTATAGACCACCGTTGACATGGATAATAGCACCGTTGACATATTTTGAATCCTTGCCACAAAGGAAGGAAGCAACACCAGCGATATCTTCAGGAGTACCAATTCTTTTTTGCGGTACAAGTTCGATTCTTTCTGCCCTTTTTTGGGCACTGTCTCCGGCTAGGATATCTGTGTCTACGAATCCAGGTGCGATGATGTTCACTCTTTTTCCAGAGTTACCGACAGTTTGCGATAAAGAACGAGCCCAGGCAGACAAAGCCGCTTTACTTGCGGAATAATCAGCACCATGTGGGGAGCCCTTAATTCCTAATTGGGAGGATACAACAACCATTTTAGCATCTTCTTTGAGATGCTTTTGCAAAGTTTTCCAGACCCTTACTGACCCTTCGAAGTTAACTTTCATGGTTCGATCAAGGTCTTCTAGTTCCATATCCTCAGCAGGAATTCTTCTATATTCGCCGTGATTCAAAATTAATGCATCTACGCCTCTAGTCATCCAAGCATGAATTCCCAATAGTCCAACTTCTCCTTTATCCGAACAATCAACTTTCAGTGCTACTGCATCAATTCCTGAATTTCTAATATCCTCAACTACCATTTCTGCAGGCTTTGAAGAGCTATTGTAAGTTAGGATTACGTCATACCCATCATCTGCTAGTCGCTTTGAAATTGCTGCACCAATTCCTCTTCCTCCGCCGGTAATTACCGCGAGTGGGCGTGACATGGTATAGCGTGTAATTCATTCGATTTGAATTCACTCAAGGAACTGCGCAAGATTAGGTGGTTGCCAACCCTCCGGTTTCATCACCTTTCCATCATCTCTCCTCAACACCTTCCCATCTACTAATTTAGCCATATTAGATCGGTGTACTTCATCGAATGCGTCATCATAGATATGTTGCATTCCATGATTGATAATTGTCCCTGCAAGGATATATCCAATGTCCGCAAGAGCGTCAAGAACTTCTACTAAATCACCTGCTCTGGCCGCTTCCGCATATTCTTCTACTTCCTCTTTGAGTAATTTTATTCTTAGTTCAATCAATTCATCATTACTCAAGCCAGGTGAGTCCATTTTTGGAATTTCAAATGCGTTGTTGAATTCTAGTAGAGACTTGACAATCGGGTTCATAATTGATGCTAACCAAGTCGGCTATTGAATTTCACCACGGTAGAATCAAGTATCCAATCAGCAAAATCCAACCTGTTGAAACGTGTGCTATAAACCAATATCCTTGCCATTTCTTCCAATCAATATCCCATTTCATGACCAAATAGAATATTGGTAAACTGGCAATCAATGCTGAGGAACTAAAAAGTAATACAAGCCATGAAATTGTCAAAATCAAAGATGTTATTCTTGTGATTTTTTCGCCAAATTTTGCAGGGAAGGATATGATGCCATTTTCTTTATCAGATTCAACATCCATTCTAGCATACCCTAAGTCGAAACTCGTAATCCAAAGCAAAACAGCCACTGAACACACAAGTACCTCTGGGAACCAATATGATGAATCAAAGATGGCTGCCCATCCTAGATCCCCGCCTACTATGCCTACCCACGCTCCTGCGGGAGCCAAGCCCAAACACAGCCCAAGCCAAAAATGGCATAACCAAGTAAATCTCTTCAGGTAAGGGTAGACAACAAAGGTGAGTACAGGAAGCCATGACATGTACAACGCTATTTCGTTTAGCATCCATGCACCGAAAACAAGCATAATTGTGAACACAATCCCAAGTGTAACAGCGGTGCTCATTGACATCGAACCGCTTGCAAGATGCCTCTGTGCGGTTCTCGGGTTTTCAGCATCAACATTTCGATCGATTATTCGGTTGAGGGTCATAGCTAATCCTCTTGCGCCTACTGCTGCAATTAATATCCAAAGTAGGTCTTGCAGGCTAACATCATATCCAGCATCATGGGCAAGATATGCACCTATGAACACAAATGGTAAACTAAACAACGTATGTTCGAGCTTAACAAATGTTGCTATTTGCTTTAATTCCATGGAGAAGCCTCACTTGAACTCTAAATGTTCTGGCCATTCCATGTCATTTAGTTCTTCAAAATTTTGCAGACTATCCAATGTTTCTTTCGAATGTAAAGTAACTGCTGGCCACCGTCTAACGGTGTGTTTTGTACTGGGTATGGGAGTAGTAGCGTCCCAGCAGATTCTTTCTCGACCTTCGTCGAAACTTAAGCCCCTACCAACATCAAACCTGCTGGTAAGTTGCCAAAGCAGCCTTCTGCGGGCTTTCTCGCAATGTAAGTTTAAGTCGGAATTCGTTATGAAAAGCCACCTTATGGATTTATTTGAATCCAATTGGAAAATTAATTTTTTCAATTGAGAAATTCTTTCAACCCTTGCATATTCCATGGCGTCTAAAGTCGAGTCACTTCCATCAGGCTCTAACCCTGTTTCTGGTGAGGGAGTCCCCTCTATTGCTGTGGTAACTACCAGCATGTTTCCACGTAGCAGTCTCAGATCTTCTACCTCGGATATATCTTTAATCTCAGTCAATAATTTTTCTGAGATTTCAGGGGATTTCTCGTTCCCCTTCCTCCAATTAGGAGTATCTTCTTTGAACGAACCCGTAACAGGCTGGCTATCAGATCTGGGGTCTGGCGTTGGTATGGTCGTTGCATCGATCAAAAGCTTGTCATGAACATTTTCATATGGACTTGCAACCTCTAAACTATCTGCAACCATACCTTCAAGGATTATCATATCTTTTTTCGGTTCAACATTATCATTGAGAACATCAAGAAAGGCATCTAGGTCTTTTACATCATGATCTGGGTCGCATGCAACAATTATCTTGAGGAACATCATTTGCCCAGCTCCAAACAAGCCTAGAGCAGTTTTTCTTGCCTGTCTTGGATACCGTTGCTTACTTGCTAAAATCGCAAGATTGTGGAAACCAGTTTCTAGTGGCAAATGCACACTTAGTACGTCTCTATGCTGGAAATTCAATACTGGTGAGAACTGGCGTCCAATAGCCTCACCCAAATAACCATCCTCCATGGGAGGAAGCCCAACAATTGTAGCAGGTAATACTGCGTTTTTTCTCATTGTAATCGCTGTGACATTGAGTACAGGGTACTGGCCGGTTAGTGAATAAAATCCGAAGTGATCTCCAAATGGACCTTCAGTTCTTGTTTCAGTAGGGTCGCACCAACCTTCGATTACTATGTCAGCTTCTGCAGGAACCCACAAATCCTGTGTCTTTGCCTTAGTAATTTTCAACCGCTTTCTGCCAAGAATTCCTGCAAATTGATATTCGCTTAGGTTATCTGGTAGTGGAGAGATTGCTGAAAAAATTAACTCTGGGGGACCACCCATGCAAATTGCAACTGGTATTTTTTGACCTTTAGCAGCATGGTCAGCCGCATGTTTGTGTATTTGCCAATGTAGTCCTGCTTCTTTTGGTCCAAATATTTGCGAGCGATACATCCCAAGATTGTGCTCGCCACTTCCTGGGTCTTTGGTCACAACTAGAGGTAGAGTAACAAATGGTCCGCCATCATTTGGCCATGTCTTTGGAATCGGTAATTTTGTTAAATCAGGATTATCCATTACCACTTGTTGACAAGGTGCCCGCTTTACTTTTCTAGGGTTAAATGCCAGAGCATCTCTAGCAACCGGAATTCCCTTCCATGGTCTTTTCATGTAAGTTCCGATGTCAGGTTTCATCATTGCTACCATTCTATCGCCTATTTCAGTCTCCGTGGTAACTTCCAAAGCTCTCATCGTCCTATCGTGGGTTCCAAAAATATTCATCGCTAGAGGTATTTTTGAGATCGAACCGTCTTGTAGAATGGGTTTTTCAAAAATGACAGCAGGGCCCTCGTTTTTGACCAAAAGATCTGCTATAGCGCCGGCTTCGTATTCGACTTCAACAGGCTCCTTGATTCGAATCAGTTCATTATTTTGCTCAAGGTGACTAAGCCAGTTACCAAGAGTCTTCCAAGCCATACTTGCCCCAAAACCTCTTCCTCTTTGAATAGTGTGTATAGGACAATTGACATAATTTGTGTAAACTAAAATCATCGCTTCCTTCATGGACTTGTAGTGATTGGTAGAATCATGGCGGAGGTATTCAACGAGTGTGATGTTGTTGTTATCGGTGCTGGTCCCGGTGGAGGAAGTGCAGCATTAGAGGCATCTCGTCAGGGATTGAGTGTCATGGTACTGGAAGCTGACCCTGATGTAGGGACTCCAGTACACTGTGGAGAATGCCTTTCACTAGAAGCAGTCAAAAATCTAAAACTAGAACTTCCAAAAGAAGTAATCGCTCTAGATGTCGAGGGTATACGAGTGATCTTCCCCGATGGAACGGCAAAGAAATTGACTGAACCCGGTTATGTGTTAGAAAAGCATCTTTTTGAAAGATGGTTAATCGGGGAAGCAGAAAATTTAGGAGCAACATTACACAGGTCCCATAAAGTAAAATCCGCAGTCAAAGAATTCAATAGCGAAAATCAATTTTCCAATTGGATAATTGAAGGTAAAGGTGAACATTTTCCAATCAAGGCTAAAGCCATTATCGATGCATCAGGCGTTGCGGGATTCTCAGCCAAATTTTTCAATATAGGCGGAGAAGTAGAAGTCATTGCAGGCTTCCAATACGAGATGCTTGAAGTTCCAAATGATGGCTTCCTTGATTTTTACTTATGGCCTGAATACTCTCCGCATGGTTATGTCTGGATGATACCAAAAGAAGGCGGTAGGGCCAACGTTGGCCTTGTTACAACCGATAAAAGGGGAGCAGTGAAGTACTTAGAGAATTTTATTGAGGATACTTATTTGGCCGACAATCCTAAGACAAACCCTCCATGGAGGGCAGAGGGGATCAAAACTAGACCCTTTGGCGGAACAATTCCAATTTCTGGTCCAAGATCACAAACCGTTGATGAAGGCTTAATCTTAGTAGGGGATGCAGCAGGATTTACTTCACCATTGTTCGAGGGTGGAAGTCACTTGGCACTTTGGTCTGGAAGAGAAGCCGCGCAGGTCATAGCAGAAGCAATAGAATCTGGTGACCTTTCAAAATCAGCGCTGGAAAAATATGAGACAGCATGGAAGAATACCTTCCCGCCCTATGACAAGATCTTGAAAGGAAAAACCTCATTGTATGGATTAACAGATAAAGAAATGTCGGAAATGGCTAATTTCCTGCCCGAGGAACTTGGCAATATGTCCGCCCTTCAAAAACTCGGAATTGGTTTACGAATTTTATTAAAGAGACCATCATTGATTCGCAAAGGAGTAATATCAACTCTCAAATCATTCGGATATTCGAGAGCTAAATATTTTGGATGGTAACTCTAAACGCGCCTTTGGAGTTTTGGTAAGATAAATGAGGGAACCCGGTTTCGATGCATCATGTGGGGGCTAACCTTATGGATTGCTCTCATTTCTTTGGTGGTATTATTTACTAATCCGAAAATCCAAGGGATAACCAAAATAGTGTTGCATTCATTAGTTTCTCTACCATTTTTTACTTTGGTATACCTATTTGTGGTTAATGATTCCTCAATATTGGTGGTTGCTGCTAATGGAGGCTCTGGACTACCCTTGAAGTACAAAATTGCCGCAACTTGGGCAGCAAGGGAGGGTCCAATCCTTCTTTGGGCTGGATTAATGTCACTACTGAGTTTAGTCTATGGAGGGAATTTGTCAGGAGAAGATGATTCCACTAGGACACTACGGCTTCGTTTTGCTCACGGGTTTACTGCCTTACTAATTATTCTAGCAATTAATCTAAAACCGTTTGAGTTGGCCCAGGATGGGCAATTTTTCTCCGGGCTAAATCCTCTACTTCAAACCGATTTAATGGTTATACACCCACCACTGATATTCTTCGGTTACAGCTTTTGTATGCACCTTACATTTATCGGAATATCATCTTATTTGCGTAGTTCTGAACAATCTATTTCAGAAAGAATATATCCTGTAGCAAGGCTTGGTTTTTTCATTTTAACATTAGGAATCGGTTTAGGTGGGTTATGGGCCTATCTAATTCTAGATTGGGGAGGGTATTGGGCATGGGATCCCGTCGAGACTGGCTCTTTCTTGCCATGGTTAGCTCTTGTAGTCCTCTCTCATCTAAGGACCAAACCAGGCACTAAGCCAGCAATTCTTATGCAAGGCATTGCAATAAGCACTGGTGCATTATCCCTGTTTGCTACTTTGGTTACAAGGGCAGGTGGCGTATGGGCTAGTAGCGTACACACATTTGTCCAATCTAGCGATGCGACCCCACCATCAACAGTTCTAGGACGCATGTTCTTATTGGACAGTAGTGATGCTGGTGTAGAAGTGATTTCTTACCTGTTTGTTCTATTCTTACTGGTTGGAATTTGGCTAACAATGGCTCGGTCATATTACTCTGGGCAAAAACCTGTTGCTAAATTAGAATTTTATTTCCTTGCACCAGTAATACTTGCGTTCTTAGCAGGTTTGCTTAGTAGTCAAATTTACTCTAATTTTAGTGAATTGTTGATTTTTGTCCCGCTAATAATGTATGTGCATTCCTACTATCTTAGCGAGGATTTCAATCAAGAAAAAGAAAAGAATACTGATTTCAGAGAAAAATATGAGGGGATATCGCACCTTGTTGTTTTTTTCCTTATAACTTACATTTCAGAATCAATAATTGCCTTAGTTTGTTTGTGTTTCTTGGTTCCTCTAAGGTCTGCAAAGGTTGTTACCAAACAATGGGGATGGGCTCTAGCCGGAGTAACTGTTGCTTTGTCAAGTTCCTGGACAGGTTTAGTAAATGTATACGTCGCAATCGCACTTTTGCTATTGTTCATAACACCGTGGTTGCTAAAGAAAGATGATCCAAACCAAAAGGAAAATGCTAGTTTTGGTCTATTATCTAAGAAGAAGTTGATGAAATACACTCTTTACTCCACTGTTGTGGTATCCTCGACATACCTTATCTTGACATTGATTATTCTCTTATCTAGCATCGACCAAGTCTCTTTAGAAGCCCACGAAGTTTTGGGTTCACCTTTCATACTGGCTCTGCCTGCTGGTTTCTTTGCTTACAATTTTAGAAAATCAAATGCTAGAACAAATCAATTAGTGATATTATTTACAATTTCTTTTTCAGTAATCATGGCGATATTGTTCCCTGAGAACCTCGGTCCTGATTCAGATGAACAATTTAGTGAATACATAAGTAGAGGCAATATTGGATGGCTGCTGCTACCTATGTTGATGGTTTCATTGCCTGGAATGAGCAGAGAAGTTTACTCACAATGGAAGTCTAAAACCAAATCATCGAAAATCTCTAGATGGGCTCATTTTGTTCATCTTGGTCTAATACTATTGTTAGTCGGGCACGTATTCTCAACTACGCTTGTAGATAGAGGGGATTCTTCACATCGAATAACCATGGTCAAAGATGAGATGGTAGTTGTTGGAGATTATGGCTATGTATTCAAGGAACTGAATTTAGAATCAGAACCTGAAATTGGAGATGGTTACCTAGGAGTTGAGGTTGAGATATATTCTGTCAATAATGGCGATGAATCTTTGATTGGAATTGTGAATCCCGGGACAACTCGATTTGACAATTCTGGATTTGCTAGGTCAGAAGTAGATAGGCACTCTACGTTAACTGGTGACTTAGTGTTCATTTTTGATGGATCTCAAGCATCTGGTTTGATGCGAGAGGCTTCCATTAACGGTATAGATTCGATTGAATTGATCAGAATAACAGTATATGAATTGCCATTTTCACATCTAGTTTGGTCTGGATGGATTGTAATGTTAGTAGGGATGCTCGGACTATGGTATGAGGGGAAATTAACTTCGACTTCAAAGGACCATTATTCGAAGGACTACGAGGAAGAATGAGGATTGTTCAGCCCGATATGTTTCTAATTATCAGCCAATTTCCTTATGAATGAATGGTAGGTCGGCGGGTTTACCCCTAAGGGAGGAATACATTATGGAAGACGGAACAATCGTCCACGTTGACTACGACCTATACAACGCAGAAACCGGTGATCTTATCGAGACCACACGTGAAGAAGTCGCAAAGGAGCATGAAAAGCACCAAGAGGGTCGAACATACTCTCCATTGGTTTGTGCTGTTGGAGCAGGCACGTTAATCGCCGGCTTCGAGGAAGCGCTCTCTGAGGCTAAAGCCGACAAAGACACGACAGTGGAAATATCTGCTGAAGATGCATACGGTGAGAAGGACCCAACACAAATAGAAACAATCTCGATTGATAAATTGATGAAACATGTAAGAGATCCTCAATCTCTTTATTTGGGAGCTCCAGTCAATATCAGCGGACGCCAAGGTTACTTAGCATATCTTTCAGCAGGAAGGGCAAGAATAGACTACAATCATCCCATGGCTGGAATGAAGTTGAAGTATGATTTCAAAATTGTAAAGGTAATCGAAGACAGGGAAGAAAAAATTGCTGCTTTGTTAGAATCTAACACTGGACACACAGATTTCGTTGTGGAAATGGATGGAGATGATGTTTCTATCACAATTCCTCAAACTATGTTATTTGATACCAATGCTGCTTTGATGAAATTTAGACTAGTAACTACTCTAAGGGATTCTGTTGAAGTAAACAAAGTTACATTCATGGAAGTTCACGAACCAAGAGGATTCGGGGCTTCAGAGGAAGAAGAGTGATTTAGACAAGAATACTCTTAAGAAACATCAGAACTGTTACTCTTACGAATAAACATCTTCGCGATGCGTTGAGATATTCAAAGAAAATCGCTAAATTCACCAAATTCCTTTGGCTTACAGTATGCCATTTGCGGGTTTTTTAGCCCTCGGAATGTGGGCTTGCAAGCCATATGTGGCGCAGTAAAGCCTTTTTTCGCAATAATGTTTATATGCTTCTGTTAACACTCATCGGTTTGGAGGAAATCCAAATGAGTGAAAAGAAGTATTTTGTCCTGCTAGACGGGAACAACGACACAGCGCAAGTATTTGCAAGCAAACAACCACGTGGTGCGGCACTAAAAGCTGCAACTCGTGGACACACAGACATCCGCCTAAGAGAGCGTAAGACCAAGAAGGTCCACGTTTTCACTGGCAGTATCTCTATGGTTGACAAGCCTGCAAACGGCCCAGACTGGTTGCCTGACAAGATCAAGAAGGCAAACGTCAAGAAGGTCGGCGTTGAGCACCTAGAGTGAATCTCAACACAACTTGATTAGAAGTAGTCCCCGTTAGGGAAGTCCGCCTTTTCTCTCGCTACGGCGAGGGAAAAGGCTCGCACCATCTTTTATTTTTTTAACGCGATTTATACCTTTTGATAAAGCGTTTACATCAGAATAACCAAATCCAATTCCCATTAATATAAGGCGTAGCGTGTATATACCCTCACCCTATCTGCTGAACGATGCCGGAACTATATATGGCTAGAACTTGCAAATGGGGTATCGTCAGAGTTGTTGGCGGAGACATTTGGAATCACAGCGGTGATGTGATGATAACACCCGCAAATAATAGGCTAAGCGGAAGAGAGGGCTTAGATAATCAAATTCACCAAAAAGCAGGCCAAGAACTGACTGACACAACAAGGCAAATATGTCTGGATATGAGAAAAATCAATGCACCTCCCTGCGCTGTTACAAATAATGTAGTAACAAAACCATACAATCTTGGTAGCAACTACAAGCATATCATCCACGCAGTCGGTCCTGACTGCAGAAGACCAAACCAAGATGAGTCGAGAAGAGAATTATTAGCTCAAACATACGAAAATCTATTTGAGAGACTATTGGAAATGGAAGATGTTGAAACAATCTATGCTCCTCCGATATCAATGGGAACTTTTGCATATCCTCACAGAGAAGGAGCAAGACTGACCCTAGAGATTTTACTTGGAAAGATGAACGGAGAAGAAGACCCTAAAATCAAGGAATACAACATTGTTGTTAAAGAAAAGAATTTCATTAGCAACATGAGAACAGTATACAGAGAAAATGAAGATCAATTCCCAGGTATTGACACAACTACTGAGTAGGTGAAATTAGATGTCTTCAATCGACAGCATGGTCGAGTTGGCATTGAGTGACAATAAATCTGAAATTGACTATGTTCTTGTGCTATCAAATAATTCAAGAAAAGTAAAACAAGTTCAGGAGATTGTTGCAAACAAAAAACCACTAAAAGTCCTTACTAGTCAATCAAGAACTGCAGAAATCTTGGAAGAGGACCAGATTGATGTTATCCTTTCTGATGAAAATCTCAGCGCAAAAGGATTGGGTGTCCTCAACAGGATACATGATTTGATTATTTCATCGCTCAGTGATAGTGACCTAAAAGTTGGGATGAAGGTTCTGGTGGTTTTAGCAGAGCCAATCGATGGCATTTTCGTTGTGGACTTTTCTAATCTCCATATCAATAAACTTATTCCAATAGCCCAAGAATTTGGTGTTGAGATTGAAGTCTTGAATAGACTCATAGATTTAGCTCAAGAAATTGGAGGAAGGGGTCGAGAAGGGCATGATGTTGGTGCCCTTTTTGCTTTGGGTAATATACAAAAATTGAGAAAACACTCTACTGCTTTGGTTCTAAATCCATTCAAGGGTCACTCCAGAGAAAAAAGAAGCATTCTAGACAACAAAAACCTCGAAACACTAGCAGAGTTTGCTTGGCTTGATGGTGCCATATTCTTCAACAAAGAGGGTATTGCAAGCGATGCTGGGAGATATATACAGGTTCCTCCTAACATCCCTGCTAAGTCAGGAGAAGGTGGAAGAGAACTGGCTGCAAGAGGTATTTCCTCTTTGACTGATTCAATAGCGGTTTCAATTTCTACATCTGGAAGAATAACATTGTACGCTAACGGAAGACAAGCCTACCAGGTAAGAATGAAGTAATTGCGAAGAAATAGCATTATTCAATAACCACAACTCCTAGGTATTATTGTGTCAGCAATCATTGTGAGGACCAATGATTTTCGTCTTGCTTTCAAATTGATTAAGGAACTTAGAAAAAGAAATACTAATTTTAAGTTGATAGATTTTGATGATGAATTGCCCAAGGGTGACTTTGTTTGGTTAGGTACAGAGAGAGAGGTCGTTGCTGAGTTTCAAAAAACTGGTGATTCTCGGGGTATAGCTTGCTCAGTTCTTGATCTATCCGTGGCAGTTGATTCTGCGATTCACAAATCAAAAGGCATTGATTCAGTTGAACTCTTAGCATTTGGAGTTGATCCGGGACCAAGGCCAGGTCTTGCATGGTTAGCCGATTCAAGACTCGTTGGAATGGCGCAATTAGAACAACCTAATCAGGTAATTAACCACATTCTTGGCATATCCTCTAGATTGCCACACAAACGCATGGTCGTTAGAATCGGTGATGGCTCGCCTTCCATTAGAGATAGATTATTCAATGAATGCTTGAAGGAAAATTTTCTTTGTGAAGAGGTCAATGAAAGCAAGACCTCTCAAGGTTTCTCAAGACACGACCATAGCCGCTCAGCAGTCAAAATCGCAATGAATACCGGCACAAGGGTATTCGAAATCCGTGAATTAAAAGTTAGTGAGGGTGAAGTTAGGAATGTCAAACAAAAGAGTAGAAGATATTCACAAGGTAGAATAACGATATCTTCTGAACTTGCACGGTCAGTTGCAATAGGTAAATACACCTTAGAGGAGGCAATCTCAATCCATCTTTCTAACGAAAATAACAATTCGGAATCATGCTGAGATTCATAATGTTTGGACGTTTGGGGTAATCATGGCAAGTGACTGGATGTCTGTCTCGATAAGTGGCAGAACAATTCTTCTTGCTATTCTTGCTTGGTATGTTTTACTTAGAGTTTTAGAGAATAGAGGGACACTTGACAAATGGAATGCTTCTAGAGCATTAGGCGTCATTTTGATGGTCAGAACACAAAAAGGGCTAGGTCTATTGGAAAAGTTAGCACGCCCAAGAAAGTTTTGGAGAGCTTATGGCGAGATATCTCTCTGGGTATGTTATCTAGCAATGTTCCTTACAGGATTCGTGGTAATACTGGCATTTATTGCCGCTGCTACGACCGAACCGCTTGAAGACCCTCCACCAGCAAGTGAATTACTTGCGATCCCTGGATTAAACCCGATGATACCTCTTGGATGGGGGGCAATTGCGTTCATCTTTTCGTTAGTCATCCATGAACTAGGCCATGGTCTACAGGCAAGAGGTCACGGAATGAGAATTAGGTCATTTGGCCTCTTGCAACTAGGACCGTTACCACTGGGAGCGTTTGCAGAACCAGAGGGAGAGGAATTGTTTGACGCACCACGGAAAGAAAGATTGCGAATGTTTGCGGCAGGACCCGCGACTAATTTGTTTGCCGCTTTAATCTTCATGCTACTGATTTCTGCTGCGGCTACTCAACTTACATCTGTTCATCAGAGCGTTCACGTTCAGGGTATAGTTGATGGGGCTGGTGCAGAGGAAGCAGGAATGCTTCCCTGGGATTCAATCTTAGAAATGGAAGGACAAATTATACCAGACTACCAAACATTTGACGACGTAATCTCTTTGAGTTCACCAGGCGATGAAATCGAGATATTGGTAGAGCATCAAGATGGTACCCAAGAAGTCCTCGTTGCCACCCTCTCAGATAAGAGAGAGTATTACAAAGCGAACAATTGGACCGATGCTCAACTTGATGCCTATGAAATATATGAGGGAGAACCATTCCTAGGTGTATCTGGGATATCTGAAGCAACAGCAGGTATTGATAGATTAGCAGGACCTCTTTCTACCAACGTCGATGCAGGGATAGGGGCTAGATTGCTGTCACTACCTATTCACCTGGTCAGCATAATGATAATTCCATTTGAACTTCAAGGAGTAGCAATTCATCCATTCCAGGAGTCGTTATTGACTGCAAGTGATGGTTTTGTAGGCTCAATACTTGGGACAAATGGAATACTATTTTTCGTAAACTTATTTTTCTGGATAGCATGGGTGAACATTTTACTTGGATTCACTAATTTAGTTCCAATGGTTCCTTTTGATGGAGGACATATGTTCAAAGATATAGTGCATAATTCTCTTACAAGGTTGAAGAAAATTACCAGAAAAGTAAGATTCGTTAAAATCCACCCATTGTGGATTGATCACATTTCAAGAAGAACGTCGTCGCTTTCATCATTAGCAATACTATTCATGCTCGTATTTACTATTGCGATACCCTATATTCTATGACCTTCTATTAAGAAGTTCAGCAATGTAATCAACACTTTTGTTGGAAGTTTGGGGATAATATCGAGAGATTTTCTTATCATCAGTTCTTTGTTTTAGACCTTCGAGTTTAGAGTTCTCATTGCAAAGAATGGCTATGAATTCATTCAGTGGCATACCCTTGTCCCAGTCGATATGTTTGCTCCCATTTCTTGTGAGAGGGAGCGGGGGTATTGATCTCTCCAATCTTTTTGATGCTCCTGTTAAAGTGGATGTTTCGACCCTGAAAATCCTCCATGAATCTCCTCTGACTCCCTTCAATCTATGAGCATAGAGGGGCATCAGTGAACACCTTTCCCCTTCCCTTTCCATTGCATCATATTGAAGTTTAGTTCGACCCGAAAGATACAATTTCTTGTCTTTAGTAGTTTTTACTTCAATTGGAAAACACAAATCTCCTCTCAGTGCAAGTAAATCTCCAGTTCCCTCTGAACCAGAACCCGCTGCTCTGACAACTAAGAACGGTCTGTTTTGGATGCGTGTCATTCTTTCCTTTTCTTGCTCAGTACAAGACTTGATGACTGCAGCTACGCCTTTCTCATCTCCTGCTAGTACGGCAAGTAATTCCCTCTCGTACTTGCTTACCACATATGCAATACTATGTCATGAGTTAATGATAACTTCGGTATAATCAGGTCTACTGAGCCAAATCAATAGATGGATTTAGCAAAGCGAGAGCATACCCTAGAAAGAATGAGCCTCATTAGGGGAGTTTGAATTCTAGATTATTCGATTTTACGAACATTAGTTGCGTTTGGACCTTTAGGACCCTCGCCTACTTCAAACTCGACAGAATCTCCATCGCGGATTTCACCAGTCACTTGGGACTTGTGCACGAATAGATCTTCTCCTTCTTCTTGTTCGATAAAGCCGAAGCCCTTTGTCTGATTAAACCATTTTACTTTTCCTGTTGGCATTATTTTGCGCTAAGAATTCAACTAATTATACTAAGCGATTTAATATTGAATAAAACGTTAATTTTGTATTGTCCCGAGGTTCGGCACGAGGTCTTTTCATAAGAATCGCAACGATATAATCAATCTGATGCATAAGTAGATGCCGTCTTCGTGTTCGTAAACGAGCATGTCTGTAATTGTAAAAAAGTCGATAAATTATAAGAAAATTCACAATAGAACATAGTCTGTCACCTAAAC